>CAYMPK010000058.1:0-13036 GCA_964392145.1 uncultured Actinomycetes bacterium | reverse complement strand
AATCCCAGCGCGAACACGAAGGCCGCGAACGACGCGACGAAGGGTGAACTGTCGTCCGCTGCCTCCTCGGAACGGTCATCGTCGACCCAACTGGCCGTTTGGGCGGGTCGCTTCCCCGTGGTTGCCATGGAATCCATACTCCATCCCGTCAACGTGAACCACATCAATGTCGGCAGGGCAGACGCGAACGATGAGCCTGCAAAGCGCACATCACCCGAACGGCGGGGGCCGACCTTGGGGCCTCGTGCGAGCGAAGGACGTGTTCACACCCGAGGAATTGGTACGTTGGGATCCCCGTAGCCTTTCGATCCGACGCATGGAGTTGTGGCACATGACACTCGACACTGACAGCACCGCCGGCGCATCGGCCACCTGGCCGCCCAACGACCCCGCAACCCGGCGTACGGTACCGGAGTCGTCGACGCCGCTCGATCCTGCTCGGGTGCAGGCGCTGCTGGCTGAGGAATGGGACCGATTCTCGGCCAGCACGGGAGGTTCCGCGACCCACCATGAGCGGGCGAGTGTCCCGTTGCCGCTGGGTGTGGCGTCCTCCTTCCAGCACTGGGATCCACACCCGATCGCCATCGTTTCGGGCAAGGGCGCCTGGCTGAAGGACGTTGACGGTCGCGATCTGCTCGACATGTCGATGGGTTTCGGGTCGATGTTGGTGGGGCACCTCAATCCGGCCGTGGTCGAGGCCGTGACCAAGGCATTGGACACCGGAACCTTGTTCGTCACCCCGTCGCCGAGCACCACTGACATCGCCGAGCGCTACCAGCGGCGTTTCGGTCTGGAGCAGCTGCGGTTCGCCAACTCCGGCACCGAAGCCACCATGTACGCGGTCAAGGCGGCCCGCGCATTCACCAACAAGCACGGGATCATCAAGATCGAGGGCGGCTACCACGGCGGCTACGACGCCCTGTCGGTCTCGGTCAAGCCCGATGTCGCTGAGGCCGGACCTGAGGATGCCCCGGTTCCGGTCACCCCCTTCGAGGTCGAGGCGGGCATCGTGCACGTTGTCCCCTACAACGACCTCGACCGACTGCGGGCGCTGCTGGCCGAACACAGCGATGAGATCTCGGCTGTCGTGATGGAGCCGGTGCTCGAGAATGTCTCGATCGTGCTGCCCGACGAGGGTTACCTGGCCGGCGTTCGCGCTGCGTGCGACGAGGCCGGTGTCCTGCTCGTCTTCGACGAGGTCAAGACTGGCCTGACCGCCGGTTACGCGGGTGCGTCACAACGGCTCGGAATCACCCCGGACCTGGTGACACTCGCCAAGAGCATCGGCGGCGGCCTGCCGCTGGCAGCCTTCGGTGGGCGCAAGGATGTGATGTCGACGATCACGGACGGGCGAATGTGGCACTTCGGCACCTACAACGGCAACCCGCTCGTGATGGCTGCTGCGGCAGCGACTGACGAGGTCTGCACGCATGAGGCACTGGATGCCGCCGAGGCGATCAACGATGGTGCCCTGGACGCGACGGACGAGGTCATCGCCCGCTATGAGTTGCCTGCCCACACGGTCGGCTTCGGCGTGAAGGGTGCTGTCACCTGGGCGACCGCCCCGGTGCGCAACTACCGCGACTACAAGCGCACCGATTTCGAAGCCGCCGAGCTCAGTTGGTTGTGGGGGGTCAACCGAGGCATCCTGACACCTCCAGGCCTTGACGAGCAGTGGCTGGTCTCGCTGGCCCACACACCTGCTGACATGGGCCTGCTGGTGGGAGCCTTCGAGGATCTGGCCAAGGCGCTGCGCGCCTGAGGGCGAGTGAGTCCCCGCCGTTGTGTCGGTTCGCCCCGACACGCGGCGGGGATCGCCATTCCCGCTTCCTTGGGCGCCATCGCCCTGCACTCACGCGGGACGCGCTCGTGGACTCCCTGCCTGTCGGCGCAACGACTCGATCTGTTCGTCGGTCCCGATGGCGATGACGACATCGTGAGGATGCATCACCTCGTCCGGTGAGGGGTTTGTGCGGAAGGCGCCACCCTCGTGTTTGCGCAGAGCAAGCAGCAGGGCGCCATCGCCCTCGTGCAGCCGTGCCGCCCGAACCGACGAGCCATCCATGTCGGATCCGGCGTGCACCATGACTTGCGCGAGCATGAACTCCACGTCGTCGTCATGCATGGCAACGTCGAGGAAGTCGGTGACGTGGGGCTGCATGGCGAAGGCCGCGATCCGGCTGCCCCCGATTCGCTGCGGATTGACCACGCGGTTGGCCCCTGCGCGAAGCAGCTTCTGCTCGGTGTCGTCGACTCGACTGCGGGCGATGATCACCAGTTCGGGGTTCAACGTTCGGGCGGTCAGGGTGACGAAGAGCGATAGGGCGTCGGTGTTGAGGGTTGCGACGAGGGTCGAGGCACGCTCGATCCCAGCACGTCTCAGCACCTCGTCGCGGCTGGCGTCGCCAACAACCAAGGGGAAGGGGCAGCCCTCCAGTTTGTCCTCATCGCTCTCCACCACCAGCACTCGTTGGCCGGACTTGCTCAGTTGAATGGCGGCAGCTCTTCCAACCCGGCCCCAGCCACAGACGATGGCGTGATGATCGAGCGCTTCGATCTTCTTCTGCATCCTGCGTCTCTCCCATTCGTGGCCGATCCAACCCTCGATGACCAACCCCAGCAGCAGGGTCAAGGTGTAGAGAACCACACCTACCCCAATCAGCACGAAGAAGATCGTGAAGAGCTTCTCGCTGGTCCCGAAGGGTTCAACCACCTCTTTGAAGCCGACCGTGGTCATGGTGGTAGCAGCCTGGTAGGCAGCGTCCAATAACGAGAACCCGAGCATCATGTAGCCCGCGACGCCTATTGCCAGGACTCCCACCAGGGCGAGCAGGCTGCGCCTGAGTTGGCGTGCAACAGGCAGCCTGGGCGTGGCGCCAGCCATCTCCGACTTACTCTTCAACCGCGCCGCCACGTCCCTAGTTGTAGCGCAGAACCGACTCAACTGCAGGGTGATCACCGGGCAACATGTGCACGGTCCGGCTGAGTTCGCAACTGGCGTTACAGTCGTCAGATGGCAGACCCGGCGGTGGAGCAGTACCTGGAACGGTACGACGGGCGGCAGCGGGAGGCGCTGGGGGCCACCTGCGCTGCCATCCTGAGGACGTTGCCGGGCGCCACGGAATCGATCTCGTACGGCATGCCGACCTTCAAAGTGGACGGGGTTGCCGTCGTGGGTGTGGCGGGCTTCAGTCAACACAACAGCCTCTTCCCGTACAGCGGATCGGTGTTGGCGATGATCGGGGACACGATGCCCGGGTGGGTGGCATCCAAGGGCACTGTGCATTTCCCAACTGATTCGGCCTTCCCGGCGGCCCTGCTCAAGCGCGTCCTCAGGGCTCGCATCGATGAGATCAACGACAGCTACCCCAAGAAGAACGGCGAATCGAAGTCCTTCTACCCGAATGGCTTCCTCAAGGCCAAGGGCAGGACACGCAACGGTGCACCCCACGGGGCGTGGGTGTGGTTCCGTCGAGATGGCAGCAGACTGCGTTCGGGGTCGTTCCGCCACGGGATCAAGTCGGGGGAGTGGACCACGTACGATGGCGCCGGAACCCCTGTGAAGGTCACCCGCGCGCGCACAACTTGACCCGGTGCCATGACTACTTGTTGTGCGAGTGGCGGTGGCGTCTGGGTCTCGCCCGGGGCAGATAGAAGTACGTGACCACCGAGAGGACCAGCGGCGGCAGCGTGATCAGCAGCACCACCAGTCGCACGCCGTCGGTGTAATCGGTCCCGATCGAGAGTCCGTCGGCCAGCGACACCAGGCTCGTGTACCCGTAGGTTCCGGGGCTGCTCACCACGGCACTCGTCACAGATGCCACAGCCTTCTGCGCGGCCTGCTCGGACACGCCTTTTGACGCTGCGTCCACGAGCCACATGTGCTTGAAGAAGAAGTTCAGCAGCAGGATCACGATCGTCGGACCGAGGGCGTAGCCAGCCATGGCGAAGGCGGGTTGGATCGCCGAGACCGAGCCGTGACGACCCACCGGTGCCTGCCCCAGGATCGTGTCGGCTGCTGCTGTACCCGTCACGAAGCCGCCGAGGTTGCTCAGCCACGTGGCCAGGACCAGAACGGCGATTCCCATCCAGGGAGAAGCGGTCGTCACCATCACCGCACCGCTGACTCCCACGATCAGAAGGCCGAGGGTCAGCACCGGCCGAGCAGTTCGGGCAGCGACCTCCCGGCCAGCGAACACACTCGCGAACGCCACCACGAGCGTGCCCGGAAGGTACAGCAGCCCGACCTTCTCGGGCGACAGGTCGAGGACGTAGTTGCCCAACTGGCCGATCACTGTTGCAAGGCCGGAGGAGAAGACATTGACGACGACGGTTGCGATGACGGCGATCTGGAAGCCGCGATGGCGGAAGAGTCGCAGGTCCAGCGCCGGTTGCCGCGCGCGGCGCTCGTGGATCAACAACCCGATCGTGGCGATCACGCCGAGGGCAAGCGGTGCCCAGAAGCCCGGCGCACTCAGGCCCTTCGGCGCCGCGCCGATACCGGAGACGAGTCCGAGTAGCGCCACGCCGAACAGGCCGACTCCGAGGAGGTCGAGTCGGTGACCCCGGCTGATCGGTGGCTCCCGGACGAATCGGGCGGTCAGGAGCACGGCCGCCAACGCGAACGGGGTCGTGACCAGGAACAGGGATCGCCATCCGAAGGCCCCCACCACCCAGCCGCCGATCAACGGCGTGAGGCCGTACATCACCGTGTACACGGCCATCACGACCCCGATGGACGTCGATCGTAGCCGGGTTGGAACCGAGACCGAGACCAGCGCGAGCGAGACTCCCAGCAGCGCGGCCAGAGTGGCTCCGTCCGCGAAGCGGAGCATCAGCAGGGTCGGGTAGTTCGGCGCCAACGCAGAGGCGCAGGCCACCATCATGTTCGCGATCAGCCCGTAGACCAGGATGCGCTTCAGCCCCCACCTGTCCCCGAGGTTGCCCACCGCGAGCACGGAGGCCGCGACGACCAGGGTCGACGCGCCGGCCAAGAGGCCCAAACTCCCGGACGGCAGGTGCAGGCCGTCACTGACTGCTGACAGGTTCAGATTGAGAAGGAGTGGATCGACTCCTGCGATGGGGTAGGCGAGCGCTGGACCCAGAATCCTCACGAACGTCCGCAGGTCGAATCGCGCGGCGGGAGTCACCACGGCCGCCGTCGCCATAGCATCCCCCACGGAGAGTCGGGTGCGGGTCGCCGATGGCGACCACCAAGGTCGAGGCTACTTCGGTGGAGTCCGTGACGTTGGCGAGGTCGGCAGGGCGTAGCCTCCGAGCGTGAACGATTCGACCGAGGTCGCGCCCGTCACCGGGCTCATCGCCTACCAGGGTGAGCCCGGAGCCAACTCCGACACCGCCTGTCGCGAACTCTTCCCAGGCTTGACCCCCGAGGCCCGCATCACTTTCGAGCAGACCCTCAACGCCGTGCAGTCCGGCGCCGCGGACCTCGCAATGATCCCGGTAGAGAACTCGATAGCCGGCCGGGTTGCCGATATCCACCACCTTCTGCCGGATCCGGGTCTTCACATCGTGGCTGAGCACTTCCTGCCGATCCACTTCCAACTGCTGGGTATCCCAGGATCGAACATCGAGGACATCAGGTCGGTTCGCAGCCACGTGCACGCCTTGGGACAGTGCCGTCGCTTCATCACCGACCATGGTTGGTCGGCGGCAGTCGCCGACGACACCGCCGGTGCGGCTAGGGAAGTTGCCGAAGGTGGCGACCCGGCCGTCGCGGCGTTGGCTCCGCGACTGGCCGCCGAACTCTACGGGTTGGACATTCTCGCGTCCGACGTCGAGGACGAGCACAACAACACCACGCGCTTTCTGGTGCTGGCCCGGGAGCCGATCGAACCCGCGGTCGCTGATGGGCCGATGATCACCTCCTTCGTTTTCCGGGTTCGTAACATCCCGGCCGCGCTCTACAAGGCGTTGGGGGGTTTCGCCACCAACGGTGTCAACATGACCAAACTGGAGAGTTACCAGTTGGGGGGCACCTTCTCCGCGACCCAGTTCTACGCGGACGTCGAGGGGCACCCCGATGAGCGTCCCCTCGCCCTCGCGTTGGAGGAACTGGCGTTCTTCTCGGTGCACATCCGCATCCTCGGCACCTACCCCGCCAGCCCCTTCCGGGCATCGGCGGGCTGATCGGCATTTCCATGACGAGGAGTAGTGAGGTGAAACGGGGGCTGCTGGCCGTCGCTGCCGCTGTCATGGCGGGACTGTTGGCCGCCTGCTCAGCCTCGGGTGGGGCATCTCAGGGGGGCGCTTCATCGGGCGGATCGGCCGCTAACGGATCTCCGTCACCGGCCGCCTCCGAGGGGCACGCAGTCGTTCTGGTTTCAGGCCTGGCAACCCAAACGCCGTACACCACCACCAACGCCAAATGCACCACGGGATTGTCGGCAGGAGACTCGGTGTCCGCGCTGCGAGACAGCCTTGTGGCGGCTGGCAACAACGTCTACACGGCCCCGGCGCAGGCTGGCCCGGGGTTGGTGCAATCAACGTCCGGGGTAGCGGCGTCCTCCGGGTGTCCGCCGCCGTTGCCGGCCGACCTCACCATCGACACCACCGCAGGTCTGGACCAGGGAGGCGCTCACCTGGCAGCCTTTCTCACGTACTTGCACGACCACGAAGGTGTCACCACTGTCGATCTCGTGGGGCACTCGATGGGGGGTCTCTTCGCGCGGGGGGCGATCGGCGACGGGGCGGGGCAGGCAGGTGGCGTGAAGGTCCGGTCGCTGATTACGTTGAGCACCCCGTGGACGGGCACCTTCCCCGCGGACTCTGCGGAAGGGGTCCTACCCCTCTCGGTATGCGGGACTGAACAGTTCTGCCTCAAGGTGCTGCCGGACTACAAAGCCAAGCTGAGTGTGCCAGAAGGACCCCAGGGGGCTGCGAACGTCATCGGGACGCGCGACTTGCAGGGGCCGAACGGATGGAATGTGGCGCAAGGGAACGACCTCGCCGGCATCCCGGTGACGCTTATAGGCGGCGACCGCTTCTCCAGACCCGGCGGTGTGCCGAGCGTGTGGCCCAACGACGGTATCGTCTCCAAATCCAGCGCCCTGGCCGAGGGAATCGCGGGTGAACCGCTGACCATTCGCTCGTGCCTCGTTCGTCCAGACGTCCACACGATCGGGCTAGCGGCCGAACTGGGGTTGCCTTGGACCGCATCGGTGACCTGGGACCCGGTGGTGCTGGCCGCAGTGACCAAGGCTGTGGCTGAACCCACTGCCAACGGGCAGGTCGCCGCGCTCGACCACTGTTGAACCACCCACGGGGATGGCACGTGCGGGTCGATCAGTCAGCGGGAAGCCGAACTTCTGTCCCCACCGCCGACCGCTGTTGTGTCACGATGGGTTCATGAGTGGTGTTGACCCGCAAGAGGAACTTCGGGAGAAGGCCGTCAAGCGCATCCGGGCGAAGCGGAATTTCTGGCGGCTCGTGATCCTGTTCGTCGTCATCTGGGTGATGCTCATCGGCATCTGGGCCCTCACCGGCGGCGGCTACTTCTGGCCTGCGTGGGCGATCCTGGGAATGGGCATCGCCCTCGCGTTCACCGCGTGGGGCACTTTCGGTCGGGCCGATGATGTTTCCCAGGCACAGGTGGACGCGGAGATGCGAAAGATGCAGGGTCGCTCGGATACCTGATCACCGCGTTTTCCAGCATGTGCCAGCGTTCTCAGAAGTGACGATTGGCGGCGCTCAGGTCCTCCGCCAAGTGGGCGAACTGCGGCGTCAGCTCTCCCTGATGCGCCACGACGGCGTTCTTCAGTGGCGCCGGCAGGTCCAATTCGTCGAACGGCCGTGAGAAGTCTGCCCCCGCCAGGTCCGGAACCATGCCGGCCAGCGCTTCACTGAATGCCCGGGACGCTTCGAGTGGGAATTCGCAGGGCAGGTTGTCCACCGCGAGGATTGCGATACCGGGTCCTTCGAAGCCTGTCGTCGCGGTGCCGGTTTGAGGATCGAAGACGAAAACAGGTTCGTCGGAGGTCGTTGCCCGCACAGTGGCCTCAATGCCACCGCTGATGTCGCAGGAGAGATCCGCGATGAAGGAGAGGCGCGCTCCTTGCAGCTCCATTATTCGAAGTTCGTCGATGGTCAACAGTCGCGGGGCCGAGGGTTGCCAGAGCACACTGTTGACCAGAATGGACAGCTGGCTGGCCGCCGGGGCGAAGGTGCTGACGAAATCCGCTGGACGGTCGCGGTACTCCTCGAGGGTGACGGTACGGCCGTCTATCCGGGCGACGGTGTCCTGTTCGGTGAAGACAGTGACGTAGACCTGTTGCCGGGAGGCGGCTGCAAGGAACTCCGCAGTGACGTCGGCTGGAGCCATGTTCACCGTTGGCAGTCGGTCGAGAACCTCCAAGGCCCCCTGGGCGACGTGGCCGTAGCCGGTGACTCCGATCACGAGGGGTCCCAGCTCGGCCGGTATGCCCTGCTCGGCGGTCGCCTCGCCCACGGCTGCGACGGCGTCCAGCGCCTCCTCGAGGCTGTCGTATTCGAATGACGGTCGTAGTGCGGCGAACGGTAGGTCCACCCCGAGGGCACGCCAGCGACGGCCGAAGTAGCCAAGGGCGTCGACAACCCCTGCCAGGCCTGCGAAGCGACCGAAGTGCACGAGTCGTCGATCCTCGGAATCGACGATGGGTTCGTAGTCGATCAGGGTGGCGCCGACATCCAGCACCTGCTGCAACAAGGGCAACGAGTGTGGCTGGCCCTTGATGGTGTGGGAGAAGAACAGATAGGTTCTGTCGGCCGCCAGCAGGTCCAGCGGGATCTCCTTGACCGCGAGGACCACCTCCGCGTCGCTGAGGTCGTCAACGATTGTGGCGCCCGCGGATCGGTAGGTGTCGTCGCTGAAGATTCGATTGTCCGAGGTCTGCACTTGAACGGGTATGTGCCGATCGGCGACGAGGGTGCCGACTGCGGCCGGGGTGAGAGGGACCCTTCGCTCCCAGCGGTTCTTGTCTTCACGTCTGATGCCGATCCGGTTCATGAAGCGATTATGGCTGCTCCGAACGGGCAACCCGGCGCGAGGCGCAGATCGGCGCATCGCACGGCGATAGGCTGGAATCCAGGGATACCGCGACGTAGCTGGTCCCAGGGAGTCCGCGATGGGCATTGCTGCCGAGGATCGGCGCCACGAACGTTGGATCGTCGTGAGTCTGGCGCTTGCCGGTTTCATCGCGACTCTCGACGACTACATCGTCAGCGTCTCCCTGCCAGCGATCGCCAAAGACTTCGATGCCTCCACCAGCCAGGCTGCACTTGTGACCATGGCTTACCTGGTGGCGCTGGTCGCCACCTTGCTGGTCTTCGGCCGTCTCGGTGATCGGGTCGGACATCGGCGGGTGTTCTTGGCCGGCTACCTGGTGTTCGTGTTGGGCTCAGCGCTCTGTGCGGTCTCACCCAGCCTGACTGCCCTCATCGCGTTCCGTGTGCTGCAGGGTTGCGGAGCCGCAATGCTGTCCGTCACTGGACCGGCCCTCATCGCCGGCCACGTCGGCAGCGCCCGGCGGGGCTGGGCCTTTGGCATCTTCACGACCGTCACCGCCCTGGGCATCACCCTGGGTGCCCCGCTCGGGGGGATCATCACCGGTCTGCTGAGCTGGCATTGGGTCTTCGCCATCAATGTGCCCATCGGCATCGCTGCTGCCGTGGTCGCCTGGTGGGTGATACCGCGGGACGCAGTTGCGGGAGGTGACCGTCCGCGACCGGGCTTCGACCTGGTCGGCGCTGGCTTGTCGACGTTCGGATTGCTCGCCCTGTTGATCGGTCTGAACCAGGGTGAGGAGCTCGGCGGCTGGTTTGCCACCCCCGTGATAGCCCTCTTCGTCTCAGCGATCGTGCTCCTGGGGGCTTTCGTGTGGTGGGAACTGCGGGTCACGGATCCATTGATCGAATTGCGTGCCCTGCGCGACCCGGTCCTCAGCCGCGGATTGGCTGCCTCGGTCGTGGGCTACATGCTGCTGGCCGGTTGCAACTTCGTGCTGCCCTTCTACCTGATCTATGTGCAGGGGCTGCGTCCGGAACAGGTAGGGCTCGTGATGATCGCTTACTCGGTGGTCTACGTCGCGGCAAGTCCGCTGGGTGGGAGGTGGTCGGACCGTTTCGGGGCCCGACGGCTCTCCGCCATCGGAATGCTGGCTGCTGCGGGGGCGAGCGCCCTGATGGTCGTTACCGTGGGGTGGGCTGGACTCCTCCTCGTCGTGGTGTACCTGGTCTGGCGAGCGGCGTCCTATGCGATGTTCATCGCCCCGAACAACGCTCTCGTGATGGGCGCCGGGGCAGACGGGCACGGTCGGACGTCCGGCATGCTCAAGGTCTCGGTGAATCTGGGGTTGGTGCTGGGGCTCGTGCTGTTCGAGACCTTGTTCTCGCTGCCCATCGCCGAGGGACTGGGTTCGCTGTCGAGCATGCTCTCAGCGGGCAAAGTCGATACCGCCACGATGTTGACGGGGCTGCGACTGGCGTATGGCTTCGGGATGGTCGTATGCATCGTCGCTGCCTCGATCACCCTGCTCGCGCGGCGACGGACGACCGCGAGTCGGCCGCATTCCGCAACCCCGGTGGATCACGCCAGCCAACGGGTCCACAGACCCCAAGGGTGAGCCACCGCCACCAGCTGCGTGCGGGCCACCCCGGCCTTGAACCAGGTGACTTCGACGGCCACACGGAAGGCGCCGTCGATGATCTCTTGAGTCACATCCTCGGGCAGTTGCGCACCTTGCGTTGTGATGACGGCACCCGTCGGGTCGATACGGAAGGTCTCGTTCGAGATCCACACCAGATCACGCTCGAGACTCGCCCGCTTCAGGTTCTCGCCGAACGTCTCCTGCCGATGCCGGGGGAAGTAGATGACGGATGCACTGTTGTACACAACGGGCAACTGGTCGGCGGGAACCGCCGCCACCAGGTCACCAATCAGATCCGCGGCGTCCCCTTCCACGATGGCAGGGCTCATCTCAGTCACCAGATCGATCAGACGGGAGGTGCGCTGCATGGCGAACCCGGAACTGGCCTCGATCCATTGCCGTGTGTCGGGGGACGACAGGGTCGGTGGCGCGATGTCGACGCCGGTCCGGCTGGCGACCGCCTCGGTGAGGCAATCCAGGTCGGGAAGCCTCCCGCTCATGAGGCGACATTCCAGGGTCACCTCGGACCCTGCGTCGCCCCAGATCGTGCCGTCCCCGTACTCGTATCGGTAGCGGTCGAACATCAACTGCAATCCTGCGGATGTGCCCACCTCGATCAGCGACAGACGCTTCCTGTCCGCGGCCGCCAGCACGTGGGCGAGTGCCGGAACGAGCGCCGAGGCGCAGCGATTCACCTCGTTCATCTGGCAGCTGCGGGTCCGAACCAACTGTTCGATGTCAGACTCGTGCGCTCGGCAGAATGCCTCGAGTTGGGAATCGAAGGTGGGACTGGCGAGAGCGCTCTGTTCGGACCCGTCCCGGAAGTAGGCGTTGAACGCGGTCGGACGGACCTTCGCAACGACGAATTGCACTGCCGCGAAGAAGCCCCAGGTCGACATGTAGTAACCGCCACCGCGGGCCGCGAGGTCAGATAGGTAGGCCGACCGCGTGAGCGCTCGGAAGATCGCGGCCGCGCGTCCGCACTCAGGTTCCTCAGTCAGGGCCGACAGTTGATGGGCGGCTTCTGCCCGGACCGCCGCCACCGCGTCCGCGTGCGAAGCCCGCTGGTCGGTATCCATCGCCGCAGGCTAGTCCACGACGTCGGCCGCAGGTGCGATCCTGTGCGTGGCGCCAATGATGTGAACGGCAGAGGTGGCAGACCTACCGCCGTAGCGAGGTTCGCAAGGCGGAACCGTCCCACACCTGCACGAGCTGGCCTGGACCGGCCGGCACCCGACTGGCCGCATCCGGATGTCTCGGTACCCCGTTGACGAGTACCTGTGCGATGCCGGAGCCATCCGCAACGTAGGCGTAACTCCCGCTGAACACGATTCGGGGGGGCACGACGTCACCGGACTTGGGGAAGGTGAAGGAGTAGGCGTCGTCCTTGATGTTGAGATCGCTGCCTAACAGCCTGGCGGCCGAGAGGAAACCGACGCGTCGTCCATTGCCGCTGATCGACCCGAAGGATCCGCCGGAGGCCGCAAACGTCGCAGACACCCGCAGGGTTGCATTGAGTTTGCGGTTGCGCAGGAATACGTCAGAAGCGGCGTTGTTGTCGCCGGGGACGATCGAGTCGGTGGCGGATTCGAACGTGACCCGGGAGCCGTCGGCAGAGATCCTCGGTCGGGAGCTCCCTCCCGGAATCTGGGCGGAGGTCGAGGTGAGGGACGCCCGGGACGTTGTCTTTGCGCCGAGGTCCCGAACATAGACATCCCGGAACCCATTCGTGTCACCGGGCACCAGCACACCGTCCGATTCGAACACTACGAAACGTCCGTTGCCGCTGATGGTCCCATTCATCGAGAAACCGTCTGAGATTGCCCCGTTGGACTTCCGACTGACCAGGACGACCGCCCCGGTCACGAGGTCACGACGGAAGATGTCACGCGTTGCGTTGGTGTCGCCAGGCACGATGTTCGTTGCGTCACTCTCGAAGGTGATGAAGCGGGCATCGGCGGAGATGTCGGAGCGTTCGGCGAAGTTGTTCGGGACCTTCCCGGTGCTCGTCAGGCTGACGAGTCGAGTGGTCGCGGTTGCCATGTCCCGCACGTATACCTGCGGGGTGGTTACCCCCGGGTTCGTGGCGCTGAGGTTCGTGGCCGTCGATTGGAAGACGACGAAGCGTCCGTCCCCGGAGATCCTGGGCGCGACCGAGGCAGCGTTGCCCGGCTGCGTCGGTGCGGCCCGACGGGCCGACACGAGCTGGATCCTGCCCGTGACCCGGTCCCAACGAAAGACGTCGCTCGCGGCGTTGGTGTCGCCGTCCACCAGGTTGCTGGCTGCGGAGTCGAACACGACATAACGTCCGTCCACCGACAGTCCCAGGTCCCAGCCGACGCCGGCTTGGGAGCAGGAATCGCCGTTTGCTTGTAGCGGCTTGCCGAACGGGA
>CAYMPK010000057.1:0-13260 GCA_964392145.1 uncultured Actinomycetes bacterium | reverse complement strand
CCGGGTCGTCCTCGGCGAACTTGCCGAACACCGCAACGCGACCGGCGACGTTGCCATTGCCGATGTAGTACTTCGGGCCGTTGGCCACCCAGCCGTCACCGGAGCGGGTGAGGATCATGTCGGTGGAGTAGATGTCGGCGCCGTGGGTCTTCTCCGACAGCCCGAACGCGAATACGTCCCCGGCAGCGAGCAACTCGCCGACGAGCTTCTTCGCCTCGGTGTTGTCCGAGGTCCACACCGGGCCCAGGCCGAGCACGCTGACCTGCCACGCGTACCAGTGGGCCAACGAGTAGAAGCCCAAGATCTCGTTGAGCTCATTGATCCGATGGGTGTCCCAGCGGGCGTCGTCATCACCAAGGAGCTCGCCAACCTCGGCCGGGGTGGCGAACCGGGCGAAGGTACCCAATTCCGCGTTTCGCTCGAGGAAGTCCGAGTACCACGCGTAGGAGTGGAACTCCGCTTTCATCGCCGCGTTGCCCTTGGACTCGAAGAATTCAATCAGTCCGAGGAGGTCCGCCCTGGTTGCCTCATCGAGGTGACTCGGGTCGTATCGGCGGGGGTTGAACAGCAGATTGGCCATGGCGACGCCTACCTTTCTTGGTTCCGATGAGGCTACCGGGGGGCCGTGCACCTGCAACAGCCGCCCACCCGCGGGTGGGCGGTCGGGCGGCTGTCTCCAGAAGTCATTGTCCGGCTCGACGCCGGAGGCTCGGCGCGCGTCAGGCCGCGCCGGAGGCCGAATCCTTGGGTGCTGCCGGCTTTGACTTCGGCTTCGACTTGGGCTTCGCGGCCGAGGTGGCCTTGGCGTCGTCCGCCTTCGCTTCCGCCTCGGCCTGGTTGACCTCCTCGGTCAATTCCGTCACCGACTCGGAGAACTTGCTGGCGGCCTCGGAGGCCGTGCTCGAGGTGGCTTCCGCCGCCTTGTCGGAAGCTGTTGACACTTTCGTCGCAGCCTTCTCCGTAGCCTCGGCGACCGTCGAGGTCACGTCGGCCGCTCCCTGAGCGGACTTGTCGACCACGGAGGCGGCCTTGTTCGCTGCCGCCTGTGCGTGACTCCCCGCGCTCGCCGCGGCATCGGCGGTCTTGTCGGCGACCCTGCTCACGGAGTCCGCGGTCTTGTCCGCGACAGTGTTGACGGTTGCCGCCGCGGTATTGGCAGCGGTCCCCACGCCGGTGGCGAATTGATTCGCACCCGCAGAGAGTTCCTCGGCCATCTGATGGCGTCGATATGCGGCGAAACCGATGGCGGAGGCGGCGACTGCGGTGAGGGCAAGGATTGTCTTCTTCATACCGACCTGTCTACCGCATCCGCGACGTGAAGGCCAGAACAGGTGCCGCCGGGCGGGTCCGGGCCGCCGGCTTCCGTCCCGCACGTCTCCGGACCGGGGGCAGGGCCGTTCGGATGGGCAACGCGCTGCTTGAAGATGCGCAACGCGATGTCCGAACCGGTCAGCCCTTGAAGCCCGCCGGGATCAACAGCCCCGTCGGATCGACCCCGTCACAGAGGAGATCGTGGTCCATCAGGGTGCCGTCCGGGCGTTGCTCGATCCACTGAACGATCGACGGCTCCCGTCCACCGAAGCCCTTCCCCTGGCAGGCCTGGGCGGCCATGTCACGGTCGCCGAGTCCGACCGCGTACCAGATCGGCATTCCCGGATCGACCCCGTCGGTGATTTCCAGCCACAACTTCGGGGCCGAGTAGACGCCGACTGGATGCCCTGCTTCGGTGAGAGCAATCGCGGTCGCCTGGATCAACTGGCGATGGCGCTCAGTCGACCCACGCCAGCTGTTGTCGGTTTCGATGTCCAGCCACACCGGTGTCTGTTTGGGTAGCCATACGGACTGGATGCGCTCCATCGCATCCTCCGCGATCGCCTGCCCAGCCAGGACGGGGTCGCCGGTGCCGTCATCCTCCATGTTGATGTAGACCGCATATCCGCTCTGCTGACGCGCCCACCAGGCCTGTTGCTCCAAACACGGCTGTTCCTTACCGGGTCGGCCTCCGTGAACACCGACGATGGCGAACCCGCCCGGTGTGTCCGGCAGGGCCGTGTCGCATTGGGGGAAGGACACATCGAACCCGATGTTGGTGCGTGGACCCTTGTAGTTCACCGCCTCGGGCTGCGGAACATCAAGATTGCGCAGGCGGGCACCGCCACCGATGAGCGACGGTAGCGCGGACACGAAACCCGTGCCGAGCAGAAGCACAGCTACCACGCCCGCCCCCACAAAAGCCAGCACGACCCACGGCCAGCGGGCGCGGGTAGCCGTGCGGGATGACATGAGCGCCATTATCCCTTGCGGCGTATGACGAGCGGCGCAGCGGTGGACCCCGGCGCGTCTGGATAGGGGGCTACATCTTGGCAGCGGCGCTCGAGACCGCGGGCCCGAGCACGTTCCGGGGCAGGCCGACGCGGTCGGCGAGGACGACCGCCGCATCCCCGTACGCCGCGAGCGCCACCAACTGATCCCCCGGGACCTCGTCGGGGAAGTCCGAGGAGTCGACCGTGCCGTACACGCGTCGGATCCACGCTTGGGTCGGTTCATGACTCGGATCCGCGGGTCCGTCGAACACACCACGGACTGAGGCGGTGGCGGCATTCGCGATCACGGTACGGGTCAATTCGTCCGCACTCTCCTCGTCCTGGCCCAACGTCAGGACGAGCAACCCCACCACGTTGGCAAGTCCAGTCACCGCGTTGAGCAGCTGAGAAGGGTCCATGGGCTCTGCGAGGAGGTCGGAGAGCGCCTCGTGGAACGGCGCGGTACTGGCACTGTCGATATATGAACCAAAGGCGGAACCCACCTCCCGAATCACCTCGGGGGACAGTCTCGGACCCGGTGCTGCAACGACCTCAAATGAACCCACAACTCCCACGCTAGCGCCAGGACATAGCGACGCGCTGAGCCTAGGCTGACGGATGTGGTGGCCACCGTCTATGTCATGTCCCTGGAGCCGGAGAGCGGCAAGACCCTCGTGTCGCTCGGGATAGCGGAGATCGTCTCCACCCAGGTCGAGCGCTTGGGGTACTTCAGGCCGGTCGTCCGCGCCTCCCCCGGACCCGATCCGACGATCGAACTGATGCTGGAACGCTACAAACTGAACCAGACCTACCAGGAGTCCTTCGGCGTCACAACCGACGAAACCAGGAGTATCGGCTCCAGCGCCGATATCGACGAGGCGCTGGCGAAGATCCTCGCCAAGTTCCATGCGTTGGCAGACAAGTGCGACGCGGTCATCATCGAAGGTACCGACTACGGCGGCGCGAGCGCGGCATTCGAATTCGACATCAACGCCCGGATCGCGACGAACCTGGGCGCCCCCGCCGTGCTCGTCCTGCGAGGTCACGGCCACCGTCCCGACCAGGTGGGCGGCGCCCTCTCAGCCGCCTTGACGACCCTCGCCGATCACGACACTTCGGTGGTCGCCGCGATCATCAACCGGGTCGATCCGGGGACTCGCTCCAGGATCGAGTCGAAGCTGGGAAACCTGGGTATCCCGGTCTGGCTTCTTCCGGAGGAGGAGCGTCTCGACCATCCGACGGTCCGACAGACCGCGGGGTTGCTCGACGCGGAGATTCTTACCGGTGACAGTGACGCCCTGGGACGGGACGTCGTCAAGGTGAAGGTAGCCGCGATGACGATTCCCAATCTGATGGAGCATCTGGCACCGGACATGCTGCTCATCACCAGCGGTGACCGAGCCGACGTCATCATGGCCGCGCTGGCCTCCCGGGCGGACGTCTCGAATCCCGGGGTCGCCGGTCTGCTGCTGACTGGTGGCCTGCGTCCCAGCGAGGCCGTGCTCGACGTAGTGCGCAACGCTGTCGGACCGCAACTTCCGCTGCTGCTCACCGATCGGGACACCTACCACGCCGTGTCGAGCGTGGATGTGCTCAAACCGGCGACGTCCGCCTCGGACAGCCGACGCATCGCCCTGTCCTTGGGCCTGTTCGAGAGCAACGTGGATACCGCCGCACTCTCCCAGGCCATGAATGTGGCGTCGTCACCGGCCATTACCCCGCTGATGTTCGAGCACCGGCTGCTGGCTCGGGCACGCGCCGACAAGCGCCGGATCGTGCTCCCGGAGGGCAACGACGACAGGATCCTCCGCGCCGCCGAGCGCATCCTCCAACGCGACGTGTGCCACCTGACCATCCTCGACCCCGACGGCACGCTCGCCGAACGGGCCGGACGTCTCGGGGTGAACTTGGAGGGTGCGGAGATCATCGATCCTCACAGCAGCCCGCTGCGTGCACCCTACGCAGAGGAACTCGTGCGGCTCCGGGCACACAAGGGAATGTCGGCGGCCGTGGCGCAGGATGCGCTCAACTCCGTGTCGTTGTTCGGGACCATGATGGTCCATCTCGGCGCTGTCGACGGCATGGTCTCCGGAGCCGCCCACACGACTGCGGAGACGATCCGCCCGGCCCTGCAGATCGTCAAGACGCTGCCCGGGGTATCGGTCGTGTCCTCGGTGTTCCTCATGTGCCTGCACGATCGGGTGCTCGTCTACGGGGACTGCGCCGTCAACCCGACCCCCGACGCCTCGCAGTTGGCGGATATCGCGATCTCCTCAGCGGGAACGGCAGCCGCCTTCGACGTGGACCCGTTCGTGGCCATGCTGTCGTACTCCACCGGTTCCTCCGGAAGCGGCGGCGACGTGGAGAAGGTGCGGGAGGCCACGAAATTGGTGCGCGAGCGGGCACCCAGCCTTCGGGTGGAGGGCCCCATCCAGTATGACGCCGCCGTCGACGCCTCGGTCGCGGCGTCCAAGCTGCCGGACTCGGAGGTGGCAGGACGTGCCACCGTGTTCGTCTTCCCGGACCTCAACACCGGCAACAACACCTACAAAGCCGTACAGAGGTCCGCCGGAGCAGTGGCGATCGGCCCGGTGCTGCAGGGGCTGCGCAAGCCGGTGAACGACCTGTCCCGGGGGTGCACAGTCACCGATATCGTCAACACCGTCGCCATCACCGCCGTGCAGGCGCAGTACATGCAGGACTCGGACTAGGAGGACAGGCTTTGGCGACACTCGTGCAGGTCATCAATTCAGGCTCCTCCAGTATCAAGTACCAACTCATGGACCTCGCCGATCCCGAAAACCCGATCGTCTGGGCAAGCGGCTTGGTGGAACGCATCGGCGAGGACGAGTCGACCCTCACGCATGAGTCCCGTATCGGATTGGGTCAGGACGCAGATCCGAAGACCACGATTCTCACGACCCCCCTGCCCGACCACGCCGCCGGCTTCGCGGCGATCACGGCGATGTTCGAGCAGACCGGACCGGTCTCCGAGGTCGGCGAACTCGCGGCGTTCGGGCACCGCGTGGTGCATGGCGGCGACGCCTTCTCGGCCCCCGCACTTGTCGACGATGAGGTGATCGCGGCCATCGAGGAGTGCATCCCGCTGGCCCCGCTTCACAACCCTGCGAATCTGGCCGGCATCAGGGGGGCGATCGCTCAGCACCCCGACGTGCCGAACGTGGCAGTGTTCGACACCGCCTTCCACCAGACGATGGCTCCGCTCGCCTACAACTACGCGATCGACGCCGAGGTCGCCAGCGAGAACCGGATACGGCGATATGGCTTCCACGGCACCTCCCACGCCTTCGTGGCGCGGACCGCCACGGCCTACCTGGGACTGGACCCCGCAACCGCGAAGTTGATCACGCTGCATCTGGGCAACGGCGCCAGCGCCTGCGCCATCCGAGGCGGCAAGAGCATCGATACGTCCATGGGTATGACTCCGCTGGAGGGTCTGGTGATGGGTACCCGCAGCGGTGACCTCGACCCGGCTATCCTCGTCCACCTGGTGCGGGAGGCAGGGATGTCGATCGACGAGGTCGACGCCCTGCTCAACAAGGACAGCGGTTTGAAAGGGCTGTGCGGGGACAACGACATGCGCGTGATCCACAAGCGAGTGGAGTCCGGCGACAGAACCGCCGCCGATGCGCTCGCGGTCTACGTCCACAGGTTGCGGAACTACCTCGGCGCCTACCTCGTGGCGCTAGGCGGGGCC
The DNA here is from genome assembly GCA_964392145.1 of uncultured Actinomycetes bacterium. GTDB lineage: Bacteria > Actinomycetota > Actinomycetes > S36-B12 > UBA10799 > JACJWR01. The sequence continues at coordinate 7,239 of CAYMPK010000057.1, read as the reverse complement.
GACGCGATCGTCTTCACCGCGGGCGTCGGCCAGCACGACGCCATCACCCGCGCAAGTACCTGCGCCGACATGGGTTGGCTCGGTCTCGTGCTGGATCCGGCGGCGAACATCGCGGCACGAGGTGGCGACATCGCGGTCATCTCAGCGCCGGAATCCCCCATCAAGGTTCTGGTGGTGCCAACCGACGAGGAGTCCGAGATCGCGCGCCAGACCCTCAGTGTGCTGAGGGACTGACCTCGACCGCCACTGACATTCCGGGGACGGGTCGGTTCGTGCCACCCGACCTCAGCCCGACGGATGGGATGAGCAGACACCAATCGGTCAGGCCGGCGCTCGGACTGTTCTGACTCAGCCGACGTCGGGTCGGACGATCGGGAACAGCAACGTCTCTCGGATGCTCTTGCCCATCAGGAACATCACAAGTCGGTCGATACCCATCCCCTGACCACCGGTCGGCGGCATGCCGTACTCGAGGGAACGGAGGAAGTCCTCGTCCAATTCCATGGCCTCGGTGTCACCCGCGGCAGCGAGCAGGCTCTGCTGGGTCAGACGATTGCGCTGGTCGATCGGATCGGTGAGTTCCGTGTAGGCGGTTCCCAACTCCGCGCCGAAGGCAACCAGATCCCAGCGCTCGGCCACCCGCGGCTCCGACGGCTTCTGACGTGTCAGTGGTGACACCTCGGTCGGGAAGTCGGCGTAGAAGGTGGGCATCCCGGTCTTCGCCTCGCACAGGTGCTCGTACATCTCCAACGTGATCTGGCCATCACTCCAGGAGGGGTCGAACGGGATGTCCGCCTCTCGGCACAACTCCAACAACCGGGATCTGTCGGTATCGGGCGTCACCTCGGTGCCGAGGGCCGCCGAGATGCCACCGTGCAGGGTCACCACCGGCCAATCCCCGGAGATATCGACCTCCTCGTAGCCGCCGCCTTCTACGGGTCGGCGGATCACCGGACGCCCGAAGGCTGCCTGCGCCGCTTCGATGATGATCTCCCGGGTGAGAACCCGCATGGTGTCGTAGTCGCCGTAGGCGTCGTACATCTCCAGCGACGTGAACTCAGGGTTGTGCGTCGCGTCGGCTCCCTCGTTGCGGAAGTTCCGGTTCATCTCGAACACCTTGGGGGCGCCGCCCACCAGGAGTCGTTTCAGATACAGCTCCGGAGCGATACGCATGTACAGCCGCATGTCGTAGGCATTGATGTGGGTGACGAAGGGCCGGGCATTTGCGCCGCCATGGATCGGCTGCAGCATCGGGGTCTCAACCTCGAGGAAGCCACGGCGCCAGAGCGACTCGCGTACGGTCTGCACGACGATGGACCGGAGCCTGAGCATCTCGCGTGACTCGTCGTTGACGATCAGGTCCACGTACCTCTGCCGCACCCGCGCCTCCGGATCGGAGAGACCCTTGTGCTTGTCGGGCAGCGGCACCAGGCACTTCGACGTCATCACGAATTCGCTGGCGAGCACGGAGAGTTCGCCCCGTTTGGAGGTGACCACCTCACCGACCACCCCCACCTGGTCGCCGAGGTCGACGAAATGCTTCCAGTTGTTCAGGGCCTGCTCGCCCACCTCGGCGAGGGACAGCATCACCTGGATGTCGCCGGTGAAGTCGCGCACCTCGCCGAAGGCGATCTTGCCCGAAACCCGGTTCCGCATCACCCGACCGGCGATCTTCACCCGCTCGCCGGTCCTGGTGTCCGGAGCGAGATCCGGATAGCGCGCCCTTATGTCGGCGATGTCCGTCTCCGGGTGGAACTCGGCGATGTAGGGATCCAGCCCCTCCGCCACCATCTGCTCGAGCTTCTCGCGGCGGACACGCTCCTGCTCGGGCAGCCGGTTCAGCGGGGACTCGAGAGCCGCCGCAGCTTGCGCTTCGTCGTAGCGGGCCTGCTCGGCCGCGATCAATGCGACCGGTGAGTTCTTGGCCCCCGCCAACAGCGGGGATCCCTCCACGCCACGGGTTCGCATCATGCTCTTGGGATTCATCTCCGGCATGAATCCCTCTGCGGTCGCATAGGCGATGCCGACCCGCGGCAGGTCCCCCGGGTTGTCGAACAGCAGATAGCGGGGAACCCACTCAGGATCGTACTTCGCGTTGGACCGGTACAGCGACTCCAGCTGCCACCAGCGGGACGCGAAAACCAGCCCGGCACGCGTTGCGCGCAGGATGGGTCCGGCGCCGATCTCGGCCCCTTCCTCGAACACCGTTCGCATGACCGCGAAGTTCAGCGAAGCACGGTCGACGCCGATCTTCGGACCCGCCGCGACCAGGCTTGACACCATGAACTCGATAACACCGTTCTCGGAGCCGCGAGCGCGTCGCATCAGGTCCAGCGAAATGCCCCGCGCCCCCCAGGGCGAGAAGGACAGGACACCCTGCAGAGTGCCCTGGGCATCTCTGGCCTCAACCAGAACGCAGCGCCCATCAGCGGGGTCGGCCAACCGGCCCAAGGCCATGGAGAAACCGCGCTCCCCCGCCGTGTCCCTGGTGGTGTCGGCGAACTCCACCACCTCGCGCATCTCCTCATCCGAGATGTCGGCATGACGCCGGACGGTCGAGGTGTATCCAGAGCGTTCCACCCGGCTCACCGCCTGCCGCACGACCTTGCCGGCACGACCGTCCAGGTTGAACTCGTGGAAGTTCAGGATCGCCTCGTCCCCGAGCTGCAGGGCTGACAGCCCGGCCCGCGCGAAGGCCTCAGCGCCCTCCTTGCTCGCTCCGGCGACACCGGGGGCCCAGGCGAATCGTCGGGCCTCCTCCAGCCAGGTCTCGATTACTGCCGGCCAGGCCTCCGGGTCGCCGAGGGGGTCGCCACTGGCAAGACTCACTCCGTTGAGGACCCGGTAGGTGATGGCGGCCTTGTGCGAGGGCGAGAAGATGACCGACTTGTCCCGCCGCGTGGCGAAGTAACCCAGCGAGTCACGATCCCCGTGATCGCGCAGCAGTACCCGGACCTCGACTTCCTCCTCGCCGGTCAGCATCACCTCCTTGCGCTGTGGTCGGAACAGCACGTAGGCGGTGGCGAGGAAGGTGATAGCCCCCAGCACCCCGACGATGAAGTTGATGAACCGTGGCGGGGCCCCGGCGAAAGTCGGGCCACCGAGCCCCATCGCCGAGAAGAACTCGGCCAGGCCGAAGGTCAGTCGGGACTCCCGGGGCAGCGTGCCCGGCACCACGGTCGTGAGTAGGAAGCCGACGCCCAGGGTAATGCCGGCACCGACCACGAAGGTGAACAGTGCCCGCCATCCGTTCCCCTTCTGCACGATGGCGTAGAACTCGCGCCGGGAGTAGATCAGCACGCTCAGCGTGATGATGGAGAAGATCAAGCCCGCGACCCCGGCGACGAGGATCGGCCGGAACAGCACCACCACGCCAGCAAGCAACAGGGTTTGGATCGACTCGACGATCAGCAGGGTGCGGAAAGCCACGCGCTTCCGGCGCCCAAGCCCGCTGGCCACGATGGCCAGCAGGGCCGCCCAAGCGATGCTCGGGATAGCCGGCACGGCTATGACTTCGATGATCGTGCGAACCGTGTCGTCGCGGTTGCGAATCCAAGGCAGCAGCGCGCTGACCAGGCTGTACGCCGAGACGAAGTAGAGGATCCAGGAGGCAACCCGGGGAACCTTCGCCCGCCAGTCGGTTCCCGGGACGTAGCGGCGCTCCTGCTGCGCCCGTCTGGCGTCCGCCTCGGCCGCTCTGCGTTCCTCGTCGGCCAGTTCGATCTCGTCAGCCACCGCGCGGTCGGCCTCGACAACCTCTGACACGCTGCCTCCCTCGAACGACCACTGACGTCACGACGCGGACTACGCGCCGTGAACCTGCTTCGAATCCTATTCCGAAATCTCCGGGATCCCGCGGAAAGCCGCCAGTACCTCTGGATTCGCGAGGGCTGCGACGTTGCGAACCTCCCGGCCGTGGACCACATCGGCCACGGCCAACTCCGCCAGTTTCCCGGAGCGCGTCCGCGGTAGATCCGAGACCGCGACAATGACGGCCGGCACATGTCTGGGACTTGCCTCGGTTCGCAACTTGACCTTCATCGCCCTGACCAGTGCGTCATCGAGGATGTGGCCCGGAGCCAGCCGAACGAACAGCACAATCCGGGTGTCGTCACCCTGCTGCTGGCCGATCGCCAAGGATTCCAACACCCCGGGCATGGCCTCGACCACCCGGTAGATCTCCGCGGTACCAATCCGGACACCCCCGGAGTTCAGCGTCGCGTCGGAGCGGCCTGAGATGACCAGGCCGCCGTGCGCCGTCCAGTTGGCGAAATCACCGTGGGTCCAGACACCGGGGTGCGCGGAGAAGTAGGCCGACTCGAACCTCTCGCCATTCGGATCGCCGAGGAATCCCAGCGGGACTGTGGGAAAGGCGTTCCGGCAGACGAGGTCCCCCTGCACACCCGGTTGCGCCGCGAGGGAGTTCCCCGCATCGTCGAAGACATCGACGGCCAGCCCCAGCGCGGCGCCCTGGATCTCCCCCGAATACACCGGCCGGGTCGGGTCGCCGAGCACGAAGCAGCCGCAGATGTCGGTGCCTCCGCTGATACTCGCCAGGTGCACGTCTGACTTGACATCCCGGTACACGTACTCGAAACAGTCCGTGGACAGCGGCGATCCGGTTGAGGCGATGGTGCGCAGCGTTCCGAGATCATGGCTGTCGATCGGTCGCAGTTCGGTGTTACGGCATGAGTCGATGTACTTGGCCCCTACCCCGAAGAACGCCACGTTCTCCTCCACCGCAAGATCCCACAAGGCCGCAGGTCCTGGGGTGAACGGCGAGCCGTCGAACAGCACTACGGTCGCGCCGACCGCGAGCGCACCCACGAGCCAGTTCCACATCATCCAGCCGCAGGTGGTGAAGTAGAACACCCGGTCGCCAGGGCGGATATCGCTGTGCAGAACGTGCTCGGTCCAGTGCTTGAGCAATAGGCCGAGGGCACTGTGGACGATGCACTTGGGAAGCCCGGTGGTGCCTGACGAGAACAGGATGAACCCCGGGTCGGTCATCTTCCCCGGCTGGAAGGCGAGCGGGGGAACCGAACCTTCGGAGGATTCCCCGGGCCACAGCTCAACCGGGACCCCAGCCACGTCGGGCAATTCCGGCGACTCCGTCAGTTCTCCCACAACCAAGGCGAGTGTGACCGTGGGCAGTCGCTAGAGTACCTGCGTGAGCAGTCCGAGACGTTCATGGGTCTTGCCTCCGTAGCGATAGCCGTCGGCGACCACCAGCACGGTCGGATCGATCTGGGCGAAGCGATCGGTCACCCCCGCCACCCCGAAGTCCGGACTGGTCGAGGAGAAGACCGCCCCGAGGGCATTGGTCGCCAACATCGTGATGACGGTCTCCGGACAGTTGGGCAGCCAGGCCGCAACCCGACTTCCTGGTCCCACACCGGCAGCGGAGAGTCGCGCCGCCACCTGGGCGACCTGATCGGACAATTGCCGCCAGCTCAACTCTCGCCGGACCCCGGCCTCGTTGCGGTACACAAGGGCGATCTGGGAGGCACCGGGCCTGGTTCCCCCCGCCAGCACGTTCTCCGCGTAGTTGACGCTCGCCGATGGGAAGAAGGCGACGTCACGCGCGTCGCGCCCTTCGTCGAACTGGATCGTGGGCCCCTCACCACGAACCCCCGCAAGTACCGCACGGTCGAAGACTTCGCTCCAGAACTCCTCCGGGTAGGCCACGGACCAGGCATGCAGGCCCACCGAATCATCAAGGCCCGCGTTAACAGCAGCGAGGTCGCGTCGGAACTGGTCCATTGCGCTGCTCTTGACGCGCAGTGCACTGGGGCGCCACAGCGGATCCGCCGGCACTATTGAATTCATCCCGGAAAGGTTACGCCGCGCCCCTGCTGGGAAGCGCCGCGCCGGTGTTGAGGCCGGTGGGTATGGCGCTGGGCAGATCCGTGGGGATATCTGTCGGGATGTCGCTCGGAAGTGAGGTTCCGGTGTCTCCCTTGGCCGCGGCAGGCAAGGCATCCGTAGCCTGCTCCAACCTCGCCGCATCATCGAGCAAGGTCGAGTTCTGGTCGGGGGTGACCTTCTTCGCGGCCACGATCTGTTTGCCGATGGTGGCACCGCTCGACACCGCCCGGTCGAAGGACTGCAGGTACGTCTGGTACGTCTTGGGGGCCTTCCCAGCGTTGACGTCCGCGAGGCACTGCTGGGAGAACTCCTTCTTCGTAGGTTCGACGGTCTTCTGCAGGTCGCTGAAGTACTGCGCGTTCTGGCTGGCATTCACGTTCTTCGCCAGTTCCTGGAGCTTCACCGAGATCTCGGTCGTCTGATCCTGGTCGGTCAAGGTGGCGGCCAGGCTCTCGCAGGCAGCCGACGTGCCGCCTGTGGTGCCCGTGGCGGTCGGGTTGGGACTCGCGGTCGGGTTGACCTCGGTACCTCCGGAATCGCGCAGGAAGAAGTACCAGATCAGCCCGGCGAGAACCACGACTCCCAGCACAGCCAGCAGGATGATCAGCGGGAGTCTGCTGCGCTTGGGCTCCTCACCGTCGACGTCGATGTCCTCGGTCTGGGGGTACTGCCCGTATGGATCTTGGGCGTAGGGATCCTGCGCGTACGGATCCTGTCCATAGGGGTCCTGATAGCCATACGCACCCGGTGGCTGCCCGAACCCGGACTGGTCGCCGAAACCTGCAGCCTGCTCCCCGTATCCGCCAGGCGGTTGACCGAATCCCGATTGATCCCCCTGTCCAGCGACAGGATGTCCCTGATCACCGAAACCGCTGGCGGCCCCGGCGGCGGCACCGACTCCGAAAGCCGCCGCCCCAGGTCCGACCGGCGAATAACCTGTCGAGCCCGCCGGCGCCTGGCCCGGAACCACATACGCGGCTGGCTGTCCGTAGCCGGCCGGAGCACCGGGGTAAGCACCGGGCGGAGGTTGCTGCTCGCCACCGGGCGCCATGGGGGTCTGCGGAGCGCCCGCGTTGGGATCCCCGTAACCCGGACTCGCGGGCGTTCCGAGGTAGCCACCCTGGCCCTGAGGGCTGGCTCCGAATGCGCCTTGCGGGGTGGCCGGGAATCCAGGGGCGGCCTGCGGCGCAGCCGGCTGGCCGAACTGAGACTGGTCCGGCTGCGGCTGCTCAGACTGAGGCGGGACGCCGAACTGCGGTTGATCCTGACCCGGTTGCGGCTGCCCGAACTGCGGTTGATCCTGACCCGGTTGCGGCTGCCCGAACTGCGGCGGGGCGCCGAACTGCGGTTGATCCTGGGCCGGTTGCGGCT
>CAYMPK010000056.1:0-13284 GCA_964392145.1 uncultured Actinomycetes bacterium | reverse complement strand
CATATGAATGACCGCTTAGGAGGCGGTCGCTCTATCCACCTGAGCTACGAGGGCGTGCGCCGCAACGCGGCGCGGACGATGGGCACCGCGCGGGCGGCACCATCCCCGGCAGCCTACTTCGCCCGTGCCGGCCCTCCCGCCTCCGGTAGGCCCGCGAGAGCTACTGCCGGCCCGGGACCGACCCGCTCCTCGATCTCCGCGGCCGTCCGGCCACCCCCGCAACCGGCGTACACTCAGCAGTGGGTAAGCGGTAGGGGGAGCAATGCGAATGCGTCACGGATGGCACCGAGGCAACAAAGGCCGGGCAACAGGAGCGGGACCGTGGTCCCAGTGAGTGTCCGGACCACCCGCAGGGCATTCATCACAATCGTGTCAGCGGGCTTTCTCGCCGCTCTCAGTCTCGGTCAAACCACCCCTGCTGAAGCCGGGGCGGTGGTGCCCGGACCGGTGACCGCCTGGCGGCAATCTGATTTGACCCCAAACCAATGGGCGCTGGCCGCCATCGGGGCGCCGCGCGCACGCACCTCAGGTGCGGGGGCGGGAGTGACCGTTGCGACGTTCGACACCGGAGCTGACGCAACCCATCCGGACCTGGCGGGTGTGCTGGTCGACGGCGCGACTGTCACCAGTCCCAACGGATCCTCGTTCGTGCTGACCCCGACACCGGCGAACAAGACCACCGACAAGGACGGTCACGGCACGCACGTCGCCGGGATCATCGCTGCCAAGGACGACGGGCACGGCACCACCGGCGCCTCCCCCGATGCCCGGATCATGTCGATAAACGTCGACGGTCTGCTCGGAAACGACAAACTCACGACGCGTACCTTCGTCGACGGCATGATCGCCGGCATGACTTTCGCCGCCAACCATGGCGCCCGGGTCTTCTCCATGAGCTTGGGTGGCGACCAGCCGGAACCATCGTCCTCAGGGACGCCTGACGATGATGCGGTCCAGTTCGCGCGTCTCTGCAGCGAGATCAGCACCATGAAGAAGTCGCGCAACATCGTCACTGTGGTCGCCGCAGGGAACGGCGCCATCGACGGCAACCAGGCCCACCACCCGGGGAACTGCGCCGACTCCGTGGGGGTCGGCGCCACAGATGCCGTGAACAACAACGCCTTTTTCTCCACCTACAACTCCAGCGTCGACATCGCCGCGCCGGGACATCAGGTGCTGTCCACCGTCCCCGGCGGCGACTTCGCAATGATGTCCGGCACATCCATGGCGACCCCTTACGTCTCCGCCGCCTTCGCAGACATCTTCAGCCTCCATCCCGACTGGACGGTCGCCCAAGCAATCACGGCGGTGAACAGCACCGCGCACGACCTCGGGGTGCCAGGCCCTGACGTGATCTACGGGTACGGCCTGCTCGATATCGCCGCGGCGACCGGACGCGGGACCACGGTGGTTACGCCGCACGACACGTTGGCAACCAACGCGAGGTGGGCAACGAACCCGGCCAAGGAAGGCATCATCGGCTGGAATGCGCCCGGTACCAACAACGTCTCCGGTTACAGCGTCACTTTGCTCAACACGGCCACGGGAAGGACGACCGGTTACGACTTGGGAGCCGACGCTGTCCAGATGGTCGCGTCCGCACCTATGAACGGCCGTTGGTGGATCCACGTCGTGGCCCACCGACGTGTCGGGGTCGACCTGGATGCCGGCTGGACCAACTTGCCCTATCTGGGAAACATCAATCCGAAGTCGCGTCCGTCGCTTCTGAAGGTGACCCCCGTCAGGTCCACCGCCAGCGCAGTCACGTTCCGGATGACCTGGAAGAAGGGCGCCGACAGTGATCTGGCTTCCTTCGTCGCCTACGGGTATTCCACGGACCGAACGGACAACGGCGTACAGGTCCAGGCCAATCCGGCCACAGCGTCCGCGTTCCTCACGGTGTCGCGCAAACTACTGGCAGAGGATGGTGCCTTCTACGTCTGGTATCCGTTGGGTGATGAGAATGCTGCCCCGCCGGGAACGCTTGTGCGGCACAAGGGCGACAGCGGCGCATACGTCAGTGCGCTGGCTGCGAGTGGGGCGAAGAACGTCTACCGGGTGGACGGCGTCATCAATCCAAGCGCACTGACTCAACTGGCTCCGTACCCCGGACAACTGGTGCGCGTCCAGGTCCGGAACCGGGCCACCAGACAGGCCGTTTCGCTGACCAGCACACGCCTCTCGGTGACAAAGGACATCAGCTACAACAACACCGGCACGGCCACCAAGGTGAACTGGTACCGGTTCACCGTCTGGCCCAACGTTCCGCTACGCCCCGCCCAAGCGGACCTGCGCCTCATCACCGTTGTCAAGGGACGATCCGTCGTGACGGCCTGGGTCCCACTGAGTTGAACCCATTCCGGGCACCCCTGCCAGCGGTCGCCGATCGGGCTGTCCCGACGTCGTGGCTTCGGACACGATAGAACTGGACTAGTTTCGGATGGTGGGGTCGACCGATTCGGTGATGGCCGCAACTGGCGGCGCGCGATTCCTCACCGGCCGGCTACTCGGCGGCATCGGGACCTTTGCCCAGTTGACCGCGGTCTCCTGGTACGTCTTCCACACAACCGGCGACGCCCGTGAGCTGGGAATCCTGTCCTCCCTGTCGTTGGCGGCCGCGGTGGTGATGTCCCCGCTTGGCGGACTGCTGGCGAACCGCTACCCGCTGCAACGGACCGCCGCGGCCTCCCAGCTCGCACAAGCGGTCATCTGTCTGGCAGCCGGGTTGTGGGCACTGACCAGGGACCTGCCCGTACCCGCGCTATATCTACTCTTCGCCCTGCTCGCAGGGACATCGGCCTTGGGCTCTACTTCGCTGGCCCAAGTTCTACCGGACAGCCTCGCAGGGACCCTGCGCCCACACGCCATCGCGGATTCGGGAGCCGCCTACGGTGTGGCCAAGGTGATCGGGCCACTCGTCGGAGGTGTGCTCGTTCTCCTCTGGGGGCTTGGGGTCGTGATCCTGCTCAACGCCGCCAGTTTCATGGTTTTCGCCGCGATTATCGTGAGCATGCCCATCCGAGGCGCGGAGATCCACACCGGGCAGGAAGTCGCCCGGCGGGAGGGCTTCTGGGTCCAAGTGTCCCGCGGCATCCGGGCGCCGGTCGCGACAGTGGTGCTGGCCGGGTTAGTGCTGTTCTACCTACTTGTCGACCCGGTTCAGTCCCAACTCGCAGCCATTGCCGCCCGCGCCAGTCCAAGCCCGCTGACGGTTTCGCTCTTCATGACCGCGCTCGCCGGTGGTGCAGTCCTCGTCAACCCCGCACTGCGCAGAGCCCAGACCCGTGGAGTCAGACCGGTGCGCCTCCTGCTCGTCGGCTGTTTGGCGAGCACCCTGCCACTTGCACTCCTTGGTGCGCTCGAGCCCATCTGGCTCGCTGTCCTGATGCTCGTGCTCATCGGAATGTGCATGGAGGTTGTGTTCACGGCTGGCTCAGCAACTATGCAGCTGGTCGTCGCAGTCGGGAGTCGTTCAGCCATGTTGGCGTTGATGTTCGCAACCATCACCGCGGCCGCCGCGGTGGGAAGTTACCTCCTGGGTGTTGCGATCTACCGGGTTGGGGTCTCCACCGCCCTCATGGTTGTGGCCTCTTCGGCGCTTGTGGGTTCACTGGCGGTGTTGTGGTTGGCGCGGCGCTCCGGAGGACTGGCGACAACGCGTCCTGCCGAAGGAGACCAGGACCAGACGCCGTAACAACGGCCATCTACGCCTAGCATCGAGGTATGCGGATTGCCTATTGGTTCATCGGGATTCTGGTCGTCGCGATCACCGGCGCCCTGTTCTTCTCCCTGGCGCGGGCAGCCACTGACAACGCACACGCCCCTATCGCCGCCTTCACGCTCGTGGCCCCCAAAGATGTGGCCGAGTCCCAACTCGTAGCTCGCGCCCTGGTACCCATCGACGCTCCCTGCCCCACGATCAAGGCCAAAGGATCCCAAGGCAGTGTGAAGATTCCGATGACTGAGCGGCGACCCGGCGCCACCGCAGCCCCCGCCTTCGCCACGGTGCTCTCCTGCAGCGCACCGCTACCCACCGGACTGACCGAGGCAAACATCGCTGGCCTGAGCATTCCGGCGAGTATTCCCGCTCAGGTAGATCAGATCGCGATCTTCGCGGACTCCGGATGTCGTGTGGACGACAAGCGCATCCAGGACTGCAACAACCCCGATGCCTGGCCGCTCGGAAGCATCGCCTCCCAGATTGCCGCTGCCAAACCGGATGTGATCCTCAACCCCGGCGACTACTACTACCGGGAGATCCCCTGCCCCGCCGAAGACGCCGCCAAGTGCAGTCCTGGGCCCGCCCCGACCAAGGGGATGCCCTTCGACGAGAACGATCAGGGCTGGCTCTACGAGGCCATCAAACCGATGAGCCCGATGTTCCCAGTGGCGCCGATCGCCTTCCTACGCGGCAACCATGAGGACTGCGGACGCGCTGGAAACGGGTTCTTCCTCTACTTCGACCCTCGACCGGGCAATGAGGCCACGTGCGCCCCGGTGATGACGTCCGACGGCTTGAAGGCAGCAAAGCCGCAAACCACGCCCACCTGGGCCTTTGATCTTGCCGTCCCCAATGGACGAACGCTGCGGGTCGCCATGGTCGACAATGCCTATGGCACCGACAAGGAGCTCACCGATTGGGTAGCCCGTCAACGGGTCTCATACCAGGAGGCCGCGGCACTGACCGCAGCACAGCCGGGCCGCGAGTCGTGGTTGGTTACCCACCGCCCGATCTTCTCGCTCATCAGCGATGTCAACTTGCCCAAGGATGATCCGCTGGCCGAGACGTGGAGTTCCGATGGCCAAATGGTCGCGTCCTACGGACTCCTGGGCAACTACTCCATGATCCTGTCGAGTCACAACCACTATGCCCAGGCGGTCCAGATTCCCGGGCAGCCCGGCAGCCTGGTGATGGGCAATGGCGGGGCATTGCTGGACCCGACGAATCTCAAGGGGTACTACATACCTGCATACGGACCGCTGACGAAGGCCGACGGCACTCCACTGGTGCCGGGCTTGGCGCCCTATCCGAACGCGACGTCGTTGTGGACGGCCACCAAGTATGGGTATGCCTTGGCGACTCCGGCGGCCAAAGCAGGTGACTGGCAGATCGTGCAGAAGGAGTTCACCGGGGCCACCCTGGCCACCTGTTCCCTGGCCGACCGGCAGATCAACTGCGGCTGACGGCGACAGTGTCCCAACCACGACCGACCCGGTCCGGGGGTCTGGGGCTGCGGACGGCGGTGGTCCTGGGTATCACCGGGATCCTTGGCGCCGGTGTTTTCACGCTGACCGGGGTTGCGGCCCAACGCACCGGAACTCTGCTGCCGTTGGCGTTCGCCGCCGCAGCGCTGGCGATCTCGCTATCGGCCTACTCGTATGCGAAATGGAGCGCCGCGGTCCCCAATGCCGGGGGACCCGCGGAGTTCATCTACCTGGGCTTCGGTCGCGGCGGGCTTGCCCAGGCACTCAGCCTTTTCCAATGGCTGGCCTACCTGCTCTCCACCGCCCTGCAGGCGGCTGGCTTCGCGGCCTACGCTGCCGCGTTGACCGGTTGGTCCCATGAGGGGCCAACTCGCGTCATCGCCGCGGTCGTGGTGATCCTGTTCGCCATCGCGAACATTCTCGGACTCAGATCCATGGTTCGTTTGCAGGTGCTCATACTGGTCGTCGAGGCGTTAGCTCTCGGGGTACTGGTGGTCGCGGGCGTCCTGCATGGCGTCTCACACCCATCGACGTGGCAGGCTCCGGGAGGGGTGGGGGGATTCCTCGCGGGTGCCGCCATCCTGTACGTGACCCTGCAAGGCTTCGCGGTGATCACCAACGCGGCACCCTCATTCGACAGACCTCGACGTACGGTACCGCGTGCCGTGGCTATCTCCGTCGCGGTCGTGGCCGCGGTGTACATCGTTGTGGGTTTGATGGTGGTGTCCGTGCTGCCCACCACCGAAGTGACCGGCGCCGGCGGGCAACTCCTTGCCGATGCTGCGGCCGCCGTTGCCGGCACGTTCGGTCTCATCACGATGTGCCTTGCAGCATTGCTCGCAACGGCGGCCGCCGTGAACGCCGCAGTCTTCAGCAGTTCCCGGATAGGAGTCGATCTCGCCAAGCATGGCGCGCTACCCAGACGGACGGTCGGCGACTCAGATCATCCGGGGACCGCCATGGTCATCCTGGTCGGCGCAGTTGTCGTGGTGCTGGTGATCGCCTTCCCACTTGAAGCGATCGGACCGATGGTGAGCCTGTCCTTCCTTGCGCTGTATGCGGTCATCAATATCGGCCATCTTCGCGTACGCCGGCACACGGGGGCGCGACGGTTGCCGCTCATCAGTGCCGTCGCAGTGAACGCCCTGCTCTTCGGCTTCCTTCTCGTCGACGTGATCCACCACGGTCCGGCTGCGCCGTGGGTTGTGCTCCTCGCCGCAATGGCGGTGTGCCTGGCCGTCGGATTCCGAGTGTCAACCCGCGGGGGCGTTTCAGCTGGCTAGGACCAAAGTCCGTATCGGCGATGCGGCACTGCCGGGCACACTGGAGGTGGAACCGCCGCGAAAAGGCTTGCTGGGCAGTGCTTTCTGCCCTTGGGCTAAGGAGAGTCATCATGTACACGTTCGGCTCGAGCGACGACCATGAGGGGCAGACGGAGACCCTCCGGGAAGTCGAGAACACGATCGAGGAGATGCTCTACACCTTGCGCGACCTTGCGCGCGGTCCGGACCAACATGGCCGCCCACAACCGACGCCGGAGGTCATCCCGTCACCCGCTGAGCGCAGGGATACGGTGGGGTGCGAGGGGCGGCGCAGTGCGGCTGCGCCAGCAGGATGCCCCTGACGCGGGAGGGACGCGGAGCATGGGCAGGAAAGTACGAACGACGCTGGCGCTCTCGATCGGCTCGCTGATCGCCCTGTCGGCCGTGGGCTGCGGGTCCAACGCGACGACCACCTCCAGCGGCAGCCCGGGTGCTGAAAGCCCAAGCAGCGCGAGCGCGGGGGCGTGGCGCATCGGCGTTGAGGCACCTCTGACCGGTGACCAGAGCACACTCGGACAGGGAATGTTGCAGGGAGCCGAACTGGCAGCCGACCAGGTCAACGCCGGTGGCGGCGTGCTCGGCCGGAAAGTCGAGATCGTCCAGATCGACGACGCAGCGAGCCCGACCACCGGGGTCACGGCGGCGAAGGCTGCCATCGCGGGCGGGCTCAACGGCGTTATCGGACCGTACAACTCCAGCGTCGGCGTGCAGACCCTTCCGCTGTACCAGAAAGCCGGCATCGTCCCCATCCGTCTCACGTCGGACAACGCCACCGATGGCAAGGGCTTCACCCTGCAGCCCATGACGAATCAGATTGCGCCAGTGACCGCCGACGCCCTCACGAAGTTCTATGCCGCCAAGTCGGTCGGCATCATCTACGACTCCACCCAGAACTACACGACCTCCACATCTGCAGCCGTCAGGGCAAAGTTGGAGGCGGCTGGAGTGAGAGTCACGACGTACCAACCGATCTCGCCGGGGCAGGCGAGCTACGCCGACGTGCTGCAACAGGTGACGGCCACCAACCCCGACATGATCTACTCGGCGGTCTACTTCCCGGAGGGCGCCACAATCGCCCAGGAGTTGAGTCCCGCACCGGCGGGTTCGAACACGTACCGCTGTCTACTCGACTACGCCTCCTACGACTTGGGCTACATCAAGAAGGCCGCGGCGGCGGCGCCTCGATGCACGGTCGTTGGAGTGCCTGCTCCAAACGACTTCGCCGGATCTGCACCCCGGATCACCGCCTTCCAGCAACAGTTCAACCAGCCACCGGGAACGTGGAGCCCGTACACCTTCGACTCGCTGAACTTCCTGGTAGATGGCGCGAAGCAGGTGGGCGGATTCAACTACACCGAACTCAACACCTACCTGGCGAACGTGTCGAAGTGGAGCGGCTGGACTGGGTCGGTTGCCATCCAGCCGACGACCGGCAACCGTGATCCCGCCACCGTGGTCGTCACCAAGATCACGAACGGTGAGTTCCACGTGGACACGGCCTGGGCCAAAGCCGTGGCGGCACCCTACTGAGTCGACCCCGCGGTATCCGCAGCACCGGGAAGGAGCGTCGATGCCGCGGGGGTCCCGCTGATCTCCTAGGCTTGACGACCTCAAGGGCCCTGCCGTAATACGTGGAGCGCGGACTGACTGCTAGCGTCCGTTTGGAGGTGGTGAGGTGGCGGGCGTCGTTCACATTGTCACCCGAACCGACCCCGGACCTGGGACGAGGAGGATCTTCGCCTCCGTCGCCGATGCCGGCGGGGAACCGCGGTGGGCCTCGACTTCACACACCGAGATCGGCCCCTCGGACGTCGTGCTGTCTCGGATTCGCGGGGACGAGCCCGACCGGGATGAGTTGCTGGCCGGATTCGACGCGTTGATCGATGACGCGCCGATCTCTGCGCGCATCATCAATCCGCCCCACGCGGTCCGGATCGCCTCGAGCAAACAACACCAAGCCGGTGCATATCGAGCCGCACGGATACCGGTGCCGCGCACGATACGGATCGGCGAGAGCACCGACCTTAGCGAGGTGGTCGCTTCGCTCGGACTACCCCTGATTGTGAAGACCGACGTGGCGTCGGAGGGAGCTGGTGTTCACCTGGTCGGATCCCTGGCCGACCTGGAGAACCTCGTGGATCTGTTGTCGGACAGCGTTGTCCTGGCCCAGACCTATGTCCCCGATGCCGCAGAAACGCTCTCGATGGTGGTTGTGGGGGGTCAGGTCGTAGCGGCGGGTCGCTCGCAGGCAGGTGCCGGCAAGTGGAAGACCAACGCGAATGAAGGTGCGACGTGGTCGGGCCACTACCCGTCGTTCCGGCAGGCCGATCTCGCGATTCACGCCTGCGAGAGCATCGGACTCGATATCGGCGAGGTCGAGGTGACCGACACCCAGCGTGGTCCGTTGGTGATCAAGGTGGACCCTTCGCCCCACCTGACCGTCGTTGAGCGGGTCACGGGTGTGAACCTCGCCGAGATCATCGCCGAGTTCTGCCTCGAAGCAAGTCCGAAGGCCTAGCCGTGACTGTCGACGCCAACCCTTCATCGCGACGGTTCGGCGCGGCGGCCCTGCTGAGCATGGCGGCGCTCGGAACTGTCTTCGGGGATATCGGCACGTCACCGCTGTATGCCATGGGCCTGCTCTTCTCCCCAACGGCCTCCCTGCATCTGCAGCCGAGCCACGACAACGTTCTCGGCGTGCTGTCGATGGTCTTCTGGTTGATCACCGCGGTCGTCACCGTCAAGTACGCATCGCTGGTCCTCCGCGCGGATAACGACGGCGAGGGTGGGATCGTCGCCCTCTTCACGTTGCTGCGCGAGAAGTTGACGAGTCCGAGGGCGACCTTGATCGCAACCGTGCTCGGTCTGGCAGGCGCGTCGCTGTTCCTTGGTGACGCGGTAATAACTCCGGCCATCTCCATCCTCAGCGCGGTGGAGGGTGCCGAGGTGGTTTCACCTTCGCTGACTCCGATCGTGGTCCCTCTCGTTCTGCTGATCGTGGTCGGGCTATTCGCGGTTCAACGCCTTGGCACCTCACGTATCGCCGCCCTGTTCGGACCGGTGATGTTGCTCTGGTTCGGCGTCCTTGCCGTCGTCGGCATCGCGCAGGTGGCGCAACGTCCTGCGGTCCTTGCAGCGCTCAACCCCTTCTACGGCTTGCGCTTCGCCACCGGCAATCCCGGGCTGTTCCTCGCCGCCCTCGCTGTTGGTCTGCTGGCCGTCACCGGTGCAGAGGCCCTCTATTCGGACCTGGGTCACTTCGGGCGCCCTGCCATCGTTCGCGCCTGGCTCTTCGTGGCCTTCCCGGCACTTGCGCTCAACTACTTCGGGCAAGGCGCAGCCCTGTTGGGTTCGACCGTCGCACCGAGCAATCTCTTCTACTCCACGGTTCCGTCGCCGATGGTGCTGCCACTGACCCTGCTAGCTGCTGTGGCCACCGTGATTGCAGCCCAGGCGGTCATCTCCGGGGCGTTCTCATTGACCTCGCAGGCGACCAAATTGGCACTGCTCCCGCGCATCAGGGTGCGCTACCCGTCCGGGACGCGCGGTCAGGTTTACGTCGCCTTCATCAACTGGGCACTGCTGATGGCAGTTGTCGTGGTCGTGCTGGTCTTCCCCTCATCCGCCCAGTTGGCCGATGCCTACGGCCTGTCTGTGGTGGGTTGCATGGGTATCACGACAGTTCTGTTTTTCACGCTCGCCAGCCGTATGGGAGTCAACCGGTTTCTGGTGCTTGTCGGGGCCGTCTTCTTCCTGACCATCGACCTCCTGCTGCTGTTGTCCTGCCTGCCGAAACTGCTCACCGGTGGCTGGTTCGCCCTCCTCATCGCCGCCGCATTGTTCACCAGCCTCTGGATCTGGCATGTCGGCGTGGCGTACGTGACCTCAGCACGCCGCGACCGCGAGGGTTCCCTCCCGCGCTTCATCAAGCACGTCACCATGGAACGTATCCCTCGATTGCCCACGACCGCCGTGTACCTGCACACCGACGCAGACACGGTGCCACTGTCGATGCGCGCAACCGTCGAGCGTTTCGGCGTCCTTCACGACCACGCCCTCCTGGTGTCGGTGGTCACGGCGGACGTTCCTCATGTCGATCCGTTGGAGGGCGTCCGATTCGACTCACTCGGCGCCGATGACGGTATCTGGTTCATCGAACTGTCCTATGGCTTCAACGACCGCGTGAACCTTCCCGACCGACTGCAGCTGGTCGTCGACAAGCACCCATTCCTGTTGGAGGAGGCGAGTCTGGAGGAGGCCACCTGGTACGTCTCCCGCTTCGACATCGGCTTCGCGCGCATCCCCGGATTGCCCGGCCCCTTGGGTAGGGCTTTCAAGATCCTGAAGAACGCCGCGGCCGACCCGGTGAAGTTCTACAAACTTCCGCTCGACCGGACAGTGACAATGTCCAGCCACATCACCTGAGGTCGATCCGCTCTGGTTGTCGGATAGTTGCCGACCACCTACCCCTCGCATCACCCCGCTGGCTTGCGCTGCAACGGTCGCGACCAGAATTGGGCACATGAAGACCGGCCCTGTCGCCCCAAAGTTGGTGTCGTGGCTGGTGCTGCTGTTCGGGCTCGCTGAAGTGCCGTGGGTGATCTACCTGCTCTTCAACCAGCAGGCGACGGTCGAAGCGGACCATCTACGGTTGGCCAGCCTGGGGCTCGGCCTGGGAGCAGCCGCGCTGTGCGCGGGTGCCGCCTGGAGCCTCTGGCGCGATCGCCGCTCGGCGGCGGCGTTCACTGTCGCAGCAGCGACTCAGACCCTCTTCCTGGCCATCATGGTGACGCTCTCCCCCGACATGGAGGCCGCGGGCATCAGCCGTCTGTCCGTCCCACTGCTGCTCGCCGTGCCCGGTGCCATAGTCTCCGCCCTCGCAACTGGAATAGTCCTCCGAGGGACCGCGGCGAACCACCGGCGAGTAATCGTGATCTCGGCAATCGTGCTGGGCGTCGTAGCACTGTCGATCCTGATCCACACGGCAAACCGACTGGTGGATGAGGGCGCGACGATGTGGATGTCGCGGGCTCGCGCCATCGTGGTGCTGCTCGATACCGGAGAGACCGTGGGCCTGATCGGGGCGGGGCTCGCCTCCCTAAAGGGTCGGGTCAGACCAGCCTTGGTCTTCGGCGTCATTGCAGCGACTCTGCTTGCCGGGGACGCCTTCGCCAATGTCGTCGGCGCCCCGCAGGGACCGGCGTTCAGACAAGCGATCTTCTACCTCATCGTGGGCGAGATACCGTCAATCGTGCTTTCCCTGATCATCGTCCGGTACGCCTCTCAACAGATGCCCTTGCCGAGGCCGACCGCGGATACGGGCACGAGCACGGTCGAGTCACCCTCCGTGCAGGACCCCTCGGGATGACCCCGAGCCGCCCGTTCGCCCCTCAGGTGCGGTAGGTACGCGTGTAGCGGTATGCCTTGTAGTTGCCGATCGCCGGCGCCGACCACGTGACCCGCAGGGTCAGGTGATACCCGAAGGTGCTGAGGAACACGGCCCCATTGGGCAACCGGGTAACGCGCCAGTACCTCAGATCGCCCCTGAGAGCCCCGGTGACTGTCACCTTCACTGCCTGACGGGCATTGGTGACGCACCCGGCGCGGGTGAGCTGTCGTATCCCGGTGAGGGGAAGCGTCGCGGGCGGTGTCACGCAACCGCCCAGCGGGTACTGCAGGAGTTGCGGCGTCGCAGTCACCTGGAATGAGCGTTTGACCTCGGGCGCAGCGTTATACGAACCATTGCCCGCCTGGTTGGCCGCGACCGTGCAGGTGCCCAGCTTCAGCAGGGTCACGGTGGAGCCATGGGAGCCACCGGTTCTGCAGACGGCCGGCGTGGTCGACGTGAACACCACCGGATTGCCGGATCCGCCGCCGGTGGCGGTCAACGCAACCGTGCGCACCGTGATGACAGTGTTCACGGGTTGTCGGAAGTTGATAGTCTGCGCCTGGTATCCGAACGTCCCGATGGCCGTGGACCAGTACCTATCCGAAGACGGACTGTAGTACTCGTTGGTGTACCAGAACGCACGATCCGTTGCCGGGTCCACCGACATCGCGCTGTAATCGCCCCATCTGTCCGAGCCGGTCTGGGAACCGGTACCGGCGCGCATGATCCGCTCCGGCTGCAGCGTCCCCGGCGGGTCAGTCGCCGCTCGGGTGGCGTAACGGATACTCGGGTACTCCGAAACTCCGGACACCGAATAGCCGAGGGCGATGTTGCCATTGGCGTCCATCGCGATCGACCCCATGAAACGGTTCAACCCGTCCTTGAGGTCCTGCGTGCCCTCTTGGCGCAAGGTCCACCCTGAGCCGGTGTTGCCCAGTTCGAACCAGCGGATAGCCGCACCAGGCTGGGCGGTTCCCCCGCCCACCGTGAAGTTTCCGACCAGCACCTCGCGGTCCGCCAACCGACGGTAGGCGAACCTCTGCATCGGCCACTCACTGACGGCGTCGACCTTCTGGAAGGTGTCCTTCTGCGGCACGCAGTCCATGACGAAGAAGCCACACACGGTGAACGTGAACGGCGCAATCGGGATGGTCGTCACGGTCTCGAACTTGGTGTTGGCCGGGGTCGTGAAATCGGGTGTCAGCCGAGTGACCTGGATCTGGTCGGTATCCACGTGATGGGCCTGGAAGTTCTTGCTCTTGAAGGTGTAGAACAAGCCACCCGAGTACGCCGGTGGCAGCGAACCGTCGACGTCCGCCGGCATCAGCATGTTCGTCTCGCCGGCCACGCGCACCGCCGTCGCGGGCA
>CAYMPK010000055.1:8986-13423 GCA_964392145.1 uncultured Actinomycetes bacterium | reverse complement strand
GGCGGTCTACAGCCTGGTCTACTACCAGGACCCGACGCTGTTGGACGAGGCCCTCGTGCACCTGCGAACGTACGAAGTGACCGTATGGTGCGACATCGACATCCCATGGACAGCTGACCCCGGCCAGCGCGACGGACCCGACTACCGCGATCGGGCACAGAACGTTCTCCGCGCCGTCTTCCTCCCAGCCTCAAAGGAGACTGCCGGTAGTGCCCAGCCGCAGCCGTACCTGCCCGGTTCCACTGTCCCGACTCGGGCGCGCTGGCTCAAGGTCCATGGCTCGGTCGAGGATCGGCTTGCAGCCGTCCTCGCGGCGGTTGGCCGCTAGGGTCGGCGCGTCATCCGCGTTCGGCGGATCGGTTCACTCCCCGCGCTGCTTGGCGGCCGCATTCATCCTGGCCAGCCGTTCGTTGTAGGCGTCCAGTTCCGAATCGGATCCCGAACGGTCCACCCGACGGTCGCGGCGCCTGGCCTCACGGTCATCGGACTGGGCCCATTGGATACCCAGAACCAGCAACAGGAGGAGCGTCGGAACCTCGGCGATGCCCCAGGCGATTCCGCCGGCCACCTTGGTATCCGCGACCTGGTCGGTCAACCACGGCGGCTGGACCTGCGAGTAGTACTCCAGGCCGAAGGCCGAGTCACTCATCATGATCGGGACCGCGAAGAAGGAGTGCAAGACCATCGCCACCAGCACCATCCCCAGGCGCACCCAGGGTGGCAGGGTCCGCGGGGCCGGGTCGAGGCCGAGCACGACGTAGGCGAAGAGGTAGCCCGCGAGCAGGAAGTGCACCTGCATCACCACGTGTCCCAGATGTGAGCCCATCAGGGTGCCGAAGAGCGACGTGTAGTAGAGGCCGTATAGACCAACTGTGAAGATGAACAGCACCCACAGGGGGTGGGTCACAAACCGGGCCACCGGTGACCCTATCGCCCAGACGATCCACTCCCGCGGTCCCCGACGCCCGCCGGGTGCAGGTTTGAAGGCCCGCAGGGCCAGGGTGATCGGGGTGCCGACGACCAACAGGATCGGAGCCAGCATCGACAGCGTCATGTGCTGGATCATGTGCATGCTGAAGGAGACTTCTGAATAGAGTCCCAGCCCGGAATTGGTGGCCCAGATGACGGCGCCTATACCGCACATCCACGACACCGTGCGCAGCCAGGGCCAAGAGTCGCCGCGACTGTGCAGCCGCATCACCCCGGCGACGTACAGGGCCGCCGCGATGAGGGAGCCGGTCAGCATCACCGGTTCGAAGGAGAAACCCAGGATCACCGAGGAAGCAGTCGGCGCTCCCGGGATCGGTCGACCGAGGAGGGACTCAGCCAAGGTCGTGGCTTCGGCCGCAAGCTTCGGGTAGGGCGTTCGGGTGAGGGCCACTGCCAGGCCCATGGCAACCGCCATGACACTCAGCTCGACGCCGACGAGCAGCGCGAAGCGGCGTCGGTCCTGATCAGTTGTGGGCCGTAGTCGACGTCGGACCGCCGCGGCGACCGCAATCAACGCGAGCAGCGCGATGATCTTCAGAAGCACCACCCGGCCGTATCCGGTGGTGAACAGCTCGCCCGGGGAGTTCATGCGGGTGAGGGCGTTGACGACACCGGTCACAGCAAGGGCGGCAACGCACACCAATGCCAGCGTTGAGAAGCGTCGGGCGGCTTCGGCAACACCGGGCTCGCGGCGCCATGCGTGCACGGCCAGGGCGAGCAAACCGCCCACCCATGCCGAGGCGGAGAGACTGTGCAGTACCCCGGAGGCCAGCGCCAGTCCATGGTTCCCCAACCCGGCGGCGTGGCCCGCCAGTGGCACCAGGGACAACGCCCCACCGGCCAGCACTGCCCAGCCGGCGGCAGCGGCCAGACTCTCGGAGGCCCTGGCGCCGACCCAAATCGCCAGGGCGATGAAGCCAGACAGCAGGAACGCCCGCACCGTGGTGATGTCCCACGCGTAGGTGGCGAGCAACTGTGGACGGAGCGCCTCCTGGGCAGATATGCCCAGCACGTTCGAAAAGTTGAGCCACGCCGAGATCAGACTGGCGACCGCCCACACCAGCGCCGCATTCGACGCCCGCCGAACATCATCGCGGGCCGGGCCGCCGAGGAGCCCGCCGGACTTCTGTGGTCCGAGAAACGCCGCGTACAGCAACCACCCGAAACTCGCTGCGGCTGCGGCCACGCCCACCGCGCGCACGAAGGGCAGCAGCCATCCGACGACCGGACCCGCGTCCCGGATGCCATAGACCGGAGCCTGGTACCCACCACCGCCGACGACCAGTCCAATCGCCACACCGGCAAGGACGACCGCCAGCAGCAGCCAAACGCGGGATCGCGCTCCCAGGGTCACTTGCCGCCGTCCCCACGTCGGCTGGCCAGCACCTTGGCGAGGAGGGCGCCGAGAAGGACTCCGATGACGATGATTGCCGCGACGATCCACCAGGTGGCGCGGCCATCACTGGACGCGGACGCGGGTTGGGCGGATTGCTCTGCGGTCGATGCACCGCTGGCCGGAGCGCTCGCGGCGGTGCCGCCCGGACTCGACGAGGGAGATGCCGACGCCCCTGCGGCACCGTAGCTGAACCTGAGGGTGCCGTCGATCGGGTGTCCGTCGGCGCTGGTGACTCGGAACGACACGGTGTACGAGCCGCTTGGGGCGGATGCCGGCCAATCTGCGGTCAGGTTGGGTCCGCTGACGTTCTCGTTTGCCAGTTCCACCGGGGTCTTGTCCGCCGCGAAGGCAACCAGCTGAGTTCCCTGCGGAAGGATGTCCTCACCGAAGACCAACTTGACCTGCTTGGGTGGACCGTCCAGTTGGGCGCCATTGGCGGGAGAGGTTGATTCCAGTTCGGCGTGCGCGGAGGCCCTCTCGGTGCCACCGAGGACCATGGCCAGGGCGGCGAGCCCGAGCATCAGTCCCAGGGCGAGACGCCGGGCGCGACGGGAATTGTGGCCAACTATCGCGGTACTCATGCCAGCATTGTGCATTGGCCGTGTTGCGAGCGTGAGTGCGGCATGCCTTCACGGGCGACCTTGGCGGATTCTGCGGTTCACTGGCCGCCGCGCGTCGTCCTTGCCAGAATCGGCTCCGTGACGAGATCCCGGGCCTGGGTGGCGACCTGCTTCATCGTGCCGTTGGCGATGGTGCTCGGGGCGTGCGGCACCGGCGTCTTCACCCTCCAATTCACAGTGAGCCTTAACGATCCGGCCGGCCTGGCGGGCGCTCCCCCTACCCGGGTGAGTGTCTTCGATCCGGTCATGGGCGACACCTCCGACTGGGCCGGAAAGAGCATGGGCACCACAGCGCCGGGCGCCCCCTACGTGGGCTCCTTCCAGACCACCGACACGAAGATGGTCTTCGACTCCAGCCCGCCGAACGAGGTGGAGGCGGGACTGTACCTGCCGAGTTACAACTCGAAGGGCTACTTCCGTTTCAGGTTCGCCCCCATCGCCGGTCAGCAACAGCAAGTGAAGACGGGATTCGCGCCGTGGAGCGACAACTACCCTCAGGGGAAGTCCGTCGTGGCACCTGTCCTGCGCATCCTCAGCACTCCCACCGACAAGGGCTGGTCGTTCGCGGTTGTCGTGGAAATGCCGCAATCGCCAGCGGCGCCGAACCCGACTGGCACTGCGACCGCAAGCCCTACCGGCTAACCACTTCCGGGTCTCAGGCGCGGTTGCCGGCGAAAGTCAATGCTTGGCTGTGACAGGTGGCAGGAGGCAGTTCTGCGGGTCGGCAACGCGTGCTCCGTTGAAGCACACGTATTGCGTTGCTCCGGGGACGAATGACGTCATCGGGCCCTGCGGCAAAGGAGGGGTGTAGTGGTTGGACACCTCCCCCAGCGGGGCCGGGAAGTACGACCCACCGAGTGCCCCCGCTCCGGGGACCCCGGGCAGCGTCTGCGCCTTCCGCCCGCTGGTCGGCGCCAACTTCGTCGCCGGGCAACCAGTGCTCTGGTTCAGGCCACCGATCTGAGAGTTCCAGGTTCGCGTCGGAGTCACCGCGACCACCGGACAGTTGGGCACGTTGCCGCCGGTGTAGGCGAAGTCGCCGGTGAAGGTTGTGGTCAACGCCGTGGCGATCTGCGGCGTCAGGGTGCCATCCGAGGCACGCAGGTGCAGGCCGAGTTCACGGTTCTGGCGAAGGGACACCGCGGAGAAATTAGCCGATCCGACATAAGCCTCGTCGACACCGAGGTCTGCATAAATCATCTTCGCGTGCACATACATGTAGCTGTTCGTGTCCGGGTACAGGTGAACAGCGGCCGCCACTGGCCCACCGCCCGCGCGTTTCTGGGTGACGAGTGCCTGATATCCCGTCCCATAACTGGTGTTGAACGTCATCACGATCTTGACCACGACCCCGGCGGAGGCAGCTCGCTGGATCGCAGCCAGCACCGAGGGATCCGCGTACTCCTCGTTGTAGATGTAGAGCTTGGCGGG
>CAYMPK010000055.1:0-8886 GCA_964392145.1 uncultured Actinomycetes bacterium | reverse complement strand
AGCGATGCGGCGCTTGGGTAGTTGAGGCCGTCGGAGCGACGGCCGTCGATGATCAGGGTCTTCTGATGGGTGATGTAGTAGTTGTTCGCCGACCAGTTGAAGGCAACCACGCCGTCGGCGGAGCGGCCGGTCGCGGGGTTGACTCCGAGCAGGTTCATCAGACGCAGCAGGTAGGCTGCCTGACTCTGCGCCTTCTGCCCCGACCCCCACTGGGCGTTCACCATGACGCGGATCGTCGGCACTTTCGGATGGTTCGCTTGAAATCGAACGCGGGCCGCCTGCAGGGCTTCGGCGATGTCTTGGGCACCGAGGTTGTAGATGACGATGTCGATGGAGGAGCGTGCTGATCTGATCGTGCGGGTGACGGTTTGGGTCGTCCACTGATTCTGGGGCTGGACGATGGCTTCGGTCAGCGGGAGCACTCTGATCGCAACGGGCTTGCTCGACACACCGCCGACCACCGCCCGCAGGGCCGAGTTGCCCACCTTGGGCAGGACTGGCAAGGCGAAGCCGCCGGAGGGATCAGTGCAGGTGGCGCCGATCGAAACCCAGCCCGCTGCGGGTGTGCGGACACCAGGGAGCAGTTGTTGGATCAGCACCGGATGGCCGCCCATCCACGGGAGGGCGTTGCCCCGTGCCCACATCCTGGTGCCGGCTCGGGCGACCTGGGGAGAGACGGTCAGGGTGACGCGCAACTCCCCGCGCGGCGTTGCCCCGCCTGCTCGCGATTCGCACGAGGGTGTGATCGCAGTGACGGCGGCTTCGCTAGGAGGTGCTGCTGAGGCGCTGGCGCCGCCCAGCTGACCAACGGCGAGGGCAACGACCGTCACCATCAGCACGGCGACCGAACGGGGGAACGTCACACGAGACATGAGGCCTCCACAGGTGCCTCTTTGAGTCTGGCACACACACCAGCCGCATGTTTGGCCGTGGCGTGACCCGCCGCCTGGCACGTGTGGACGCCGTTAGTGCGCCGCCACCAGCCAGGTGCGGCTCCAGGTGGCCGACGGGTGGTAGCCAACTGCTTGGCCAGCCCGCGGAACGGCTTGTTGCGTGACCGTGACGGAGACGTCGGCGCGGCCGTACGTGCTCACCGTGACTTGCCCATTGGCGGAAACTCGGTAGGTGCAGTTGCGTAGGTCACCCCGAAGTGCTCGGTTGTCTGTGCATCGGACCAGGGTCCGCACATAGCCCTGCGGAAGCGTCGTGCTGGACCCCACCACAGTAGTTGTCCCGCGCCGCGGCAGCGACGCTCCGACGGGGAGCACGCCGGTCGTGCGGAGCGGCAGAACCGCGTACGGGACAGCGTTGGCAACCCCAACTTTGCTCACGGCGTTGTCGGTCGCTGTCGCCGTCACTCCGACTTGGTATGTGGTGCCATTGCGGAGCCCGGTAACCGTGATCCGGGGCGAAGTCACGTTGCCCGCACTCAACCAGGTGGCGGCCCCCTTTGTTCGGTAGACCACGGAGTAGCCGGCGAGCGTGTGACCTCCCAGCGCCGGTGTTGGCCAGGTGAGCGTCACCCGTCCATTGCCCTGGGTGGGCTTGGGAACAGGTGTTCCGATAGCTCCGAGTGGGGTTCCTTGCACGATGTTGCTTGGGGGCCCATCACCTACGACGTTGACCCCGACGATCTCGAAGTCGTACTTCGCACCGTTAGTCAGACCGGACACGATCCTGCCCAGGGTGTTGGGTCCGGTGACGTTGATGCGCTTCCACGGAGAGGCGCTACCTGCGGGGCGATAGAGCAGGCCATACCCGGTTACCGCACCTGAGGCGGGGTCTAGTGGTCGGGTCCACTTGAGTTCAAGGAGCTGGTTGCCGGTTCGCACCATAGTGAGGTGGGGAGCCAAGGAGAGCTGGACGGCGCCGATGTTGCGCTTGGAGTTGCCCGTGTCCCAGCGATCGTTGCCGAGCGCATCCTTGGTGATGCAGGTCTGATCTATCGGATTCAGTAGCTTGTTGGCGTCGAACGGCGCAGTGCACGTGGCATCGGGAATCACGTCGAGCAGGACTCCAGGATTGAGCGTCGTCCCCAGCAGAGGTGTCACCTGTGCAGCTGCGCTGCCGTAATACTCCGGATCGTTGATCGTCGGTAGGGCAGGTGGATCCGTCAGCAGTCCCGGCTGGGCGAACTTGGCCTTCAGTGCAGCTGCGTCTTGTACCGGCACCGGTGTCACGTAGGACTGTGCATCCGCCGTGAAGCCAGCCCCATCGGCTACCAGATCAGCGGGCTTGAGACTGTCCTCCGGATCAGCCACCCCCACCGCCGTCTGCTGCAGGGCGATCGTTCCGCCTGATTCCGTACCCAGCACTCCCAAGGGCGGCAGGCAAGGACCCTCGATGGACTTGCTGTCGCAGATGGAAGTGTCCGCAGCCACTGTGCTCGCCTGTAACGTCACAGCGGCATTGCCACTGGCCACGATGTGACTGGCGGGGTAGAAGCCGACGAAGCCGATTGCCGTGTTGACGATCTTGGCTGCCACCGGGCCGGGATCGCCGATGATGGAGATCCCCTGGCTGGCCGCGAACTGACTCGAGACGATGTTGACCTTGGATCCTGCCGCGCCGGACCAGGTGACGGCGCCACTGTCATTGTTGTTCTGGAACAGTGAGTTCTGGATGGCCAGGTCGCCGGCATTTCCGCCCTGGACCACGCCAGATGCCACGGCGCCGAAGACGGGTGCCCAGTTCCAGTTGTTGGTGAACTTCGACGCGGAAACCGAGAGGTTCGCGGCCGACTGCACCTCAATTGGTGCCTGGGAGCACCCGCGGGTGTCCATGATGTTGTTGAGGGTTACCCCAACAAGCGTCAACGAGGCTTTGTTATTCACTACGGCGGCGCTGAGAAGTCCATCCATCGTGAGGTTCGTCAGCGTGACTTTGACATTGGTGTTGTCTGCGCTCGGGGTTCCGATCTCGAAGCCACCCGAGGGGTCCTGCAGGAAGATAACACCGTGCACCTTGCTGGGGCACCGGGACTTGTTGTTGAGACTCCCGTCGGGGGAAATCCACTGGGCGAGCGATTGGATGCTCCTGCCCTGGCCGTCAATCGTGAGCGGTCCGGTGATGCGTGCCGCCAGCGTGCGGCCCGTTGGGAGGTTGCAGTTGCCCAGGTACCAGTCGGTGACGTTGACATCCAACTTGATGACGTCCGCGCCTGGGTTCGCGTTCGCCTTGCCGATAGCGTCGACGAGCGTACCCGGGCCAAGGCACGCCGAACTCGTGACGTGGTGGGTGGTGGCGGCCTCGGCGGGTGCGCTGGTGGCTACGAGAGCCCCCGCCGCGAGGGCCAGCACAGGTGCTATGGCGCGGATAGTCTTTGTCATCGAACCGATCCCTTCACACTGGGGATACGGATCGAAATCACGCGTGCCTCGCGTTTCGGTCGTCAATCCCCCTGAGGTGACGCCTCTTGATTTGACGCTAAACGCTGCCATAGACGACGAGAAGACTGAGTGGCGATGTGTGTAACTTTGAGGTCCCGAATGGAAGGTTCGATGGAGGGTTGAATGGTGACACCTCGACCGGTCGGCACGTCGTCAAGGCTCAGGCGTGCACCGGGAACGCGCACGGAATGGGTGAGCGCGAACAACCAGATTTTGCAGTTCCCTCTCGTGCTCGATCTGGTGCATCTCGATGGAGTTGGCGAGGAACCTGTCTGGCGGGTGGATGCGACGGCAGACATCGTCGACGGGGAGCCAGCGCTGGTGAGTGTGGTAGTCCGATCTCGGATCGGACTCGATATTGAGAGGCTGCAGCAGTTCTTCCGATGGGCCACACCGCTGGAGGTCATCACGACGACTGTTCCGCAACTGCTTGCCCTCGGCCAGGATCCCTTCGCGCACGACTATCCGGTTTCCGGGTATCCGGATGCGGCCGATGTGGTTAAGCGCCCGCAGCGCCGACTGACGGATGGATTCTTGGGGGAGGTGGCCCAGCGCTATCTCCTGATCGGGCGTGGCTACGCGAAGGCGATTGCGGCCGAGTACCACGTCAGCCCCCGCACGGTCGTTAGTTGGGTCGAAAAGGCCCGCGCGCGCGGCCTCCTGGCCCCGACTACGCCCGGGTCTGTGGGGGTCCAGCGGAGTAAGTAGTCGCCCTTGGCCCAGTCCTACTTCAGGGAATCCACCAGGGTGATGTATTCCTGCTTGGCCTGGGCGGGGTCGGTACCAACAAGGCCCTTGCGAGCGTCGTACTTCGCCCGTCCGACGGGGTTGGTGAAGCCAGGGCGCTTGCCTTCCACGTCGCCCTCGGTTGCCTGCTTGAACAGGGAGTACAACTTGAGCATGGTGGCTTGATCAGGTGCGGCGGAAAGCTTCTTCGACGCTGCGACTGCGGCTTCGAATTGGTCGTCTAGTTCAGACACGGCCAGGGCTCCTCAAGTTCGGTCTGAGTGACCGCGGATTGCGGCCGTTGCCATCGTGACCGCTGGGGACTCTCGTGGCAACCGCGCGCATTGGTCGATGGATCTTCCCTCAGACTATGACGAAATGAGTTTGGTGGCTTGGGCCTAAGCGGCGAGCACCCAGGAAGTGGACTCCTTGAGGTGATGCTGAACGGCATCTGGAGAGTGTTTCGCGGTGGCCGCCTTCTGACCTTCGCCGCCGCGTTTCGCGGAGAGGCGGGGCAGCACGTTCCGACACGGCGACACTGGCGGTGAACCAACCTGGGCAACTACACTTCAGGCCTTCGACGGCAGCCAGGTCGCGGACGAAGAGGGCGTTGCCAAATGCCTGTGAGTCCCGGGGAGGTAACCGGCAATGGACAAGCAGCGGTGGGAACCGCCGGTTCTCAGTCAGATCACTCATGCGGAGCACGCGGATGGCGGCCTCAACCCCAACCAAAGCGAGGGAGGTACCTGGCTTACTTCAGCATGACCATCGCTCTTGAAGATGCGCCGTCGCGTCTGGGGCTTCCAGGTTCGTCGCTCCTCGGAAAGGCCCTCCTGATTGCCTGAGTGAGTGCTGTTCGTCAACCTGGCGGGTCCCGACACGACCGCCGGGCCCCGTCACGGCGGAGCTCTCACCACCCGCCGGGAAACATGGCGCCGGATGTGTGGGTTCACGACTCCCGAATCAATTGACCGAGACTGCGGGGCGCACGATCATTGACATTGTGATGTCTCCACGCGTCCTCCTCTTCGCTAGCCGCAGACCGTGAAAGGCGCCAAGGCCATTGCAGGGGCTAGGGCCTGCCCGTAGAGGACCTGATCGTCGTCACCCAGGGGGAACCCCTGCGTTTCGGTCGCTTCACAGTGACGGCTGAGTTGTCCCGTCACTCGCCGCCGGCCGCCTTCCCGGGAATCCATGGGCGCAACTACCGGTGTCCGCTCGCTAGTGCTCCGTATCGGCGCTGCCGATGGCATCGCGGAGGCGAACACGGACGTGGTGTCCAGATACGACGTCCTAGGCAGGACCTGCCCAACGAACGCCGCCGCGGAGTCACGGTCCCACGCGCTGTTCTGCCGATCAAGAGAGCGGGTGACGAGAATCGAACTCGCACTGTCAGCTTGGGAAGCTGATGTTCTGCCATTGAACTACACCCGCGGAAGAGGTGAGCGTGTCCGACGTTTCGGACGGACGTTCTCCTCGCCAGCGGCCAGTATGCCGCACCAGCCGGCGGGTCTTGGACCCTGGGTGCCGGTCAACGCCGCATGATGGTGGGCCTCGTCAGACCCGCTCGGGAGTCCTCAGCGGTACGACAGGCCGGCTACTCAGGCGCTTGAAGCGCAGGTAGATCTCGCAGCCCAGGCAGAAGTCGAAGACGGAGTTGAGGATGGCCGCGATCAGCGTGAAGGCGACCGCAACGTAGTACAGCCAGGAGACACCCAGCAGGCTCCCGGCGATTCCGACGACGGCGAAGATCAGACCCACCAGTTGGGCAAAGCGCGGCGGTCGGGGGTCTTCCCATTCACTGGGCGGCCCCAGGCGCGGCCGCACGGCCGTGCGGTAGATCCAACCCCAGGGCTGGAACTGCAGCCCGAGGAGCGCTCCAAGGCCGAAAGCGATCGCCTGGATCACCAACGGAATCAGACCTAGGCCAGGCCCGAGGATGAGCGCTGCGGCTAGGAAGACGACGGTGACGGCGGCGCCGAATCGTGGACCTCGCGGGTCGATGCGCGGCGGTGTCGCGCGCGGGGTTACGTCGTTGACGGTCATGCGATTCGCTCCTCCAGGAGTTGGGTGATGTCTTGCGGGTTTGGGGCTCCGACGATTCTGCGGGTGACGACGCCATCGGGATCGAGGATGAGGACGGTGGGTGTTCGGGTGACATTGAAACGGCGAACCAGGTCGAGATGTTCGTCGACGTCGAGTTCGACGTGGGTGACGCCTTCGCGTTCGGCGGACACTTTGGTCAGCAGTGCGTTGGTGCGACGACAGGGGGTGCAGAACTCGCTGGAGAACTGCACGAAGGTGGTCTTCTCGCCGAGTGGGGTGTTCAGGCTGGCTTCGTCAAGCAGGCCCTCGTCGGAGACCGCCACGTCACGGACCCGACCGTCGGTGCGTGCTCGGTAGATGCCGAAGGCCAGCGCGATCGCCACCGCCGCCAGCAGGATCCAAAGGCCGGTCATGGTGCTCCGATCTGAAACGTTCAGTGGGTGGGTTGGGTGGGTGGAGTGGTTTGGTGCCGGAGGTAGGAAGGGATCCGTTACTGCTTCGCTCGACCCTCCACAGCCGGGTCCGGGGAGATCGACCTGAGTTCAGTGCACGTCCGCTGTCTCGGCGATTCTGGAATTCGTGTCGAGGAACCGCTCAGGCAAGGTTTGGCTGCAACATCGATCCGATGGACAGGTATTCCCCCCAGTCCTTGCCTCGTAGTATGTCTACCAGAATAGTAGAGATATCATAGCCCTTTGTTGGTCGCCGGTGAACATCAGGGAATCCGGACGTCAACCCCGACGTCAGATCGCGTGGACCATCAACCTCCCGCTGCGCAAGAGGCAGCAGACGCGGTCCGGATACCCGGCGGGCTTGCCTAGTGGCTGAGCCGGGAGAGGGTGAGCAGGAAGTCCTCGCCGTCGTCGGTCCAGTGGCCGATGGGTTCCAGCCCGACCTGGCGCAGTTCCGAGTCGACGATGTCGCGGGTGAACTTGGTGCTGATCTCCGTCTGCAGATGTTGGCCCTGGGCGAATTCCACTTCCAGTCCGTCCAACCTGTCGAACCTGACCCGTTGGTCCGACTGCGCGACCAGGTGCATCTCTATCCGGTGCTTGACGGGCTCCCAGACTGCCCGGTGGCGGAACTGCGAGGCATCGAAGTTCGCGCCGAGTTGCCGGTTCATCACCCTGGTGGCGTTCTCGTTGAATGCCGCAGTGACACCGGCATCGTCGTCATAGGCGGCCACCAGCCGAGCGGGATCCTTGATCAGGTCGGTACCGAGCAGGAACGTATCGCCAGGCCCCAGATCCTCGGCCAACGAGGTGAGGAAATCGAGTCGATGAGGATCGTCGAAGTTGCCGATCGTGGAGCCGAGGAACAGCACCATCCGCCGCTCCGAGTGCCCCAGATGGGCGAGATGGGCATTGAAGTCCGCCACAACAGCACGCACCTCGACATGTGGATACGCGGCGGCGACGTCGGCAGCAGCGGCGGCGAGGAACTCGTGCGAGCAGTCCACCGGCACGAAGGTTCGCAGAAGCTCTTGGTCGTCAGCAGCGGTTAGTAGTAACTGGGTCTTCTCCGAGGACCCAGCCCCCAGCTCCACCAGGGTATCTGGGTTGGCCAACTCGATGATCTCGTCGGCATGTTCGGCCAGGATCGCTCGCTCGGCCCTCGTCGGGTAATACTCCGGAAGTCGCGTTATCTGGTCGAACAACTCTGAACCGATTTCGTCGTAGAACCACACCGGCGGCGTCCACGGTTGGTCGTCGGTCAAACCCGATTTCGTCAGGTCGGCGAGGTGATCGGACCAGTCGTCCTCGTGGAGGAGAACCACAACAGACAGATTCGTCGGAACCGGCTCATCGCTTGACGAGGAGTGGACTACGGTGTCAGCCATCTTGGGCCAGCCTCAATCCGGAATAGGCCCACTGGGCCGCGGAGGGGAAGAAGTTGCGATAGCTGAGACGCTCGTGTCCCAGTGGGGTTACGCAGGCGGACCCGCGCAGTACGTATTGGTCCACCATGAACTTGCCGTTGTACTCACCCACGGCCCCCGGCGCCGCACGAAAGCCCGGGTAGGGCGAGTACGCGGTCGAAGTCCACTGCCAGACCTCGCCGTACAACTGGGCGATCCTCGGCGGGTCGTGGTCTAGGGAGTTCGGATGGAGTTCCAGCGCAGCTCGCTCGGGAATCGACACGGTACTGGCCACGGCCTCCCATTCGCCTTCGGTCGGGAGTCGGGCTCCGGCCCATCGGGCGAAGGCATCCGCTTCGTAGTAGCTGACGTGCACCACGGGTGCTGCCGGGTCGACGGCTTCCAGTCCGAAGAGGGTGAACACCCGCCACTGGTCGTCGACCTTCTCCCAGTACAGCGGTGCCTCGCTGCCATGTTCGTTGATGTGGGCCCAGCCGTCACTGAGCCAGAACTCCGAGCGGTGGTAGCCATCGTCTGAGATGAATTCCAGCCACTCTCCCGCGGTGACCAACCGATCCGCCAAGGCGAAGGGTTCCAGGTACTCCTTGTGCCGCGGGCTCTCGTTGTCGAACGCGAAACCGTCCCCGTCATGACCGATCTCCACTACCCCGCCGTCGTGGCCCAACCACGACATCGGCTTTACCTCGGCCGCACCGTTGTGCTCAGACCGAGTTGCGTAGGCCGGTCGCAGCGGGCTGCGGGAGAACAGGTTCTTGATGTCCATCAGGAGAAGTTCCTGGTGCTGCTGTTCGTGGTTGCGGCCCAGTTCCATCAACTCGTTGTCGTTCATCGTCTTGATGGTTTCGT
>CAYMPK010000054.1:6339-13482 GCA_964392145.1 uncultured Actinomycetes bacterium | reverse complement strand
TGATCGGCCAGACGCAGTTCGGTGAAGGAGAAGATCCGCGACATCTGGGCCAGCACCGCGATCGGATCTACTGACGGTTCCGTCAGAGTCTCACGGAGGGTCTCGGCCTCCATCCCCGTCCGCTGGGCCTCAGCGCGCTTTCGGATGGCCAAGCTGACTGTCACGCTGGACAGAACCGCCGATACGACGAATACCACGAGCACGATCAGATCGTCGGTACTCGCCACCAACCAGGTGCGGGTGGGGGGAACCAGGTACCAGTTGGCCAACAGGACAGCAGCCAACGCAGCGAGTATCGCGACCACGAGGTTGGACAGGGCGGCGACCAGCACCACCTCCAGGAGCATCAGCAGCAGGCCCGTGGCCAACGTCACCTGCGGAAGGGCGATCGTCAGCCAGATGGTTCCGGACAACGTCAGTCCCGCCAACAGCAGCACTCCGATCACCCGGACATACCGCGGCTCGGCCCGGTCCGGGACGAAGAGTCGCGTCATCCGACTCGGATTCGCAGCGTGGCTCACATCGCCGATTCTCGCATCTGCCGCCCCAGGACAGTGGGCACGCTGGTGACCATCACTCCCGGCTGGAACAACAGTCTGGTCTTCAGCCGCAGTGCGCTCTGGTTGTGCAACATGTGCTCCCACCAATGTGTCACCACGTGTTCGGGCACATAGACGGCCACGATGTCGCGAGGCGACTCCCGATGCAAGCGTCCGATGTAGTCGAGCACCGGTCGGGTGATGTCACGGTAGGGCGAATCAATCCTGATCAGCGGCACCGGGAGGTTGCGTCGGTCCCATTCGTCGGCCAGCTGCTTGGACTCCGCCCAATCCGTGCTCGCGTGCAGGCACACCAACGAGTCCGGCCGGGCCGCCCTCGCGTAGGCGAGCGCGTGCATCATCGGAGCGTTGACGCGTGAAACCAGCACAACTGCGTGCACCCGGCTCGGCAGGATGACGCCGCCATCCGAGGCCGTCAGCGCGGCATCCACTTGCTCGTAGTGGCGGTGGATGGACGTCATCATCAGGACCAGCACCGGGATGGCGATGATCACCATCCAGGCGCCATGTGTGAACTTCGAGAACAGCACGATGACGAGCACCAGCAGGGTCATCGCCGCCCCGACTGCGTTCGCGATCCGGGAGCGCTTCATTCGGGCCGCCCCCGAGGTCTCCGCGTGACGTAGCAGCCGCGTCCAGTGCACCACCATTCCAGCCTGGGACAGCGTGAACGATACGAAGACACCCAGGATGTAGAGCTGGATCAGACGCGTCGAGCTGCCGTCGAACAGGTACACGAGTCCGACGGCGATCAGAGTCAGGATGATGATGCCGTTGCTGAAGACCAGACGATCACCGCGACGTCCCAGTTGCCTGGGCAGGTAGCCGTCTCGCCCCAGAATCGAAGCAAGCACCGGGAAGCCGTTGAAGGCTGTGTTCGCGGCCAGGATCAGGATGGCCGCGGTGAACGCCTGCAGTAGGTAGAAACCGATGCCGCTGCTGCCGAACACTGCCATGCCCAACTGTGCGATGACAGTCGGCTGGACCGCGTCTGCGGGCAGACCCAACTCGGCGGGATTCTCCGCGAACTTCGCGCCACTGGAGATGGCCAGCCACGTCACCCCGGCGAACATCGAGATCGCGATGGCCCCCATCGCCACCAGCGTCAGAGCCGCGTTACGAGACTTCGGCTTGCGGAAGAACGGGACGCCGTTGCTCACCGCCTCCACGCCCGTCAACGCCGTGCACCCGGACGCGAACGAGCGCAGGACCAGCAGCACCAGGGCGAAGCCGGTCAGGGTGGGGGTGTCGATCGGCAGGTTCGCGGATTCGGCGCGAATGGGATGTCCCGACAATGCGGCGACGAGACCTCCGATGAAGAGGGCAGCGACGGCAGCGATGAAGCCGTA
The DNA here is from genome assembly GCA_964392145.1 of uncultured Actinomycetes bacterium. GTDB lineage: Bacteria > Actinomycetota > Actinomycetes > S36-B12 > UBA10799 > JACJWR01. The sequence goes on along the minus strand of CAYMPK010000054.1, from coordinate 11,573 downwards.
CGTCGGGATGGCGAAGAGCGTGCCCGACTCCTTGACTCCGCGCAGATTCATCAATGCCAGCAGGATGATCAGCGCACAGCTGACGAGGACCAGGTGCTCTCCCACCACCGGTATCGCCGAGGCGATGTTCGCGACGCCGGCGGTGACGGACACCGCCACCGTCAGCACGTAGTCGACCATCAGGGCACTGGCGGCGATCAGGGACGCGAGTGGGCCGAGGTTGTCCCTGCTGACGGCGTACGCGCCACCACCGTTCGGGTACGCATAAACGGTTTGGCGGTACGACCAGACAACCAGCCCGAGCAGGCAGATGACGGCCAAGGCGACCCAAGGTGTGAATGCCAACGCGGAGGCTCCGCCCAACACCAACACCAACAGGATCTGTTCGGTTGCATACGCGACCGAGGAGAGCGGATCACTACAGAAGACCGGTAGCGCCAGGCGCTTGGACAGCAGGGTCTCCCCCAGGGTGCTCGAGTGCATGGGTTTTCCGAGCAGGGTGCGCTTGACTGGATTGGGCATAGTCCGAGCAAACGCCGCGCCGCATTCCACGCAAACCGTGGCTGATGCATCCTTAACGGCAAGCCCGGATTCTTGACGCATCTTTGACGTCGGCCTGACCGAAGCATCGACCCGCCCTCGTCCGCACGCTCGCGATCGCCGCGGAACGGCCTCGAGGGTCAACGGGCCTGCAGGAACTCCGAGGCGCAGTCGGCCACTATCCCGGCACCGACAGAGTTGAGGTGGACGAAGTCCGGCGACAACGCCAACCCGTTGCGTGCGGAGATGGCGTCATAGCTCTGACCGAACACGAAGTGCCGCACGAGTGAACCGACCCCTGGCCGCCACAGCCCTGTGAACGCCGGTCCTGAGGCAGCTCTCCTCGACGTGAGCTCCTCGGCGCAACGCTCGTAGACCGGCAGATATCCGGCACCACACTCCGCCGCCACATCAGCGATGACCGCGTTGAACTCACGGACTCGCGCATTCACCGCAGAGGACAGGTCTTGACCCAAAGGCGGTAGCGAGCAGAGGCCGACGGCTATGTCGGACCTGCGCAGGGTGGTGACGTAGTCGGTGAGCAACTCCCGGTACCAATCCAGCGTCGGCACCTCGGGCAGGTGCTTGCCGGCTCGAACGGCAGCGCCCGCTGTCGGGCTGAGCGTTGCCTGGACATCGTTGGTGCCGATGAGCACGATCACGGAACTCGGCCAGCAGCGCAACACTTCGTCCACCCGAACTGCCAACTCGTAGACGACATTTCCGTTGACCCCGGCATTGACGAACGTCGTGGTCGGGAAGCGCTGCCGAAGTAGCTCGACGAAGTCCACCGAAGCCCGCCCGCGCACGATGCTGGCACCTGCGCAGACCACTGGACCGGCGTCAGGGTCCGGGTTGGATGCGAGGTAGTCGGCCACGTCTCCTGCAGCGCGCCCCTGGACCCTCAGTCCGGCATAGCCGATTGCGGCCACCGCTCCTCCAGCAGCCGCAGCAGCCGCAACTGCTCCGGCCAGGGCCACTTTGGCCAACGATCTTCCTGCGGACATGGACGCGAGAGTAGTTGCACCGCGGGTGCCGACGCGCGGCGCCTCGGCAACGGTGTCGAATCCAGGCGGTGGCAACCCGATCGGCCCTACAATTCGGCGATGGACGCCGCGGAGTTCCATGACCTGAGGATGGTCGGTCGGGCGCAACTTCTCGCGGACTTCCCCCTCACCGCCCATGGCTTGAGACTGCCTGGGAACAGGGGGCCAGTCCTGTACCTGTGGCTCGCCGGGGTCGCCGTCATCGGGCTCGCCGTTCCGACCGTCCTCGGAATCTGGTTCGCCGCACCACTGGTCTTCCCGCCGCTGGCTTCCAGCGCCCTGATGGTGACGGCGCAGTCCCAGCGGCTGAATGCCCACCCCCGGGCGGTGCTGCTCGGGCACGGCTGCGGCGTATTGGCTGGACTCGCCGCCGTCACCGTGCTGCGGCAGTCACACCAGACCGGCGTCCTGGACCAACCGACATGGATCCACGGCGTCGCCGCCCTGCTGTCGGTGACTCTGTGCATCATCCTGATGGCAATCGTGGGGGTCGTTCACGCACCGGCGATGTCAACGACGCTGATGATCGGCCTGGGTCTGATCGTCGGGCTGAGCAACATCCTCGTGCTCCTGGCTGGAGCCGCCCTTCTGACGATCACGGTGGGGAGCATCCACCGGATCGCCGGTGTCGACTACCCCTGGTGGGCGACCAGACCAAGCGCCATGCTCCCGGTGCCTGCCACCGACCTGTGAGGCGGCGCTACCGCGGATCCTCACCGTTGGTAAGGGCCAGTTGCCAGCGGTCGAGTATCCAGTCACGTAGCCAAGAGCCGTGATCTGAAGCGCACTGGATACTCGCGCCGTCAACGGTCGCGGAGTTCACTTGTTGGACCCGCAGAACGTCGCCTTCTTCCCGGGCACCGGGAAGCCACGAGGCCCAGACATAACCGCGGCCCAACAGACGTTCCAGCAGCCAAGCCGCGGACGGGTCGAACAACGGCACATCGACGTGCACCGAGTGGGGTTGCGCCTCGACCAGTGCGTCGACCTCAGCGTGAATCCGCTCCTCGGCATCTGGACCGATGCGATCCACCAGCACGTGGGCAACGGCGAGGGGCACATCCAGTCGAACTCGGAGAACCGTGAGCCCGCTCGGCTGCGTCAGGGTGCCATCGATGGTTCGAGACAACCCGGCCTCGTCCGCGCATCGACGCAACGGTTCCGCTAGGGAATTCGGCAGGTGCACCCTCCCGGCATGATGGTCGGTCAGCGGCACGATCATCGGCAGCAGACTCATCCGGTCGTCCGCGGAGTGGTCGAATCCGGACATGGCGAACTCGGGAGGATCCACAGCCACGAGAAGACCGACGGCGGTGCCGCCCTGGCTCAGCACTTCCCGCTGACTGGCCGGATGGTTCGTGACGCACTCCAGCCAGAATCCGGGGACCTGTGCTTCGATGGCGATGCCGCGCCGGAGGTCGGCCAGCCGTTCGGCAATCCGATGCCCCCGATAACGGGGATCCACCAGAAGCACGCCCGCCTCCGGGGTCCTGCCCAAAGCGTCGGAGTAGATGAATGCGGCATGACCGACGACCGCTCCCTCCGGCTCCACCGCGACAAAGGAGTGCAGAGACCCGTCGGTCATCATCCGGGTGATCGCATCGGGCTGGTAGAAGGCCGGCGTCGGATAGGTGTAGCCGTAGCAGCGGTAGACGCACTCGACGATGGCCTCTGCATCGTCCGGACCCGCTGGGCGGAATTCGAGAACAGCGACTCGGTCGTCACTGACACGTTCGACGTCTTGGCGCAGTGAGGGAGGGCGCACTGCCACCCCGGCAGGTGCGCCCTCGGACTCCGCCGCAAGCCCTGGGTTGCGCCCCAGCCTGATCTGACACTCGGCCCGGTTGCCGTCCTTGCCCTGGGAACCGAAACTGAACTGATCGATCACACCGTCCGCGAGCAGGGCCCGCGGCATCGCCGAGGAGGCCGACACGTTGACCTCCGGTGCCCGGAAGTCGACGACCCGGACGACCGCGGAATCCCCGCGGAGTTCCACCTCGACCGTTACCGCCGAGCTCGCCACAGCAACCCGGGGACGCTGACGAGCATCGAACACCAGGCCTTCAACCGCAATCTTGGCGCGATCGGCCTGATCGTGGGCCACCCCGGCGCCTTCCAGCACTCCGGCGACGGCCGTACTGATGACGTCGATAGGAACGGTGTCGTCCACCGACACGGAGATGAGCATTCGCCCCCCAGGAGTTACTGCAGGATGGGGCTGGCGTCGGCGTGATGCCCCGCGACGGGAGCCGAACCGCTCAGCCTTCAGCCTTCTTCTTCAGGGCGTTCGTGCCGTTCTTGAGGGTGTCGTTCAGGACCTTCTTCTGCATGAATCCGGGCATCGGCAGCGAGGCGTCAATGGTCAGCGAGAAGGTGGCCTCGGTGGCACCGCCCTTGTCGGCGAACTTCCAGGACCCGGTCTGCTCCTTCTGGGCCTTACTGGGTGCGGCGAGTTTCCAAGAGATGCTGTCGTCGGTGTTCGTGTAGTCCAACTCGAACTCATCTTTGGCGACCTTGACATCGTTGACGAGTTTGGCGCGCACCGGGAGTCCGTCGGCGTCACTCTCGAGGACCTCCGAGGAGATGGTCCCGGGGAACCATTCCGCCTGCCCATCCACGTCGCGAACGATCGCGAGAACATCGGCCAGCGGTGCATTGATGGTGATTGATTTCGATCCAGATACGCTCATGCCCCGAAGGCTAGCGGCGCCCGCCACGGAATGCGCGCCAAGTACGGATGCGGCCACCACCCTCGGGTCAGGGTCCGTCGTTCGACAGGATTACGTCGGCCACGGCCGCCGAGTCCAGGTAGGAGCGAACTTCGACGATCACTCCGTCGCCGTCGAAGCGCACAAGCCAGCAGTACTCGTTGCGGTAACTACGACCGTTGTTCTGGACGGATTCCGCAGATAACTCGACGACCGCCCAGGGGCCGGCCATGAGGACGCCGACAACGCGCAGACTCAACGGTTCACGAAGCCGCGGGTCGAGCCGGGCGGAGGTTCCGGCAACGAAATCGTCCAGGGTGCGGTAATCACCCGCGAGCGGATGGCTGCCCAACACCCGCCATCGAACCTCGGGCGAAACATGGCGGAGGAACCCGCCCTGCCACCCCGCGGCAAGGTCGGCGAACACGGCAGCGACATGCTCTGGGCTGATAGTGGATTCGCTGTCCATGATTCCATCCTGACCGACGACGTTCGGAATGAGGAATTCGACCTGTCGAACCGGACACTCGAGCTAGGACCGGTCAGTGGGTCGGCTTGCCGCCCGACTCCGAGCCCGCCCGCCCGCCACCTGGGTAGGATGCTCGATTGAGACCGCAACGCTGTTGCAGCCGCAAACGCCGTGGGGATTCCACCTGGCCATCGCGTGCATCCCGCCGTGGGAACCCCGATGTGGTGACATCCAGTAGTGATCGGTCCAAGGAGGCTCCCGTGACGGGACAGTTCGTCTTTGGTTTCGGCTCCCTGGCGGGCCAAGCGAAGCATCCCGGTCACGCCACACCTGCCAGGCCCTCGGGACCCCTCACCCGACTGCCCGGGTTCCGGCGAACCTGGGGGGTCGCGATGGACAACACCGTGGACCTTCCCGGGTACAAGTTCTATCGCGACGCCGATGGGGAGCGTCCCGCGGTCATGGTTGCCT
>CAYMPK010000054.1:0-6329 GCA_964392145.1 uncultured Actinomycetes bacterium | reverse complement strand
CAACACTGCTGCCGGAATGTATAGCCCAAAGTGGGTTGCCTTCCTGGACATCGCCCCGGAAGTCGGGAACGCCGTAGAAGGCGTGTGTCAGCCGGTGACGGCTCGGGAGTTGGAGGCGCTCGACGCCCGCGAACGGAACTACGTTCGAATCGACGTGACGGCCGCCCTTGTCGATCAGCCACCCGGTCGGCATTGGCTCTACCTGGGAAGCCCTCAAGGCCGCGAGCGGGCCCGACTCGGCAGGTCGCAGGGACGGCTGGTTGTCGCGCGCGACTACTACCGCCAGGTCCGCCGCGCCTTCGACCAACTGGGAAGGTTGCCGGCATTCCTGGAGTCCACGGACGACCCTGGTTCGGCGCTGCGGGAACTGACTCGGGTGGATCTGGCCGCGGGCGACTAGCCTTCACCTGGCTTCTCGCCTGGACAACAACCCGAGCCGACCAGGGCCCGCGAGAAGCGGGGCGCCATCGCGCCTCATCTGCTGGTAACTTCGCGACAAGTGACGAAGAGAAGCCTGGTCACGAAGCGCGAGTCCGATCAGCATGGGCGTCTACCCCAGGAGTGACACATGATCCCCGCCATTGCAGTGATGCTGCTCTCGACATTCGTGTACTCCGTCAGCTACGTCCTCCAGCACAAGGGCACCGTCGCCAGCATCGGCGAGGGCGCCGGCGAGGACAAGGGCGTTCGCCGGCTCATGAAGAATCCGGCGTGGCTCACCGGGGCCATCCTCTTCTACGTCGCGGGCGCCATCCACCTGGTCGCTCTGTCGCTGGGTTCGTTGGCGGTCGTGCAACCGCTACTGGTCACCGAACTCATATTCATCCCGCCGATCGCCGCGGTAATCAGCAAGATCCACGTGTCCAAGCGCGACTGGCTCTGGATCCTCGTGGTCTCGGCGGCCCTGGCAGTGTTCCTCGCCGTCGCCCAGCCCACCGAGGGCAACGACACGGCGCTCACCAGCCGCTGGATCATCACCATCGGGCTGATGCTGATCGGCTTTCTCGTGTGCATGGCGATCGGAAGTCGCCTGGGTGACACCGGCAAGGCTGCCCTCTTCGGTGTTGCCACCGGCATCATCAACGCGTTGTACGTCGTGACAGCCAAGGGCGCCTTCGGCGGCCCGCCCTCCCCGCTTCTCTGGATACTGATCGCGCTGGCCGTCTTCAGCGCGCTGGGTGGCGTGGCGTTCGCCACCATCGCTTTCCGATCGGGTCCGGTGACGGTGTCCTCTGCAGCCATGATCGCGGTCAACCCGCTGATCGCCACCGTGGCGGCGATGTACCTGTTCGGCGTGACCATCAACGACAGTCCAATCGATCTGATCGTGATCGCGATCGCAGTCGTCGGAGTCCTGGTCGGAATCGTGAAGCTCTCCACCTCGGAGGCGGTGCACGGCAGCGCCGAGGACTCAGACCCCGCGCACCCTGTCACCCAGCCTCCCGCCCCACTGCCCGAGTAGGCCGCCCAGTCACCCCACTACTTGACCTCGTGGCGAGCGGCGTCACGCCATGAGGTCCAGCGCGACGCGCGTGATTACCCCCACAATCCGCCCCCCGGCCTCCCACACCATGGCACCGCGATCGGGGAGCATTGAGATGAGCCGAAAGGACGACTCGTCCGCCCACAGCCTGCCGCCTCCTCTGAAGGTCCCCATGGAATCGCGCACCGACCGACCGGACTCAGCCCCGGACCTACTGATGGACACAACCCCCGCGTTGCGCCGTCTGACAGCCCCCCAGCCCAGCGACCCCGAACCTGAGCCCGTGGCGCGGGATAGTTCCCACCGCTACCAGCTGATCGGCGCGGCTTCGTCCGCCGCGACATTCGGCTTGACGGCGGTTATCCACCAGCTGGGCTACGTACAGACCTTCCGCTGGGCACCCGCGGCGATCCTGGGACTCCTGTTGGGCCTCTATGCCATCGGTTTGACCGGCGGACGCCGCGAGGCCATCACCGGGATGCGGGTGCTGCTGCTGGTGTTGGCATTCAAGGGGGTGCTGGCATTCGTGGTGGGTTTTGCGGAGGACGTGCCCGTGGCCCCGCACTGGCTGCAGTTGGGATACCTGGCTATCGCCCTGGCGACCTGGCGGGCCTTGCGAACCCCGGCCGCGCGGGATTTCTTCGGACAGGGATGACCCGCGTCCACCGCCACGCGGACGATCCGGTGGGAACGTCGGCGCGCGGGCAAGCCATGTCGTACTAGGGCCGTGTGGGTGCGTGCCAGCAGGTCGCGGTAGTGAGCCCGCTACCCCAGGCAGACTTGTCTCGCAGGGTTAGACGCCAGGAGGTCGGTCCGAGGAGTTTGCGGCAGGCGGCGATGGCCCGAGTGCTCGCCTTTGCGGCACCGGGATAGGGCTCCGTCACGGACGTAGCCAGGTTCGGGGTGGCGACCTGGGCCCACAGCCGATCAGTGCTCAACCGCAGAGCGAGCGCCGCGTTCTTACCCCGCACCGAACCCTTCAGCGGCACCAACTTCTGCGACGGGTCGGCCACAACGCTCCACGACGAGGCCGCGCAGGAAGCCCACCTCTCGCCGTTGGCCCACTGGCTGGAAGTAGGCGCGAACCATGCCACCTGGGCCTGGGCGAATCCGGCGAAGGTCGACTTGTCCACGCGCGGGAAGTTGTGTCCCGCCCGACCGGCCAACGACGTGAAGCCGGTGTAGGAGTTGATCACCGACCTGCAGGCTTGGCGGGCGAAGGCAGACATCGCCACGCTGCTGCGTCCAGTCCTGGCCACCGATGCCGGAACCGCGACCGTGCCGGCGGTCTCAACGACGTGCGCCGTCGAGCATGGGACCTTCGTTCCCGCGTAGGACACGCTGTTCAGGTCGGCGTCGGTCATCTTCCAACACGTACCCACGCTCGGCGCGGAATTCGAGCGTGGCGACGCGGCCACCGACGGAGCCGCGATGAGCGTGGTGATCGCGGCGACGGCACTCACCGAGCACGTCGCGACCACGATTCGAGCAGGTCGTCTGGTCGCAGTTGAGCTGTTCATGCATCATGCCTAGGCCATCGCAATCCGACACGCCGACATTGACATGCAAACGTTGGGTTAAGTCCCAGGTCTATCCCGGATCGGCCTTGTTGCGTTCCCTCTTGTCGAGCCACTCCTCCCACTTGCGCACCGCTGCGGGCAGCCTGGCCTGCAGGTCGTCGGCAAAGTGGTTGGCGATCCCCTCGGTGTCCCGGTAGGCGGGACGCTGCGGGTAGCTGAGGCTCCAGTAGTGGTCGCAGGTCTCCAACCAGGCCGCCCCCAGCGCCCGGGTCACCTTCCCTGCAGCCAAGCCGGTACCGACGCGCTCCGTCTCGGTTTCGTCCGCGCTCCGGAGTGCCTGATCCGCGACGACGTCGGAGCCGGCGGGTTCGACGGGCGCCGACTGGGTCTTTGCCTTGGACCGGCGCAACCGACGGGAGATGGCGTTCCCGCCGCTGGAAGCGCCCTGCTCGGAGGCGCCAGCGGACGTCGGGTTGGCTGCGCCTTTGGACTTCGGCTTGGGTTTCGGCAGTTTCCCCTTGGCGGAAAGCTTGCTGACCACGACCGGCAGAAGTCCGACTCCGAGCGGGGACACCAATACCCCGGCGTTGGTGAACTTGAGCACCCGACGGACCCGCAGCACCGTGCCAACCTGGTCGAGTACCTCGCGGGATCGTTCCTCCGGCATGTCGTACACCTCGGCGATCCCGGCAAACAGCTCCGCCCACACCTGATCGACGCCACGCAGTAGGACCCTGCCCTGTAGTTTCGGAGCCGCCCCGTCGATGAGGCTCTGCGCCCGGGCACGCTTGAACTTTCGGTCCACCTGCTGAGCCGCAGCCAGGGCATTGCGGACTCCTTCCGGGGCAACGGCGGAAGTGGCCGCCAGCAATTCATCCAGCCCGTGGGAGGGCACCCCGGAGAAATCGTCCGCCTTGGCGTTGACGAACCTGACATCGCCGCGGATCGGGAGCTGCAGCTCCCGGATGGCGTCGGCAAGCACGACGGCGTCCTGATGGATCTCCCCGTCGGCCGTCAGCGGCGTCTGGGTCATCACCAGCAGCACCGGAATCCCGATGTCGGCGACCTTGCCGATGAATGCCTCCTCCGCCGGTTGGATCCGGCGGTCGCCGGCGCGGATGCAGTACCAGATGACATGGATCTGGTCGTCCAGGCCGCCCATCCGGTTAGCGTCAACGAAACCGACGAATGCCTCCAGGATCGACGCCATGTCGCTTCCGAGTTCGAGGCCCTTGGTGTCGAAGATGCCGAGGTTGCTGGTGTCGTACCGGTACAACTTGGCGTCCTGCGTCACTGGATCGCCGATTCCCGTTGCCGCCAGGTCGGCGCCGAAGACCGCGTTGAGCAAGGTGCTCTTACCGACCCCGGTCAGCCCGAACAGACCCAGGTTGAACCGCCCGATGTCCTCCCGGGCCAATGCATATCCGGCGTCGATGGCCTCCCGGGACAGCAACCGACCAGGCTCGTCGGGAACGCTGGCGGCCCCCGCACCTTCGGTCATGGCGGTAACCTCAGTTCGATCGCTCGCGCTTGAGCGAGCTCAAGGATGCTGCGAAGAGGCTCTTGAACTCCCCGAGGAACACGCTCTGGATCTTCCCGTTGTCGAGCCGCTCGATCGGACCGAATTTGCCGTCCACCATCATCTCGCAGACCCTGACCCAGGCTTGGCCCATCGCCACGGTGAAGGTCGACGCGACAGTTGCGGCGACCGCACCTCCGACCACGGTACCCGCCCCCGGGATCAGCTTCAGGGTTCCGGTGACGAGTGTCCGGCCAGCGTTGGTTGCTAGGGCCGTGGCCGCGAGACTGACCGCCAGCGCTGAGTCCATCGGCAGTCGGTAGATCTGCGAGATCGAGGCCATCATGCCGGTTTGGATCGGCACCAGCAGGGCTGCGTCAGCGAACGGGATCGGGGTGGCGCCGACGCCCGCGGCAAGTGTCGAGGCGATAGCGATCCGCGCCTTTGCCGCCTTGTGCTTGAGTGAACGATCCACGATCTGTGCTGCCGCGAACGCCGACTTGGCGGCCTCCGGCGCTGCCTCGTAGGTCATCTCCAGCAACGGGGGTAGGCCGTGTGCCTCGTAGCCCAACTGTGGATCAGGCAGGGCCGCTGTGAGGAAGGGGCGGGAGAGGTAGATCGGCAACCCTAGATCGTTGAGGTGTTGGGCGAATTCCAGATGCTCGCCCCGATAGACCTCACCGCGTTTGTGGACCTGCGTAACCACCAGGAAGACGGGTAGCCCCAGCTCGTGCAGGCCTCGGATGAAGTCCTGCTCGGCGGGTTCGATGCGGTGATCACCGGCCCGGATGCAGTAGTAGGCGATGTGGATGTGCTCCTCCGGGTCGGCGCCGCGCTTGGACTCGATGAATCCGCGCAGCTCGCCGAGGACCTGCTCGGAGGAGCTGCCGATCTCCAACCCACGGGTGTCGTAGAGCCCGAGGGTGCCCGCGCGCGTGAGGTAGAGGTGGCTCTCCTGCGTGACGGGGCGACCGGATCCGGCAGGTGCCACATCCTCGCCGAAGATTGCGTTGATCAGCGTGCTCTTGCCGACGCCGGTCTTACCGAAGATCGCCAGGTTGAAGCGGCCGAGCTTCTTGGCCTCCTCGTTCCACTGCTGCCGGGCCTTGCCCTCGTCGAACGGTTCGGTGTAGTCGGCGTCGCCAGCGGTCATGGATCCTCCAGGTTGACAGTGGGCAGCGGGCCACCGCACCTACCCGCGCTGCATCTTGCTACGACGAACGGCTGGGAAGCCCGCTGAGTGCATTGTGCGCCCCCGGACCGCGGGCGTCCAGGACTCCCCCAACGGTCAGGCGCCGGTTGAGGTTGGGGCCGAACACCCTGGTCGCGAAGACGATGCTGATGCAGGCGATCGCCGCGGCGTAGTGGTTCACCGGCTCAAGAGCGGCGTAGGCCAGCGCCCCCAGCAGGGTCAACAGCAGGAAGTGGGTTCCGGATCCGGTGATACTCGGTCGACGCCCGCTGAGGATGTCCCCGAGCACCCCGCCACCGACCGCCGCGAAGCCGCCGACGAACACGGCCGTCACCACCGGCAGCCCGTGAGCGAGTGCGATTCCGGTACCCATCGAGGCGAAGAAGCCGAGGGTCAGGCCGTCGAGAACGACGATCGTGCGATCCATGTGCACGAGCCGCCGGCCCAGCAGGATGGCGAGCACAGCGCTCCCCGCGACCGTGAGGCCGAACCAGGGCGTGCTGACTGCGGCGACCGGGAACTGCCCCACCATCACATCCCGGATGACCCCACCGCCCAGACCCAAGCAGCCCGCCATCAGGACCACCCCGAAGATGTCCCACTGTCCGGAGCGGC
>CAYMPK010000053.1:0-13640 GCA_964392145.1 uncultured Actinomycetes bacterium | reverse complement strand
TGACAAGCTGCGTCAGCGCGCCGTGGAACATCGCGTTGTTGACCACGCGCGGGTCGGACTTGATCTGCACCAGGAAGCCACCGATGAGCGAGGCCAGGCCGAGGAAGTGCAGCACGATGAGGACATTCAGCAGGATTCCCATGGCCTACATCCTCTCCCCCTACTCCCACTCGATGGTGCCGGGGGGCTTACTGGTGATGTCCAGGGTGACGCGGTTGATCTCGGGCACCTCGTTTGTGATGCGGGTGGAAATGCGCCCGAGGAGGTCGTAGGGCAGCCGCGACCAGTCGGCGGTCATGGCGTCCTCGCTGGATACCGGGCGCAGCACCACCGGATGACCGTAGGTTCGGCCGTCTCCCTGCACGCCGACGGAACGGACGTCGGCCAGCAGTACCACCGGGAACTGCCAGACGTCGCGGTCGAGGCCTGCCCGCGTCAACTCCTCCCGCGCGATGGCATCGGCGGCTCGCAGGAGTCGCAACCGTTCGGCCGTGACAGCACCGATGATGCGGATAGCCAACCCCGGTCCGGGGAACGGGTGACGCCAGACGATCTCGTCCGGGAGGCCCAGCTCACTGCCGACCGCGCGCACCTCATCCTTGAACAGGGTCCGTAGGGGTTCCACCAGCGAGAACTGCAGATCCTCCGGCAGGCCCCCGACGTTGTGGTGGCTCTTGATGTTGGCCGTCCCGGTTCCACCGCCGGATTCGACGACGTCTGGGTAGAGGGTGCCCTGCACCAGGAAGTCCACGGTCTCGCCGTGGGCACCGGCATCGGAAACCACCTCGGCGGCAGCATCCTCGAACACCCGGATGAATTCCCTGCCGATGATCTTGCGCTTGGTCTCCGGGTCGTCGATCCCGGCAAGCGCCGCCAGGAAGCGCTCGCGGGCATCGACCACCTTCAGGTTGACCCCGGTCGCCGCGACGTAGTCGCGCTCCACCTGCTCCGCCTCCCCTGCCCGCAGCAGACCATGGTCGACAAAGACGCAGGTGAGCTGATCCCCGACCGCGCGCTGAACCAACGCCGCGGCCACGGCCGAGTCCACCCCACCGGACAGCCCGCAGATGACGCGGTGATCACCGACCTGCTCGGCGATCTGCGCCACTTGGGCCTCGATCACCCCGTCGGTCGTCCAGCTGGCGGGCAGCCCCGCGATGCGGTGGAGGAACGTCTCGATGATCCGCTGCCCGAAGGCCGTGTGCATGACTTCAGGATGGAACTGCACCCCGGCGAGTTGGCGCGAGGTGTCCTCGAACGCCGCGACCGGAGCACCGGCCGTCGAGGCGTTGACGGTGAAGCCCTCGGGGGCTGCCACCACCGAGTCGCCGTGGGACATCCACACCGTCTGCCCCGAAGGCAGACCATCGAGCAGCGTCCCAGCGGTCGTGACGGACAACTCCGTGGCGCCGTACTCACTGCCGCCGGTTCGGGCCACCGAACCACCGAGCGCGTTGGCCATGGCCTGGAACCCGTAGCAGATGCCGAACACCGGCACGCCAGAGTCGAACACCGCCGAGTCGACGTCCGGAGCGCCTTCAGCGTAGACGCTGGCCGGGCCGCCGGACAGGACGATCGCTGCCGGAGACTTCGCCAGCATCTCGGACACCGGCATCGTGTGGGGCACGATCTCCGAGTACACCTGCGCTTCCCGCACCCGACGCGCGATGAGCTGCGCGTATTGGGCGCCGAAATCGACAACGAGGACCGGCCGCTCCTGGGTTGGGGACATGCCCCCGACCCTATCCGGGACCTGCGTCGGGGCCGCCGATCAGGTGGTGCTGCCGGTGGGCACCTTGGGGGTTGGCAGATCGACCACAAGCCTGAGGGCTCCCGGCGCACTCTCCGGGACCACCGGGGCCTTGGGCGCGACCGGAGCCACCTTGCGGTACTCCTCGCCAGCAGCTGGACGGGGATCCGCCTCGCCCTTGTTGGGCCACATCGCCATGGCACGCTCGGCCTGGGCGGTGATTGTCAGCGACGGGTTGACCCCCAGGTTCGCCGACACCGCGGCACCATCGACCACGTGCAGGGTGGGGTAACCATGCACCCGATGGTAAGGATCGATGACGCCCGTCTCGGGCGTGGCCGAGATGACAGCGCCACCGACGAAGTGGGCCGTCATGGGTGCGTTCACCTGCTCGCCCACGTTGCCGGCAGGCCGGCCGCCGATGATCTTCGCCAGCTTGCGCACCGCCTCGTTTGCCAACGGGATGGATGCCGGATTGGGATCCCCCTCCCCCTGCCTACTGGTGAGACGCCAGCGACCGAGTTTGGTCCGCTTACCGAATACGGTCACCGAATTGTCATGGTCCTGCATGACCAGGGCGATCACGCCGTGCTCCGACCAGCCCTTGACGTTGAGCAGACGCAGTGCCGCCACCGGATCCTTGGCCATCTGCTTCAGCCAGGTGCGCCAGCGAGGGACGCCCGGCTCCTCGTCGGTGAGGATCGTCTGCAGCAGACCCATGGAGTTGCTGCCCTTGCCGTAACGCACCGGCTCGATGTGGGTGTGCGGCTCCGGGAAGAAGCTCGAGGTGATCGCGACACCCTCGGTGTAGTCCTCACCGTTGGTTGCCCCGACAGCACCGACCAGCGACTCGGAGTTCGTGCGGGACAGGTAGCCCAGCCGACTGGACAGCCGGGGCAGCACCCCGTTGTCCCGCATCCGGTGGAGCAACTTCTGGGTGCTGTAGGTGCCGGCCGCGACGATAACCTGATCCGCCGTGAATGTCCTGCCCTTGCCGGGACGGCCGGTCCGCTTCGTGGTGACCTGCCAGGGGGCACCGTCGGTTCCCGGGATCATCGAGGTGACCAACGTCAGCGGGAAGACCTTGGCGCCGGCTTTCTCGGCGAGACCCAGGTAGTTCTTCGGAAGGGTGTTCTTCGCGTTGTGGCGGCAGCCGGTCATGCACTCACCGCATTCGGTGCACCCGGTGCGCTCTGGTCCGACACCGCCGAAGAACGGGTCTGGCACGGTCTCTCCGGCAGGAGCGTCGAAGAAGACACCGACCGGGGTCATCCGGAACGTGTCACCAACCCCCATCTCCTCGGCGAGTTCCTTGATCGCCCGGTCCGACGGAGTCATGGTCGGGTTCTGGGTGACGCCGAGCATCCTCGTCGCCTGGTCGTAGTAGGGCATCAGTTCGGAGCGCCAGTCGGTGATATCGGCCCACTGACGGTCGTTGAAGAAGGGGTCCGGCGGCACGTACAGGGTGTTGGCGTAAATCAGGGATCCGCCACCCACGCCCGCGCCGGCGAGCACGATGACGTGGTTGAGTTTGTGGATCCGCTGCAGGCCGGTGAGACCCAGCGGTGGCGCCCAGAGGAACCTGCCGACCCGCCACGACGTCTTCGGCATGTCCTTCTCGGTGAATCGACGACCGGCTTCGAGAACCGCAACCCGGTAGCCCTTCTCGGTCAGCCGCAGCGCCGAGACCGAACCTCCGAATCCTGAGCCGACGATGACCACATCGAAGTGATCCGAATCCGCTGCCGTGCCTGTCGCCATGTTCTCCCTCTCGTCGTGCGTCACTTCATACCCAGTCTCTTCATCAATGCCACGCTCTTGATCAGACCGTCGCCCCACACCTTGTCAGACACCGCATCGGGTCGGGCGAAGCCCTGCAACCGCTGCACCGAAACCGTCTTGTACTCGGTGTACTTCAACAGCCCTTCCGGGCCATGCCGACGGCCAAGCCCGGAAAGCCCATACCCGCCCATCGGGGCGTCGATGCTAGCCCAGGCAGCACCGTAGCCCTCGTTGACGTTGATCGTGCCGGCCTTGAGCCTAGTGGCGATCTCCTTACCTCGCCTTGCGGAGCGCGTGACCACGGCTCCGTTGAGGCCGTAGTCGGTGTCGTTGGCCTCGGAGATGGCCTCCTCCACCGACGCCACCCGGTAAACGCTGGCAACTGGGCCGAACGTCTCGTTACGACAGATGTGCATGTGGTGGTCGACATCGGTGAGCACCGTCGGTTCGTAGAAGTACGGGCCGAGGTCCGGCCGTGCCCGGCCGCCGGCGAGCACCTTCGCACCGGCGGCGACGGCATCATCGACGTGCGCTTGAACCCTGGCCAGTTGTCGGGCGGAGATCAGCGAGCCCATGTCCGAGCCCCAACCGATGCCCCCCTTGAGGTTGAGACTGTCGGTGCGTCGCACGAGTGCCGAAACGAAGTCGTCGTAGATCGCATCCACGACGTAGATCCGTTCCATCGAGATGCACAGCTGACCCGCATTCGCGAAACTGGCGCCGGCCGCGATGGCGGCGGCCCGCTCGACGTCGGCGTCCTCGCAGATGATGAGCGCGTTCTTGCCACCGAGTTCCATGGAGCAGCCGATCAGCCGCTCACCGCAGCGAGCAGCGACGGTGCGTCCGACGGCCGTCGATCCGGTGAACATGACGTAGTCGGCGCGATCCGTCACCAGCGGCCCGACGTCGGCCCCCTCACCGTTCACGACATTCAGCACGCCCTCGGGCAGCCCGGCCTCGAAGAGCAGCTCGACGACCCACAACGCGGTGTACATCGTCTGAACGTCTGGCTTGAGCACGATGGTGTTACCGGCCATCAGCGCGGCCAGCACATCGCTGATGGACAGGGTCAACGGGTAGTTCCACGGCGAGATGACCCCGATGACCCCGATCGGCTCGTGGCGCACCCGGGTGCTGGTGAGTAGTGGGATCGCGCCTTTGCGCCGCGACGGCTTGAGCACTTGGGCGGCCGTGCGGGCGTAATAGCGCGACGTGATCAGGACGTCGGCCAGCTCTTCAGCTGCATGGCCGCGCGCCTTCCCCGTCTCGAGTTGAACGATGTCCAGCCCTTCGGCGCGCCTGGCGAACACCAGGTCGTGGAAGCGCAGCAGTACCCGGGCACGCGTCGCGACGTCCGTGGCGGACCAGGACGGGAAGTGCCGACGGGCCACCCGGAAGGCAACGTCCACGTCGTCGATCGACGAGATTGGGACGGCCGGCAGTGGCGACCCGTCCAACGGTGCAGTGCCGACCGTCACCCCGGAGTTCCCGCTGGACGTCACCCGGGATCGGAGCAGCCGCGTCATCTCGGCGGAGAGCACACTATCGGCGAGTGGCGTACTGCTGTCGGGCGTTGTAACCGTGTCGCTCAATGTCATTGGGCCACCCTACGACCTATACCCGCCCGGCGGAATAGTCAACGAGCGCGTCCTTGCCTGCGGCCAGCGAGAATCGGCCCTGCGGGCAGGAGGCCCGATTGCTACCGTGGGCAACGTGGCCAGCCTTCGCGCGATCTGCCTACATGCTGGGACAGTTGCGGTCCTCGCAACGGCAATGCTCCCGGTGCTCCCGGCGCTGGCACAGGCTGCACCGCGAGTCCAAGGGGAGGGCGCGCCCGCCGACGTAGCGGTGGCGGTGCCATCCCCGGCCAAACCCACGCCGGCGCCGTTCGGCCCCGAAGTACGCGCGAAGCTCGCCAGCCTCGGACTCTGGTTCGGTAACCGCCCGGTCAACGTGGATCAAACACGGTGGACCATGCGCAGCGTCTGCCTTTGGCGGGAGTTGACCCACGGTCGACCCTCGCGCGCCACGCCGGCACCCTCCGAGGTCCGCGCGCTGTTGGCCACGAAACGCGTCGACCCCCGCATACCGGCCCCATTGATCGGCACATCGGCGATGGTCAACATGACCTGCCAGGCGGCCTACCTGGTCAAGGGCGACCGCATCACCGGAGTGTTCCCGGTCTCCACAGGTGCCAACAAGACCACCCTCGCCACCCGTACCGGCATGAAGACCGTGTGGACCCGGGTGTGGGGCTGGGACTTCAGTTGGGAATACCCCGAACCCGACGGGCGGCCGGGTTTGTACCGGCCGGTCTACTTCGACCGCGGGATCGCGTTCCACGGCATCCGACAGCCGATCGACACCATCCCGCGGTCGCACGGCTGCGTACGCACGAACCGCGCCGATCAGGACCGCATCTTCGATGCTCTGCCGGTGGGCTCGCGGGTGTGGGTCTACGGCGACTACTGGGCCCGTTTCACCTCTGGCTTCGGACTGTAGGTGCTCGAATCCTGGGCTGCGGATCAGCCGCGGATCACCATGTCCACCCGCTGGAACTCCTTCAGGTCGGCGTAACCACAGGTAGCAATAGCGCGCCGAAGTGCCTCGGCGATGTTCATGGTGCCGTCACCCACCACCGACGGGCCGAGCAGGATCTGCTCGAGGGTGCCCACCGTGCCCAAGTCGACCATCTCGCCGCGGGGCAGGGTGGCATGCACTGCCTCGGAACCCCAATGTCGGCCGCGCCCCGGGGCATCATCAGCCCTCGCCAGCATGGAGCCGACCATCACCGCGTCAGCGCCACAGGCGATCGCCTTCACCACGTCACCGGTGAGGCCCATGGCGCCGTCGGCGATGACCTGCACATAGCGGCCACCCGACTCATCCAAGTAATCCCGTCGGGCCTCCGCGACGTCCGCGACGGCGGTGGCCATCGGCACCCGGATGCCGAGGACCTGGTGGTTGGTGTGGGTTGCGCCGCCACCGAAGCCCACCAGCACCCCGGCCACCCCGGCCCGCATAAGGTGCAGCGCGGCCGAGTAGGTGGCGACGCCGCCCACCACCACCGGCACATCGAGGTCGTACACGAACTGCTTGAGATTCAACGGGGTACCGGTCGATGCCACGTGCTCGGCGCTGACGGTCGTGCCACGGATCACGAAGACGTCCACACCCGAGGACAGCACGATGTCGGCGTACTCCTGGGTGCGTTGCGGGGAGAGGGCCGCGGCGACGGTCCCACCTTGGGCGCGCAGTTCCGCCAACCGGGCCGCCATCAATTCACCCGAGATGGGGGCCGCGTAGAGCTCCTGCAATCGTCGGTTGGCCTTGCTCGGGTCGAGTT
The DNA here is from genome assembly GCA_964392145.1 of uncultured Actinomycetes bacterium. Taxonomy (GTDB): domain Bacteria; phylum Actinomycetota; class Actinomycetes; order S36-B12; family UBA10799; genus JACJWR01. The sequence continues at coordinate 6,762 of CAYMPK010000053.1, read as the reverse complement.
CGATGATCTCGGCCAGCACCGCGGCCGGGTCCTCGTAGCGGGTCCACAGGCCCTCGAGGTTGAGAACCGGAAGCGCACCGAGGTCGCTGATGCTCTGGGCGGTCGCGGGCGACACCACAGAGTCCATGGGGGCTGCCATGACCGGCAGGTCGAAGGTATAGGCGTCCAACCGCCAGCCGATCCGGCACTCCTGGGGGTCGCGGGTACGACGGCTGGGGGCCACCGCGACATCGTCGAGAGAGTACGCGGGGCGTGCGCGCCTGGAGCGGCCGAATTCGATCGCGTTCACGTCGGCAACTGTAGCCGCGACGGCCGACTGCCGGGCCCCGAGACCTCAGTTGCCGCGGTAGTTCGGCGCCTCGACGGTCATCTGGATGTCGTGCGGATGCGACTCACGCAGACCCGCGGGCGTGATCCGGACGAATTGGCCGTCCCGCTGCAAGTCGGCGATGGTCGCCGCGCCTGCGTAGCCCATCGAGGCGCGCAGCCCGCCGATCAGTTGGTGGGCCACCACGCTGAGGCGGCCGCGGTAGGGAACCTGACCCTCGATCCCCTCCGGTACGAGCTTGTCATCGCTGAGGACGTCATCCTGGAAGTACCTGTCCTTCGAGTAGGACCTGGCCTGCCCGCGGCTCTGCATGGCGCCGAGCGAGCCCATCCCCCGATACTGCTTGAACTGCTTGCCGTTGACGAAGATGATCTCACCGGGGGCCTCGTCGCAGCCGGCCAGAAGCGATCCAAGCATCACGGTGTCCGCGCCGGCCACCAGCGCCTTTGCGATGTCTCCGGAGTACTGCAACCCGCCGTCTCCGATGACCGGGACACCTGCGGGTCCGGCCGCCTTCGCGGCCTCCCGGATGGCGCTCACCTGCGGGACTCCGACGCCGGCGACGACCCTTGTGGTGCAGATGGATCCGGGTCCGACCCCGACCTTGATTCCGTCGGCGCCGGCATCGATCAGTGCCTGAGCGCCAGCCCGGGTGGCGACGTTACCCCCGACGACATCGACATCAGTGGCGGACTTCACCTTGGCCACCATCTCGAGCACGGCGCGGGAGTGCCCGTGGGCGGTGTCGACGACGAGGAAGTCCACCCCGGCCTCGACCAGGGCAGCGGCCCGGGCCTGCGCGTCGTCACCCACACCCACTGCAGCGCCGACTATCAGGCGGCCGTCGGGATCCTTCGTGGCGTGTGGATACTGCTCGCGCTTCACGAAGTCCTTGACGGTGATGAGCCCCTGCAATCGTCCAGCGTCGTCGATCAGCGGCAGCTTCTCCACCTTGTGCGCGCGCAGCAGGTCCAACGCGGACTCCGGGTCAATTCCGACGTGGCCGGTGACAAGCGGCATCGGGGTCATCACGTCGCGCACGAGTTGGCTCATGTCGTCTTCGAAACGCATGTCGCGGTTCGTGACGATGCCGAGCAACTGACCCGAGTCGTCGACTACGGGGACCCCCGAGATCCGGAAGCGGCCGCACAGGTCGTCGACGTGGGCAAGAGTGTCGTCGGGAAGGCAGGTGACAGGGTCCGTGACCATCCCTGCCTCGGAACGTTTCACGAGGTCCACTTGCGTCGCCTGATCCGCGATGGACAGGTTGCGATGCAGCACACCGGCACCGCCGAACCGAGCCATCGCGATGGCCATCCGGGCCTCGGTGACGGTGTCCATGGCACTGGAGAGCAGCGGGACCCGAAGCGAGATGTTGCGACTCAGCCTGGATGAGGTGTCGACTTCGCTCGGGATGACGTCGGACTCGGCCGGCAGCAGCAGCACATCGTCGTAGGTCAGACCGAGAAGGGCCATCTTCGGGTCATCGTCATGGCGCTCCATGGGCACAGGCTACCCGCCGCCGCTAGAGGCAGATGAGGGGCTCGCGACTCAGGACAGCAGCCCCCAACGGAATCCGGTGGCCACAGCGGCCGCGCGGTCCGCGGCTCCCAACTTGCGGAAGAGTCGGCGGGCGTGCGTCTTCACGGTGTCCTCGGAGATGAACAGCTGGCGCCCGATCCCGCTGTTCGACAGGCCATTGGACATACCCTGCAACACCTGCTGCTCGCGCTCGGTCAGCACCGGGCGTGGCCCCTCGGGCACCTCCCGGGTCACCGCACTTGCACGGGGACTACTCGCCAGCAACGAGATCAACACGGCCAACTCCTCGCGTGAGGCGTCCTTGGCGATATAGCCTCGGGCCCCGCCGACGGCAGCCCGACCGACGGCCTCGGGGTCCGCGGCTTGGGTGAGCATCACCACCGTCGCATTCGGATGGGCGCCGATCAGCCTCCGCGCAGCCTCGACTCCGCCGATGCCGGGCATCCGGATGTCCATCAACACGAGATCCGGATGGTCGGTCTCGTAGCGGGCCAATGCTTCCTCACCACTGCCAGCAGTCACCACCCGGTCCACCCCGGGCAGCATGGCCACGGTGCGCCGAATGGCGTCCCGATGCATCGGGGCGTCATCGCAGACCAGTACCGAAGTCACATTCGTTGGAATCGGCAGGCGGACGCTTGGACTTGAGAAGGCTCGGGCGTCAATTGCCGAGCAGCAACGGCGCCACGTCGGGTCGGGCGGCGAACTCGGTGGCGAGTTCGGCGGGTAGGTCCGCAGCGATGATCCGAACCGCGTGCTCCGCGGAGCGTCGCGACCGTTCCGCCTCGTCCGGCTGGGAGTTGCGCAGCACGACCGCGAGCAGCCCCCGGGTTGCCCAGACCAGCGGCCAGGCGCCGAGGGACTCCGCCAACAGGGCCGCCCGACCGAGCGTCTGCATTGCGCTCGGGTCGTTGAGTGCCTGTTGCGCAACAGCCAGGAATGACAGGCTCTTCGCAACATGTCGGGGGGCGCCCACGTGCTCCGCCTCAGCGACCGAGCGCGCCAACGCGGCCGCCGCATCCGCGGGTCGGTCCAGCAGAAGGGCGACCTCGGCCTGCACCCAGCCCAACCTGACACGCTCGCGCCACCACTCAGAGGTCTCCCGGCACAGGGACCGGGCCCTGGTCAGTTCATCAAGGGCGACTTGGGACTCACCTAGGCCGACGGCGTCCGCACTCAGGCCGAGGGCCGAGTCGAAAGCCACGAAGGGATCATCGGGCGCCACTTGCTGGGCCCATTCGTCATAGCTGCGTGCCTCCGCGAACCGGCCCACTTGACGGTGGATCGAGGACAGGGTGCCGGCCGCCATCGCCGCGTAGTGTCGACGCGCGGCGTCGGCGTTGGCCGGCAACTCGAGCAGCGGCTGCAGTTGCGCGGCCGCCCCGCCGAACATCCCGCCGGCAGCTAGACAGACGCCCAACAGCCACTGGGCACGAGCGCGTTTGGGGTCAGACTGCCAGGCGGAGTAGAGGTACTGCTGAAGGGGTGCGATGCCGTCGGACGGTCTGCCGTGGAATGCGGCCCGTTCGCCGGATTCGAGGAGCGCCGCTTCTGCCACACCCGCATGGTACGCAGGGACGCGACGTCCGGCAGGGCAGAGGACTGATCTCGAAGTTCAGCGGGCGGCCGCGCTCAAACACGCGACCGCTTCGGCCAGGTCATCCACATGTCGAACGCCAGCGGGAGCACTACCCACCCAACCCGGCCCAGCCGTCCAGACCTGGGTGGGGGGGCGCTGGTTGCCGATGCCCGCAAGGCCGACGGGGTCGGCACCCGGAATCCGCGCCCAAACCATCACCGCGCTCGGACCCACGCGCCGAACCGCCGAGGCCACCGCTTCGAAGGGCGTCCGCTCACCAAGCATCGTGCTGGCGATCCCACGCTCTGCCAACGCGGCTGCCACGGCATGCAGGGGTAGGCAGTGCTGCTCCTCCGGCGCGCATGCCAGCAGCACCGGGCGCGCATTGACCGGCTGCGACACCTGAGCGCGGGCGGTGAACTCCGCGGCGGTGACATTCGCGAGGAAGTGCTCCACTTCGATCCCCCGGCCCGTTCGTGCCCAGATCCGTCCTCGCGCGATCAACACAGGGCGGAGGACCTGATCCCATGTCCACACCACTCCCCGTGCCGCGATACTCCCTCGGATGAGCCGTACGCAGGCTGGTTCGTCGAGGGCCGCCACCGCCTTGCCCAAACCACGCACGAGGTGGGCGGCCGGATCGGTGGCGTGAACGAGCCCGTCCGCCTCCGCCTCCGCTGTTGCGCTCGACTGTTGTGGGCGGGCCGGAAAGACAGCGTTCAGGGGGTCGATCGCTGCGGCTTGGGCGGCCCGGGCGGCGTCGGCTGTGGCCACGCCGTTGCGTACCAACTCCTGCATTCGCGTCAGCCGCTCAACGTCGGCGCCCGCATACCGACGATGCCGACCCTCCGTGTGTCCGGTGGGCCCCAGCCCGTAGCGCCGATCCCAGGTCCGCAGCGTCGAGGGGGCCACCCCGAGCAGTCTGGCAACGGCCGACACCGTGAGCCCGGGCGTCGAGGGATCCGCCATCTCCGTGTCCGATGCGGCGTCTGCCAGCTGTTCCACGCCCCGATTGTGGTGGGGATGGACAGATCGCGCATTTCCGAGCCGGTTCACTGGCCTCCGGAACCCCATGACGGACCGACATACCGCCTTCATTCGTTTCAGTTCATAAATTGTTCACTTGGCCCTCTTGCACAACTTCTGAAGCGTTTGGTATTTTCGACTCACGTTGATGGAACCCGGTCGCTTCGGACGGAGCGATTGCGACGCAGACGCACACGGAGGTGCGAGATGGCTGAACTGTCACGACTTCCCGGAGGCCACGCAGACGCCTGGGACTGGCAACTGAAAGCCGCCTGTCGGGGCGAGGACCCGAACCTCTTCTTCCACCCCGAGGGCGAGCGTGGGGCCGCGCGGGCGGCACGAGCCGCAGCGGCCAAGGCGATCTGCGCCTCCTGCCCCGTGATGCGGGCCTGCGCTGAACACGCCCTCAGCGTCCGCGAGCCGTACGGCGTCTGGGGCTCGATGAGCGAAGACGACCGCGAGTCGGCGCTCACCCTAACCCGAAAGTTCGCAACCGCGAGCTGATCCCAGCGCCGGCGGGACACACCCCCCCATTCCCGCCAGGCACCAAGAAGGGGCCGCCCTCCCGATGGAGGAGCGGCCCCTTCTTGATGCGGTCCGAACTGGTCCCGTCAGTGGGTGTGCCCCGGGTGATGGGAGTGACCGTGGCCGTGACCGTCGTCGTCGTCCTCATCCTCCTCGGGCTTCTCCACAACGAGTACGTCCGTGGTGAGCAGCATGGCGGCGATCGAAGCAGCGTTCTCCAGCGCGGCCCTGGTCACCTTCACAGGATCGATGACGCCGGCAGCGACCAGATCCTCATAGGCACCCGAGGACGCGTTGTAGCCCTCACGGTCGGGCAGATCCGCCACCTTGGCCGTGACGACGTAGCCCTCAGCGCCGGCGTTCTCGGCGATCCAACGAAGGGGCTCGACGGCCGAACGACGCACCAGCATGACGCCGGAACGCTCATCACCTGACAGCCCCAAGCCGTCGTCGAGCACCGAGGCGGCGTGGACCAGGGCGGCGCCACCGCCAGCCACGATGCCTTCCTCCATGGCCGCGCGGGTCGCCGACACGGCGTCCTCGATGCGGTGCTTCCGCTCCTTGAGCTCCACCTCGGTGTGACCGCCGACCTTGATGACGCACACCCCACCGGACAACTTCGCAAGTCGCTCGTTCAGCTTCTCGCGGTCCCAGTCGGAGTCAGCCCGCTCGATCTCGGAACGGATCTGCGCGACCCGCTCGGCGACCGCCTCGTGGCTGCCCCCGCCGTCGACGATGGTGGTGTTGTCCTTCGTCGCGACCACCCGACGCGCGGTCCCCAGATCGGTCAACGTGACCTGATCCAGCTTGAGGCCAACTTCCTCGGCCACGACGGTGGCTCCAGTGAGGACGGCGATGTCCTGCAGGATCGACTTCCGGCGATCACCGAAGGCCGGCGCCTTCACCGCCACAGACGTGAAGATGCCCCGGATCTTGTTGACCACCAGCGTGCTCAGGGCCTCGCCGTCGACGTCCTCCGCGATGATGAAGAGCGGCTTGGAGTTCTGCGCTACCAGCTCGAGCACCGGCAGGAGGTCGCTGATCGCGGAGATCTTGCCCTGCACGAGCAGCACGTAGGCGTCCTCCAGGACGGCCTCCATCCGCTCGGGATCGGTCACGAAGTAGGGCGAGATGTAGCCCTTGTCGAACTGCATGCCCTCCGTGAACTCGAGGTCAACACCAGTGGTGTTCGACTCCTCGACCGAGATGACGCCGTCGGCTCCGACCTTCTCGAAGGCATCGGCGATCCGGGCACCGACCTCGGCATCCTGCGATGAGATCGTGGCGACCTGGGCCGTTTCGTCGTTGCCCTCGATCTGCCGGGCGCCGGACAACAGCGTCTCGTTGACCTTCGCCACGGCAGCGTCGATGCCGCGCTTCACCGCCAGCGGGGCGGCTCCTGCGGCTACCAGACGCAACCCTTCCCGGACCATCGCCTGGGCGAGCACGGTTGCGGTGGTGGTGCCGTCTCCGGCGACATCGTTGGTCTTGGTAGCGACCTCCTTGACCAGTTGGGCGCCCAGGTTCTCGTAGGGGTCGGTGACCTCGATCTCACGGGCGATGGTCACGCCGTCGTTGGTGATCGTCGGCGCGCCCCAGGCCTTGTCGAGCACGACGTTGCGGCCTTTAGGGCCGATGGTCACGCGCACGGTATCAGCGAGGGTGTTGACGCCGCGCTCGAGCGAGCGTCGGGCATCTTCGTCGAATTGCAGGATCTTAGGCATGTATCCTCACTTGTTTTCTCTCATGGGTTCACGACTGT
>CAYMPK010000052.1:0-13662 GCA_964392145.1 uncultured Actinomycetes bacterium | reverse complement strand
CCGTGGCGAGCACCACGGCGTCGAAACCCGCCAGCACTTCCGGCGTGGCGACCGTGTCCAGTCGGATATCCACCCCGGTCTCGTCGAGCCGTACCCCGAAGTAGCGCAGGGTCTCGTCGAACTCGCCCTTACCCGGCACCAACCGAGCAACCAGCAACTGACCGCCGATGCGCTCACCGGCTTCGAACAGTGTGACCTCATGGCCCCGCTCGGCCGCGGTAACCGCGCAGGCCATGCCAGCCGGGCCGGAACCGACGACCGCGAGCTTGCGGCGAACCGGAGCCGGCTTGATGACGAGTTCAGTTTCGTGGCAGGCCAACGGGTTCACGAGGCAGGACGTGATCTTGAGTTGGAAGGTGTGGTCCAGACAGGCCTGGTTGCAGGCGATGCAGGTGTTGATGGTGTCGGGGCGGCCGGCGGCGGCCTTGGCCACGAAGTCAGGATCCGCGAGCATCGGGCGCGCGAGCGAGACCATGTCCGCTACCCCGTCGGCCAGGAGTTCCTCGGCCAACTCTGGATTGTTGATGCGGTTGGACGTGACCACCGGAATACTCACGGCATCCCTGACTTTGGCGGTCACCCAGGTGTAGGCACCGCGCGGCACCGGCATCGCGATCGTCGGGATCCGCGCCTCGTGCCAGCCGATCCCGGTGTTGAGGATGCTCGCGCCCGCCTCCTCGATGGCCACCGCCAGCTCACGAACCTCCGCCAACGTCGACCCGTCGGGCACGAGATCGAGCATGGACAGCCGGTAGATGATGATGAACTCCGCACCTACCCGTTCTCGGATGCGCCGCACGATCTCCACCGGGAAACGCATCCTGTTCGGGTAGTCGCCACCCCACTCATCGGTACGCCGGTTGGTCGCGCGGACGATGAATTCGTTGATCAGGTAGCCCTCCGAACCCATCACCTCAACGCCGTCATAGCCAGCCTGCTGGGCCAACGCCGCGGTCGTGACGAAGTCCTCGATCGTTCGCTCGACCTCCTCGGAGGTCAATTCCCGCGGGACCGCCGGACTGATCGGCGCCTTGATCGAACTGGGCGCCACCAGATCCGGGTGGTAGGCGTAGCGACCGAAGTGAAGGATCTGCATGGCGATCCGACCCCCGGCCTCGTGAACCGCGTCCGTGACCACCCGGTGCCCGGCAACCTCGTCCTCACTGGAGAGTTTCGCCCCGCCCGGATATGGCCGCGCCTCATCGTTGGGCGCGATGCCGCCGGTGACGATGAGCCCCACCCCACCGCGCGCCCGTTCGGCGTAGAAGGCAGCCATCCGTTCGAACCCCCCTGGCGCCTCTTCCAGACCAACGTGCATGGATCCCATGAGCACCCGATTGGGCAGGGTCATGAATCCGAGATCGAGCGGGGACAGCAGATTCGGGTAAGGGGTCATGGCCACACTCTAGGACGGACCAACCAACTGACCGCAATGCTCCGTCGCTGACGCGGGCACCGGGATTCCTCACACGGCTGCGGAACTGCCCGGCTGGGACGTCGGGATACGCCGCGTGAAGAACAGCGGTATCAACGAGATGAGGGCGAGTACCGCGAGTGCGGTGTCCAGCCCTTCGATGCGAGCCGTCCGGTTGGCATCGACGACGGCGGTCGAGACCTCGGGACTCGCCCCCGCCTTCGCCAGGTTCTCCTGCAACGTGGTGTCCGAGATGAAGGGCACGCCGCTTGCGAGTTGGACGCTTGCCTGCGAGGTCACCGAGTCCGGCACCGCCGGATTCTGCTCGACGCCGGACAGGAACGACGCCGAGAGTGCCGCGATAAGAACCGAGCCAGCCAGGGCGGTCCCTACCGAGGCGCCAAGATTGCTCGCGGTGTTCTGCAGTCCGCCCACCTCGCCGCTCTGGCTGTCGGGGACCGACGACACCGTCACCGCGCCCAGCTGCGAGGCCAGCGAGCCGATCCCGAGCCCAACCAGCAGCATCGGGATGGCGACAACGGAGGCGGGCGCATCGAGATCCACGCCGGCCATCAGCACCAGGATGCCGGCGAGCAGGAACAACAACCCGATCCTCACGAACCTGCGCGGCGAGGCCCGCGGCCAGACCCGCGGGATTCCGGCCGCGGCCACGAGCAGCGCGATCGACAACGGCAGCAGTCGGAGTCCCGTCTGCAGAGCGTCCAACTCCAACACCACCGAGAGGAACAGCGGCACGATGAAGAAGACACCCGACTGCAGCAGGAACTGGAAGAAGAACAACGTCAGACCGCCGGTGAGCTGCGAATTGCGGAGCATGGTCGGCTTGAGCAGCGGGTCGCGACCGCGCTTCTCCAGGCGCGACTCCCACATCAGGAACAACCACACGACCAGCAACCCGGCGACCAGGAGCCAGAAGGTAGCCGAGACGCCGAACAGCGACGCACCCCCGACCTTGGGGCGAATCCAACCCCACTCGCTGGACTTCAGGATTCCCAACACCGCCATGCCCAGCCCGAGAATCGAAAGGATGGTGCCCACGAAGTCCAGCCGTTTGGTCTCGGTCGGCTTGACGTCAACCATCCGCCGGGCCAGCCCGAGAATCACCATCGCCACGACGACTTCGCCGACGAACACCCAACGCCACGAGGCGTAGGTGGTGACCAGGCCACCCAGGATGGGTCCGACGGCGACCGCGATGGCCGCCGCCGAAGCGATCAGCCCATACGCCTTCGCGCGGCCCGCCGCCGGCACGTTCGTCGCGACGAGGGCTACGACCGCCGGCATGATGAGCGCTGCGCCTATCCCCTCCAGCAGCGACCAGCCGATGATGAGCCAGGTCAGCGTCGGAGCCAATGCGGTCGTCAATGAGCCCAGCGCATAGATGGCACAGCCGACGCTGAAGGCACGCCTCCTGCCGATGTTGGTGCCTATCTTGCCCCCGGTGATCATCAGGGTCGCCATCACCAATGTGTACAGGGTGATCGCAGTCTGAACTCCGGTGACCGTCGTCCCGATGTCCTGGGCCACCTGGGCGATCGAGACATTCATCACCGAGCTGTCCAGCGCCATCAGGAACTGGGCGGAGCACAGCGTGATGAGCACGACGCCGGCTGCGCCGGTGGCCGCCTTCTTCGTGTCTACGGTTGCCATCAGACCTCCGGGCTCGGACGGGGGTGGACGAGCACATCGGCGTCGGCTGGCAGCCGGGTCGGTTCCCCCAGTGTCGGGTCGTGCATATATGTGCGGATCACCTGGGCCAACTCCTGCGGATGCGAGTAGTTGACGGCGTGGGCGGGCCCATCCAGCCAGACGATCCCGACGTTTCCCTTGGCACGGGCGACCGGGGCGAGCTCCTCAACCCGGGACCGTGGCGGCAACAACGGGTCGCGAGATGCGGCCACCAACAACATCGGGGTATCCAACTGGCTCAGGATCTCGATCGTGGGCGACTGTGTCATCTCGAGGAAGAGTCGAACGCTGTTGACCAGGCCGAACCGAAGGTAGTCCGGCCCGGCCACCTTGATCATCGACGGGGGTTCACGAAGTCCGTCACGGGCGAGCTGAACCAGCCCCCGACCCAACGGGCGATTGTGGAGGCCACCGGCGGGTGAGACCAGGACCGCACGCTCGACGCGATCCGGATGACGCTCGATAGCACGAGCGATCACCGGACAGCCCATCGAGTTGCCGACCAGGGTCGCCTTCGCCAATCCGACCGAATCGAGGAAGGCGATCACGGCGTCGCCGAGCTCGATGATCCCCAGTGGCTTCTTCGGCCCGGGTGACCTGCCGTAGCCCGGAAGGTCGGGAACGTAGGTGTCGAACTCGTCGGTCAACAGGGCCGCGGTGGGCAGTAGGTAGGACCCGGAGATCCCGAAGCCGTGGATGTGAACCATCGCCGGGGCCGCGAATTCCGGTCCTGCGTGACGATAGAAGACCTCGCCCTCGCCGGCGCGAACACGACCTTCAGTGACCACCGTGTGCTCCAGAGACATCCCCGCGCGGCGAGTGACCCGCCGCAACGGCGAACAGGTCCTTGAGGCTGAAACCCCGCGCTCGACGCTTCTCGGACGCAACGATGTTGGCTGGCGGGACCAACAGGCGCAGCCCCTTCGGATGGCTGCGGAAGACCAATGGGGTCGCAAGGTTCAACGCCTCGCCGTCAATCCCGGCGAATGCCGAACCACTTCGCGAGTCCACCTCGAACTGGCTGCAGTTGAACCGGTGCAGGTGGGGATCACGGCTTGCCCGGCCGAGCGCCGCGCGGGCCATGAGGGCTGCCGCGTCGGCGCCGGTGGAGGAGTTGACAGCGATCACCCCGAGTTCCCCCGAATCGATGGCCCGGCGTTGGAAAGTGTCCGGCGACAGCCCGGAGATGTAGGGGTTGTTGGACACCATCACGAGGAAAGCCCCGTCGATCTGCTCACCAGAAGGCGTGCTGAACTGAAGATCGAACGGCTTAGCGGTGCGGCCCAGGATGTCGGGAAGCAGCGACTTCGCCGTCTCCACCTTGGCGTCGCGGTAGGAATCCTCCTGCACCACAGTTGCGTACACGCCCAACGAGACGTTGTTGACGAAGAGTCGGTCGCCCACGGTGGCGTAGTCGATGTCGCGGGGCACACCCTCGGTGAAGGCGATTAGACCGGCGGCCGGGTCCTCCTTGTCGAAGCCGAGGTCCTGGGCGAAGTGGTTGCGGGTCCCAGCGGAGATACACACGAAGGGAATACGGTGCTCGATGGCGATGGCGGCAACCAATGCCTGCGAGCCATCACCGCCGGCCATCCCGATGCAATCGGCGCCGCGCGCGATAGCGTCGCGGGCCAGCTCCTCGAGGTCCAGACCCTTGTCGAGCATCACAACCTCGACGCCCAGGGCTTGGGCCTTCGCCACCAGGTCGAACTTGGCGACTTTGCCGCCCCCCGACCACGGGTTGCAGAGGAGCACGGGGTGCTTCGGGCGATCGGCGCTATCCGCCGCGACGATGTCGGCCTCATGGAGCTCCGGCGCGAGGGCGAATCGGGTCGCGGCCAGACAGATGAGGATCAGAAGGATCAACTCCGCCATCCTCAGAAGTGGACTCTCGCTGTTCTGGGCCACCTCGACCACCGCCAGCAGGATGGCGAGCACACCCACAACCGCGACGACGATTCCGATGGCCCGTCGGGGCATCCGTTCGGTCACTGCGACCCAACCGCCGCCCGCGGTGAGCGCGAGGCCGACCAGCCCCACCAGCAGCCAGACGCCGCCGCGGAGCAGCAGCCCGACGAGCAGCGCGACCACAGCGAGTGCCGCCACTATTGCGATGATCGCCGCCACTCGCTGACGGGCGCTGACCCCCGCACCACCGTCCTCAGCTTTCATGGACACTCTCCATCCCATCCTTCGGACCACCGAATATAGCCCCACCGGGTTGCTGGGCCACCTCGCCATTGACGATCATCTAGGCCCGATCGCGGGCACGCCCTACAGTTGATGTGTGTTGACCTACGCCATCGACCTTCAACGCATCCGCCAGTACCTGAACCATGCTGTGCGGGCGAACCTCGTGTGGGATGCCCTTCGCGAGGATCGGCGATTCCTTTCGCAGGTGCGCCGGGGGTTCCTTCCCCTGCCGGGCGACCGGGCGACGCCGGTGGACCCTTTTCCCCCGACACGGCGGGTGAGGCGGCCTGCGTTGAAGGATCGCCGCGTCGCCGTCATCGCCACGGGCGGTAGCGGCGCGCAGGCATCGGTGGTCGGTGTCGCGCAAGCCCTTGAGGTCGCCGGCGTCACTCCCGTCGCGTACGGAGTCTGTTCGGGGTCGGCCCTCTTCGGCATCCCGCTGGCGGCCGGTATGACCCCGCGGGAAGTCGCCTTGGCGACCCAGTCGTTCACACCGGGTGACCTCCTCGACCCCGACTGGCGGGGATTGTTGGCGGCACCCTGGCGACTCGGGAAGGGTTGGATCGGCCTACTCAACGGTGACGGATTGGAGCAGGCCTACCGCGAGATGCTCGGCGACGTCACCCTCGGGGAACTGCCCATTCCGGTCTGGCTGCCCATCTGGAACATCGAGCGCAATCGACTGGACTACCTCGGGCCCGATACCCATCCCGATCTCAGCGCGGCTCGCGCCGTGCGCATGGCTGTCGCCCTCCCGCTGGCGATCCAACCCAACCATCTCGACGGCGGCTGGTGGTTGGACGGCGGGGTGGTGGACATCTTGCCCGCGGAGCCCTTCGTCGGCACCGACCGCGCCGACCTGGCCATCGTCGTGAACGGGTTCTACCCTGCTGGCTTCGACGGCGATGAGGAATCCAGTTGGCGGGAATCCCGCTTCAGCGTTCTGCGCGTGGCCAATCAGTCGCGGAGCATGCAGCACATCCAACTCGCCCGGCGGGGAATGGCGGACCTGCACCGGACGGTGCCCGACGTGTTGGAACTGACCCCCGTGGACTACGCCAAGGTGCAGGGCGCCGGGCTCTACGGGCAGTTCCTCGACAGTCGCGAGTGGCCGAAGTTCATGACGAACGGCTACGAGACCGCCGCCGAGGCGCTGCGCAGCTTCCGCCCGCAGCAGCCGTCCGCCGCCAGCAAGGGATAGGGAAGCGCCATGGATGCCGATGTCATCGTCGTCGGGGCCGGCCTCGCGGGTCTCGTCGCCACCCACGAACTGACCCGACGCGGGAAAAGGGTCGCCATCGTCGAGCAGGAGAACCTGGCCAACCTCGGTGGTCAGGCCTTCTGGTCGTTCGGGGGCATCTTCCTGGTGGACTCCCCCGAGCAACGTCGCCTGGGCGTCAAGGACTCCTTCGCACTGGCTTGGCACGACTGGCAGGGAAGCGCCGGCTTCGACCGGGTCGATGACGAGGACTCGCAGGCGGTCCGCTGGGCCCGTGCCTACGTCCAATTCGCGGCCGGCGAGAAGCGATCATGGCTACGCAGTCACGGCATCAGGTTCCTCCCCACGGTCGGATGGGCTGAGCGGGGCGACCTGCGCAGCAACGGCCATGGCAATTCGGTGCCGCGTTTCCACGTCCCCTGGGGCACCGGCACCGGGATCGTCGAACCCTTCGCCAACTATGCGCTGCAAGCCGCGGAAGAAGGGCTCGTGACCTTCTACAACCGACACCGCGTCGACGAGTTGGTGATCGTCGACGGCGCCGCCCACGGAGTGCGGGGAACGGTACTCGCCCCAGACGATTCGCCGAGGGGCGTCGCCTCCAACCGCGACAGGATCGGGGACTTCGACCTCACCGCCCAGGCCGTGATCATCACCTCCGGCGGCATCGGCGGCAACCACGACATCGTCCGCCGGTACTGGCCCGAGCGGATGGGAACGCCGCCACGGCACATGATCACCGGGGTGCCGGCTTACGTCGACGGGCGGATGCTGGACATCAGCGCGGCCGCCGGCGTGCGACTGGTCAACCGGGATCGGATGTGGCACTACAACGAGGGCGTGCAGAACTGGGACCCGATCTGGCCGGGCCACGCCATCAGGATCCTGCCCGGACCCTCCTCCATGTGGTTCGACGCTCTGGGTCGGCGACTTCCATCCCCCTACCTGCCGGGCTACGACACCCTCGGCACCCTGCGCTACCTGCGTACCACCGACGATCTCGTCGAACACGACCACTCGTGGTTCATCCTCACCCAGAAGATCATCGAGAAGGAGTTCGCGCTCTCGGGCTCCGAGCAGAACCCGGACATCACGGATGGCGATCGGACCGCCTTCCTGAAGGATCGCCTCCTCGGCAAGGGCGCCCCAGGTCCGGTCGAGGCTTTCAAGGACTTCGGCGCGGACTTCGTGGTGGCCGACGACCTCGAGGACCTGGTCGCGAAGATGAACGCCCTGACCGACGAGGCGCTGCTCGATCCGACCAAGGTGAGGGAGCAGATCGAGTCGCGTGATCTGCAATTCGACAACCCGTACGCCAAGGATGCTCAGGTGCAGGGCATCCACAACTCGCGTCGCTATATCGGCGACCGGCTGGGCCGCACCGCGGCACCGCACAAGATCCTGGATCCCGACGCGGGACCGCTGATCGGGGTGAAACTGCACACCCTCACCCGCAAGACACTGGGCGGAATCCAGACCGACCTGAGGTCGCGCGCCCTCGGGCAGGACGGCGCGCCCATCGACGGGCTCTACGCCGCCGGGGAGGTCGCCGGCTTCGGCGGTGGCGGCGTGCACGGCTACAACGCCCTCGAGGGCACGTTCCTCGGCGGTTGCCTGTTCTCAGGACGAGCGGCCGGTCAGGATGTCGCCCGATCGCTCTAACGAACCTGGTCGGCCGATCGTGCTGTTGGCCTACACAGCAACCGGTCGCTGTTTTCCGAAGTCCGGGCCGAGCAGCCACGCGAGGGCCGTGGACGCGCAGACATTCGCGGCGATCAGAGCGAAGAGCACCAGCAGCTGGACTTGGGCCGCCTGCGCCGGTGTCGCGCCACCGAGCAGCATCCCGACGAACGCGCCCGGCAGTACCACCAGGCCGGCGCTGCGGGTCTGGTCCAGCGAGGGGATCAAGGAGCGCTCAGCGGCTCTGCGCCCCACAGCGGCAGTTGCCTGGCGGGGGTTGGCACCGAGCGCCAGATAGCCCTCGACGATGTCCCACTGGGCCGCGACGTCGTCGCGGAACCGGCTCCCGGTGAGGGACACAGCCGTCATGGAACCGCCGATGATCTGAGCCGTGAAGGGCAGCAGGGTGCGTGCCTCCAGGGGCAGCGCCCCGGTCAGCATCACCGGTGACACCGCGATCACTACGCCGGCCGCGATCGCCGCCAGGACCACCGGGAAGCGACTCCTCGTCAGGCCGATGCGGCGGACGGAGGTGGCGGTCGCCGCGACCAGCATGACGGCCAAGTACAGCACCGCGCCCGCGGGATGCAGGAAGACCCAGGCAACCACCAGAGCCACCAGGATCAACTGCACGATGCTGCGCGCAGCAGCCCCCAGGAAGTCCAGCCGTTGCCGAATACCGGTCAACGTCATGACGACCAGGGTCACGGCGCTCAGGAACGCCAGCGCGAGCCCGACTTGCAGCGTAGAACCGTAAGGCACGGACACCAGCATGACCTATCGGCCACCTGCGACCAACGCCATCTCCGGGACCGCGTCCGAACTTCGGCCCGGACGACCGCGCGGCTCACTCGGGGAACGGATCCCCAGCGGCCTCGGACTGCGTCAGCTCGTGGTGGTCGGCCTGGGCGTCGCAGTCGGCGCCGCGGCCGATGGGGTCGGGGTCGGGTTGGTCCGGTAGCCATCGTTTCCTCGACCACCGCCGCGGAAGTTGTCACCGTCGTCGTCGAACCCGCGCGGTCCGCCCATCCTGGAGTGCGAGTTCTGACTCGAGCCCGCCTCGCTGAGGCCCCACGCACCCAGCCCGAGAGCCAGCATGCCGGCCAGCAGGGTCGTGATGCCCAGCGCGATGGTGGAGATCATCCACATGTTCGAGCGCTTGTTCGCCTTGACGTAGGCGGCCTGCCACCCCTCGGGAGGTTCGACTTCCGCTTGGGCTGCCGCGCCCTTCCAGGTTCCGGGTGCGCCGGGTGCCGCGTACCCCGCAGGCGGGACCTGCCCGGGGGTGGGGGGTACTCCTGGTGGCACTGCAGGTGCGGCCGGGGTTCCGGTCGCCGGCGGATTCGGGGGAGTGTTCGGGACGTTCTGTGTGGGTTCATCTGTCATGGCTCCACAATGCGGGTAGTGGCGCGAGGAAACATCCCACCAGGACAGCCATTCCGGTGAGCATCGAAGGGCGTACTGGCACTACTCCCAGCGGTGTAGCCGCCGCCAACGGCCGAGCTCGATTTCAGGAATGCCGGCCTAGCCACCGCCCCGGTCAGCCACTCGGCTGCGGGCCGTCACTTCATCGCGACCCCCTCGGCTGCTTCGAGCAGCGCCTCCCAGACCACCGCCACATCTTCCCGAGTCATCTCCCAATTGCAGAATGCCGCGCGCACGGCCGGGCGACCTGCCAGCACGGTCGGTGTGACGAAGACCCGCCCTCCGTCGCGAGCGGCGGCCACGAAGGCGGAGACCTGCCCCTCACCGGTGCGACCGGCTAGTGTGAAGCACACGACGTTGAGCCGGACCTCGGCCAACAGCTCGAACTGCGAGGAGCCGTCGATGAGCTTCCCCAGTTCACGTGCCAGCCTGCAGTCGCGCTCCACGATCTCCCAATACCCGTCGCTGCCGTACGCCAGCAGCGTGCACAGCACCGGCAGGGCTCGCCAACGATGGGAGTTCTCCGGAACCATGTCGATCGGTGAAACGAGCGCGTCCCGACCTCCCAGATATGCCGCCGAGTTGGCGAACACCTCGGCCTGAAGTTCCGGATGCCGGGTGAAGACGACGGCGCTGTCGTACGGAACGTTCAACCACTTGTGCAGGTCCACGCATATCGAGTCGGCCGCAGTCCAGCCGTCGAGCTGGTGCGCCAACCCCGGCGAGACGGCGGCGAATCCACCGAATGCCGCATCCACGTGAAGCCAGAAGTCGAACTCGTGCTTGAGTTGCACGATCCCACGTACGTCGTCGAAGTCCCCCGTGTTGACCGTGCCGGCATTCGCGACCACGATGACGGGGCCCGACGCCCGCTCGAGTGCCGCTGCCAAGTCGTCAAGGTCGATCGCCTCCCTGCCGGGGACCGTGGGGAGCCTGACCACGTTCGATCGACCCAGCCCGAGCATGGCGGACGCCTTGGCGATGCTGGAGTGGGCTGAGCCGGTGAGGATCCGGGCACCCGGTACGGCGGCCGTTCCTGATTCGGCCACGTTGACACCCTTCTGATGCCCGATCCATTGCCGGCCCAGGGCCAATCCGACGAAGTTCGACATGGTGGCCCCTGTGACATAGGAGCCTTCCAGTTCAGTCGGCAGGTCCAGGAGTTCCCGAACCATCGCCACTGTCTGCCGCTCGATGGCGAGTGGCACGGCGACATCCAGAGCGGAGCTCGGGTTCTGGTCGACCAGCGTTGTCAGCCAGTCGCCGATCATGGCCGCGGGAGTCACTCCCCCCGTGACGAAACCGAGGTAGCGCGGTCCACCCACCACCGGCAGATTCGGGACTATCCGCCTGAGTACCTGCTCCAGGGCAGCGGCCGCGCCTATCCCCTGCCGTGGAAGTGTGAAGTCGCCCGCCCGTGACGGATCAGTGGTCGAGACAACGCGGGACCGCGGGCGCGACGCTCGCTCAGTCGCTGCCGCAGCAGCCACGTCGGCGAGAAGTTCCGGCAGGAGAACTCGATCAATGTTCAACTGTTGGTACATCTGGTGGGTCACGCCTCTGATCCCACCACATATGCGGCTTTCCAGGTGGCGGGCATGGCTTTGTTGTGCTGGTATGGGGAAGGGTGTGGGATTAGCGGGCGGCGTGACTTACGCTTAGGTGGTGAGAGGGTCCCGCCTGGCGTCGCGAGCGGGTTCGCTGGCGACGGCGGGCCTGCTTGCAGTGGCGTCACTGGTGACACTCGGGGGGACCTCCCAGGCCGCCACCCCAGCACCCAGCCCAAGCCCGACTCCCGGATCAGTCGGAGTCCAGGTCGTGGGCGGCACCGAGGCGCGAACGTCCCAGACTCCGTTCTTCGTGCAACTCTCCCTGGCCGTGAACATCGACGGCAATGAGGCCGAGCTCTCCTGCGGCGGGACCCTGATCGACCCATCGTGGGTCGTCACCGCCGCGCACTGCGTGAAACCGAGCAGGACGAGCGTGGTTCACCCGACGCAGAGCCGGGCTTGGCGAAACCCCACAACCTCCAGGGCAGGCGCCGGCGTCGCGATCACGCGCGTGGCGGTCCATCCGGAGTGGAATCCCGACACCGTCAGCAACGACGTCGCCCTTGTACGGCTGGCAACACCGCAGCCGACCACCGCGGTACTTGCGATCAACACCAACGGAGCGGTGCCCGCACCGTTCGCCCAGTTGCGTGCCTATGGCTTCGGTCGCACGGTGGACAGCGAGTGGAACGGCGGCAGCGACCGCCTTCGCCAGGTAGACATCATCAACATGTCGACCACCGCAGCCCGCGCAACCTGCGGCCAGTACCCGAGCAGTGACTTCCGAAGTGCGCAGTCGATCTGTGCCGGGGTTCCCTCCGGCGGACGTGACACCTGCCAGGGCGACTCCGGTGGGCCGCTCGTGGCCACCGTCTCCGGCCGACGGTTCCTGGTCGGCGTTGTCAGCACCGGACAGGGCTGCGCCTTGGCTGGCTACCCGGGGATCTACACCCGAATCTCGCGCTATGCCACCTGGTTGCGTGGCACCATCCACCCTGCGTACATCTCGTCACACCCCTCCTGCACCGTCTGCCATGTGACGCCCTCCAGGCCGATGACGCTCCTGCTGGTGAACCGCGGCGAGGCCGTTGGCGGCTGGCGGGTCACCGCCCCGCAGTCCTGGGTCTCGGTGACCCCGTCATCCACCGGCAGGCTTGCGGGTGGCAAGTGGACCCGACTCACGCTCACGCCTCGACTGGCCAAGAAGGGCGTCATAACGGTGACGGTGGAACGTGCCGGCGGCCGGACCCACACGATAACGCTGCTGCTGAACCAGTAGCCCCTCGACGTTGCTAGGGTCGCCGGCGCTGCTCGGCGAAGGCTACGCGTTGTTAGGGTCGCCCGCGCTGCTGTGCGAAGAACTCAGCAAGCATCAGCGAACACTCCTCCGCGAGCACCTGCGGCACCACCTCCACCCGGTGGTTCAACCTCGGATCACGTACGACATCCCACAGGCTCCCCACCGCTCCTGCCTTGTCGTCCACGGCGCCGTAGACGAGCCGCTGCACCCGAGCGGCGACCAAGGCACCGGCACACATGGTGCACGGCTCCAGGGTGACGACAAGGGTACAGCCGACCAGCCGCCAGCCATCGCCGTGCACAGAGGCGGCGGCCCGCAGGGCGAGGATCTCAGCGTGCGCGGTGGGGTCGCCGTCGGCTTCGCGGCGGTTGGCCGCCACGGCCAACTCCCGGCCGTCGGAATCGAGCACCACGGCAGCAACCGGTACGTCGCCGGTCTCAGTGGCGCGCCGGCCAACCTCAAGGGCGCGCCGCATCGCGGCCTCATCGGCGGGGTCGATCCGCACCGGCGGACTCAGCTCTCGAAGAGCGCGTCGAACTGATCGCCGAAGTGGAGTTGCTTCGCGACTGCGGCCAGCACCTCGTCGGGATACTTGTCGCCGTCCTGGCACAGCAGTGAGAGTTCCGCGGCCGGAAGCCCGAGGTCTGCCAGCAGGCCTAGATCTCCGGCCGGTTCGAATTCCTCGACATCCTCGTCATCGGGCAACTCCAGGCCCAGCTCTTCAAGCGCCTCGGCGGCCAACGGCCAATCGTGGGCCGTCGCCGCGTCGCTGAGCAGCAATCTGCTCCCGGTGCCGTCCACCCGTAGGATCAGGAAGAAATCATCGGCGACGCTCACCAGGGCGATGGCCCCGGACTCAGCGGGCAAGGCCTGCAGCGATCGGGTGAGGCCGTCGATGGTCGTTCCGTCCCTGGCGGGCAGCGCTTCGGCCCGCCAGGTGCCTTCCTCCCGCCAAGCTGCGACCGCAAAATCGAGCGCTGCCGCGTCCATGGGTCGCACCACCGCTCCTCCTGGGTCGCTCGCCGAGCCGGCGCGCTGTCGCCGGATTACCGCTACAGACCTTTGACTGCGCCGACGACCTTTGTCAAGGAGTCCTTCGCGTCACCGAACAGCAGCGTCGTCTTCGGGTCGTAGAGCAACTCATTCTCGATGCCCGCGAATCCCGGACGCA
>CAYMPK010000051.1:12753-13749 GCA_964392145.1 uncultured Actinomycetes bacterium | reverse complement strand
TGTCGGCACCAACGACACGTCGCATTCGATCGAGCTGGCGCAGGCCGCCGAGCGCGCCGGCGCCACCGGCTTGTTGGTCGTGACCCCCTACTACTCCAAGCCGTCGCAAGCGGGATTGCTCGCCCACTTCCGGGCGGTGGCCGACTCCACGCAACTGCCCGTGATGCTGTACGACATCCCTGGTCGAGCGGGCGTGCCCATCGCCGTGGAGACGCTGCTGCTCGCCGCCGAGCACCCACGCATCATCGCCGTGAAGGACGCCAAGGCAGATCTCGGCGCCGCGACAGAGGTGCTGCGATCCACCGACCTCCTGTGGTACTCGGGCGACGATGCGCTGAATCTGCCGTTGCTCTCATTGGGGGCCACTGGCTTCGTGAGCGTCACGGGACATCTGGTGGCCGACCGGCTCGCGGCGATGCTGCGCGCCTACCGGGCGGGGGACCACGAACTCGCCACCAGCATCTTCTTCTCCATGGCTCCAGTGGCTACGGGACTCTTCCGGGCTCCCGCGGTGACTCTGACCAAGGCGGCGTTGTCCCTGCAGGGCCGTCCGGCGGGCCCGCCGCGGCTGCCGCTGCTACCCGCGGACGAGGATCAACTGGCGGCTTTGGCGGCAGACCTGGCCGAAGCCGATGTCCGGACCTCAACGTGAGTGGCGCCGCGCACCCGCACCCCGCGCTCACTTTTCCGCCACCTCTGCCCGAGGGTGGATTGCGCATCATTCCACTGGGTGGGTTGGGCGAGATCGGGCGCAACATGGCGGTGTTCGAGTTCGCGGGCAAGCTGCTCATCGTCGACTGTGGGGTGCTGTTCCCGGAGGAGGATCAGCCAGGAGTCGACCTGATCCTGCCCGACTTCGACTATCTGCGGGACAGGTTGGAAGACATTGAGGCCATCGTGCTCACCCATGCGCACGAGGACCACATCGGCGGAGTGCCCTATCTGCTGCGTGAACGAGGCGACATCCCGCTCATCGGCTCCCGGCTCACGCTGGCG
>CAYMPK010000051.1:0-12743 GCA_964392145.1 uncultured Actinomycetes bacterium | reverse complement strand
CGGTGTTTGCGTTCATGACCCACGGGGCAGCCTGGCTCACGCTGGCGCTGCTGGAAGCGAAACTGCGGGAGCACCGGATCAAGCCCTACACCCTCGAGGTGCGCGAGGGTCAGCACGAACAGATCGGTCCGTTCGGGCTGGAATTCGTGGCCGTGAACCACTCGATCCCGGATGCCCTTGCCGTGGCCATCACGACCGAGGCCGGCGTCGTCATCCATACCGGTGACTTCAAGATGGATCAGTTGCCACTGGACGGCCGAATCACGGACCTGAACGCGTTGGCCCGGCTCGGTGACGCCGGGGTGGACCTGCTGATGGTGGACTCCACCAACGCGGAGGTGTCCGGCTTCGTCCGCGGTGAGCGAGAGATCCTCGGGGTGCTGGAGCAGACCTTCGATGAGAGCGAAGGGCGGGTGGTGGTCGCCTGTTTCGCCTCGCACATCCACCGAGTGCAGCAGGTGATCGACGCGGCCGCGGCGCATGGACGTCGTGTCGCCTTCGTCGGTCGATCCATGGTGCGGACGATGAATGTGGCCCGCGACCTGGGCTACCTGCGGGTGCCACCGAACCTGCTGGTTTCCAGCGACAAGATGGCCGATCTCCCTCCGGACGAGGTGGTGCTGGTTTGCACCGGCTCGCAGGGGGAACCGATGGCCGCACTGTCGCGGATCGCCCACCGCGACCATGTGATCACCGTCGGCGAGGAAGACACGGTGATCCTGGCCTCCTCGATGATCCCGGGGAACGAGAACGCCGTGAATCGGGTGATCAACGGGCTGGCCACCCTCGGTGTGAAGGTCGTGCACCAGGGAAATGCCTTCGTGCACGTGTCCGGTCACGCCGCCGCCGGCGAGTTGCTCTACATCTACAACGTCGTCAAACCCCGCAACGTGATGCCCGTGCACGGTGAACCGCGCCATCTGCGGGCCAACGCCGCCCTCGCTGTGAAAGCCGGTGTGCCCGCCGATCGAATCGTCGTTGTCGACGACGGCATGGTGGTGGATCTGGTCGACGGGGTCGCCAGGGTTGTCGGGGTCGTACCGTGCGGCTACATCTACGTGGACGGGTCGTCGGTTGGTGACATCACCGAAGCTGCGCTCACTGATCGTCGGATCCTGGGCGAGGAGGGCTTCATCTCGATCTTCGTGGCGGTCGACGCGTCCGCGGGCAAGGTCCTGATGGGTCCGGAGTTCCACGGCCGCGGATTCAGCGAGGACGATGACATCTTCGATGAGATCAGTGTCGATGTGGTCGCCGCTCTGGAGAAGGCGATGGCCGATGGATCGGGCGAACGCCATCAGCTTCAGCAGACCATCCGGCGAACGGTGGGACGGTGGGTGTCGTCCAAGCACCGGCGTCGGCCGATGATCCTGCCGGTGGTCGTGGAGGAATAGGCCGCCCTCAAGACCCCAACATGTGATCCGCGCCACGCCCAGCGGGGCCCTCGGCCTGCGTGTTGCGGCTACAGCGGTCGGGGGTGGCGACTAGTCTCGCGACATGGCGACGAAAACGCCGTCCTCCAGGACTGCCAAACGAGGGAGTGCCGGTGCATCCGGCAGCGCCCGCAAACCGAGCACCCGTGCGTCGAGGTCGGGTACGTCGCCGTCGAGGACCAGCCGGTCGAAGAAGTCAGGGTCCGGTGGCGGCGGCATCGCCGCCGTTGTGCGCGGCCTCGGCCGCGCTGTGCGGTCCATCTGGATGGCATTCGCGGTTGCCTGCGGCTCGACCCTGCGTCGATTGACGCGCGCCGATACCGACCCTTTGCGTCGTCGGGACGGAATCGGCTTCGCGCTGTTCCTCGCGGGCGTGCTCATCGCGCTGGTGGTGTGGTGGGGCCTCGGTGGATTCCTGCGTGGAATCGTCGACTACCTGGTGGTCGGAGCCTTCGGCGTGCTCGCTTTCGCTGTGCCTTTCGGGCTTTTCGCAGGCGCCTGGCATGTCTGGCGCAATCCCGACTCCCGGACACCGCGTTCGGTGGTGCTCGGCTGGGTACTGGCAGTTGTATCGGCCCTAGGGGTGTGGCACTGCGCCAAGGGCGCACCCAACCCGAGCGGGGGCGCCGACGCGATGCGCGCGGCCGGCGGCTGGATCGGCTGGGCGGCGACCGCTCCACTTGTGGCGCTGCTCGGGGCCTGGCTCACCCTGGTGGTCATGCTCCTGCTGTTCGGTATCTCTGCTCTGCTGATCACCAGCACCCCTCCCAAAGTCGTGGGCCAGACCCTCAGACGCGGCTGGCACGCCCTGCGGGAGCGCCAGGCCGGGTTGTCCAAGCCCGGATCGGGTCGGTTGGTGCGTGCCGGGAGCAGGGAGGATCCGGTGGTCGTCAGCGGACCGGCACCCTTCGACTCTCCGGTGGCCAGCGATCCGGACGCACCGCCAGTAGTGGAGCACGAACTCGACCCGGTCGATCTCGTGATGGGGTTGGAAGCGGCCCCGGAGATCCTCGACGACCCGATGCCGGAGCCCGTTTCGCCACCCAGGGCAGAGCAGTTGGCCCTCGCGGGCGACATCGTCTACCAGCTGCCCGATCCGGGCCTGCTGCTGCCAGGGCCACCGCCGAAGTCGGCAACGAAGGCCAACGAGCGGGTCGTCGCGGCGTTGACTGAAGTGCTGGAGCAGTTCGAGATCGACGCGCGCGTCACGGGATTCACCCGAGGCCCCACCGTCACCCGCTATGAGGTGGAACTCGGCCCCGGGGTCAAGGTGGAGCGGGTCACCGCCCTGAGCAAGAACATCGCCTACTCGGTCGCCAGCGCCGATGTGCGAATCCTGTCGCCCATCCCGGGCAAGTCCGCCATCGGAATCGAGATCCCCAACACCGACCGCGAGATCGTGTCGCTGGCCGATGTCCTGCGCAGCCGGGCGGCGGTCAGCGATCACCACCCGATGGTGGTCGGACTGGGCAAGGACGTCGAAGGTGGTTTCATCTGTGCCAACCTGGCCAAGATGCCCCACCTCCTCGTGGCGGGCGCTACAGGCGCCGGCAAGTCGAGCTGCATCAATACCCTGATCACGTCGGTGCTCATGCGGTCCACCCCCGACGAGGTGCGACTCGTGCTTGTCGATCCGAAGCGCGTGGAACTGACGGCCTACGAAGGTGTGCCACACCTGATCACTCCGATCATCACCAACCCCAAGCGCGCGGCCGATGCCCTGCAGTGGGTCGTCAAGGAGATGGACGCCCGCTACGACGATCTGGCGGCCTTCGGGTTTCGACACATCGACGACTTCAATCGCGCTGTGCGCGCAGGCAAGATCGCACCACCGCCCGGCAGCGAGAGGGTCCTCACCATCTACCCGTACCTGCTGGTGATCGTCGACGAGCTCGCTGACCTGATGATGGTCGCCCCGAGGGATGTCGAGGACGCGATCGTCCGCATCACCCAGTTGGCCCGTGCTGCCGGCATCCACCTCGTCCTGGCCACGCAGCGGCCGTCGGTCGACGTCGTGACCGGACTGATCAAGGCGAACGTGCCGAGCCGGCTGGCGTTCGCGACCTCGAGCGTCACCGACAGTCGTGTGATCCTCGATCAGCCGGGTGCTGACAAGTTGGTCGGGCAGGGTGATGGGCTCTTCCTCCCGATGGGTGCGAGCAAGCCCATGCGTCTGCAGGGGGCTTTCATACCAGCGCACGAGATCGCGGCGGTGGTCAACCACTGCAAGGACCAGATGCAGCCCGTCTACCGCGACGACGTGGCGGCCGCCGCCCGAGGTTCCAGGGAGATCGAGGAGGAAGTCGGCGACGATCTGGATCTGTTGTGTTCGGCCATCGAACTCGTCGTCACCACCCAGTTCGGGTCCACCTCGATGCTTCAACGCAAGTTGCGGGTCGGCTTCGCGAAGGCGGGGCGACTGATGGACCTGATGGAGAGTCGGGGGATCGTCGGCCCCAGCGAAGGCAGCAAGGCCCGCGAGGTCCTCGTCACCAACGATGACCTGCCTGGCATCTTGGCCGCCCTGCGCAGCTGAACAGGTTGAGCCGCGCCAGGCGAATTCCTGCACGTCAACCCGCGAGGGCCCTAGGGTCGATTGCATGACCGCAGCCGGCAATGCCCGTCGGGTGTCGCTGATCACGCTCGGCTGCGCCCGTAACGAGGTCGACTCCGAGGAGTTGGCCGATCGGCTGGCGGCCGAGGGTTGGGAGTTGGCGGAGGATCCCGAAACCGCCGAGGTCGTCATGGTCAACACCTGCGGCTTCGTCGAGCAGGCCAAGCGCGACAGCATCGAAACCCTGTTGGCGGCGGGCGACTATGGGAAGCCGGTAGTCGCCGTCGGCTGCCTGGCGGAGCGCTACGGGACGAGTCTGGCAGCCGAATTGCCGGAAGCCACCGTGCTGGGCTTCGACGACTACGACGACATCGATGCCCGGTTGCTGGATATCGTCGAGGGGCGACCCATCGCTACGCACGAGCCACGCGATCGTCGACAGTTG
Organism: uncultured Actinomycetes bacterium; assembly: GCA_964392145.1. GTDB lineage: Bacteria > Actinomycetota > Actinomycetes > S36-B12 > UBA10799 > JACJWR01. The sequence continues at coordinate 8,311 of CAYMPK010000051.1, read as the reverse complement.
CTCCCCATCGCCCCGGTGGACCGGGCCGACGCGGAGTTGCCGGCACCGGGGCACGGGATCCTGGGGCGTCGCCGGATCGCCACGGGCCCCAGCACCCCCGTCAAACTGGCCTCTGGTTGCGATCGGCGCTGCTCGTTCTGTGCGATCCCGGCGTTCCGGGGCTCATTGGTGTCCCGTCGACCCACAGACGTGGTTGCAGAGGTACGGGCCCTCGCCGCGGGCGGGGTGCGCGAGGTCGTCCTCGTCAGCGAGAATTCCACCTCCTACGGCAAGGACCTCGGGGATCTCCGGCTATTGGAGTCACTGCTCCCGGAACTAGGCTCCAGGGCCGGACTGGACTGGGTGCGGGTGTCGTACCTTCAGCCCGCCGAGATGCGTCCGGGTCTGGTCGACGTGATCGCCTCAACCCCTGGGGTAGCCCGGTACTTCGACCTCAGCTTCCAACACGCCAGCCCGTCCGTGTTGCGTCGGATGCGTCGGTTCGGCGGATCAGCCGCCTTCCTCGACCTACTGGCCCGGATCCGAGCGGTCGCGCCCGAGGCCGGGATCCGCTCCAACTTCATCGTTGGCTTCCCCGGCGAGACCGAAGACGACGTGGAGGAACTGCGAAGGTTCCTCGTCGCGGCCGACCTGGACGCCATCGGCATTTTCGGCTACTCCGACGAGGACGGCACCGAGGCCGCCGGATTCGACGACAAGTGCGACCCGCAGCTCGTGCGCGAGCGTGCCCAGGACCTCGCCGACCTGGCGCAGGTCCTGATGGCCGATCGGGCGGAGGCGCGAGTGGGTGCCCGGTCCCGGGTCCTCATTGAGCGCATCGTCGATGGTGTCGCTGAAGGAAGGGCCGAGCACCAGGGGCCAGAGGACGCCGGCACCCTGGTGCCGACTTCTCCCGAGGCTGAGGGACGGCCGCTGCAGGTCGGAGATGTCGTGGATGTGCAGTTCACGGCGACCGACGGTGTCGACCTCGTCGGGCGGCGAGTGCCATGACCCGGACGGACGCGATCGCCTACCCGGTGAGTCCCTCGAGTTGGCGCAACCTGCCAAATTTCCTGACCCTGCTGCGCCTGATCCTCGTCGTGCCGTTCGCTATCGCCCTCCTCTGGGAGGACGGCACGTCGGTGCTGGCCCGAATCATCGCAACACTGATCTTCGCCGTCGCCTCCCTCACCGATTTCGTCGACGGATACCTGGCGCGCAAGAAGAACCTGGTCACATCCTTCGGAAAGATCGCCGATCCAATTGCCGACAAACTGTTGACCGGCATGGCACTAGTAGGCCTGAGCATCCTGGGTCAGCTCTCGTGGTGGGTGACCATAGTCATCCTGGGCAGGGAGATCCTGGTGACTCTGATGCGCTTCTGGGTCATCCGCGACGGGGTCATCGCCGCCAGCCGCGGGGGCAAGGCGAAGACCGTGGTGCAGATCCTGGCGATCATGTTGTACCTGCTGCCCCTGACCGGCACCGCCCGAACGGTGTCGACCTGGGTGATGGGGGTGGCGGTCGTGCTCACGGTGCTGACGGGTGTGGACTATGCCGTTCGCGCCTGGCGACTGCGGGCGGCGGGCATCGAGCGGGACGCCGACGGCGTCGCGGGGGAGGAAGGTACGACGTGACGGTGAACAGCATCTTGGACCGTCTGGCGGGGCAAGGCCGAACCCTGGCCGTGGCGGAGTCCCTCACCGGTGGGCTACTCGCGGCGGCCTTCGTCGACGTGAGCGGTGCTTCCCTGGTGTTCCGCGGCGGGATAGTCACCTACGCCACCGAAACGAAGGTGCAAGTCCTCGGGGTCGAAGCCGGTCTCGTGGCGCAGCGGGGGCCAGTCGATCCCGAGGTGGCCGCCAGCATGGCGGCCCACGCCGCATCGTTGTTCGGCGCGGACGTCGCTGCGGCTACCACTGGCGTCGCCGGTCCGGAACCGTTGGCCGGCGCTGCTGTCGGCACCGTTTTCGTGGCGGTCGCCGATCTCGCCAACGGCATCTCAGAGGTGCGTGGCGCGCAGTTCAGCGGGGATAGGTCGGAAATCCGGGCGCAGACCGTCGAACTGGCGCTCCAGATGATTTCCGACACAATCTCGGCTCCTGGCTGATCGGTGGGAATACCTCGTGCCAAGGGCCGGTTGGGCACTTCAGGTGGCTTCTCGAATCCGATGTCGGGCCGCCCATGGGATGTGGTGTCTCAGAGGTCACGGTACCGTTGGCGCAGGAGGTTGACATGGTCGTTCTTCGAACGATGATCGGTGATGAACTGCGTGAGCGCCGACTCGGACAAGGTCGGACCCTGCGCGACGTCAGCGGGGCGGCACGCGTGTCGCTCGGCTATCTCAGTGAGGTCGAACGCGGCCAGAAAGAGGCCTCCAGCGAACTCCTCGCCGCGATCTGCGGAGCCCTGCAAGTTCCCCTCTCCGATGTTCTTCGCTCGGTCAGCGACAAGGTCGCCGACGATGAGCGTCGCGGTCCGACGCGCGTCGCGTAGTCGGGCCCACCCATGGCAGTCATCCACTCGCCGCTGTCCGATTCCGACAGCGAGGCTTGCGCGACCGCCCTGCAGGCAACCCTCGTGGACGTGCTGGCTGTCCGAGAACTGGCCCAACAGGCCGGTTGGACCGTGGTAGGCACGAACGCCCAGGATCTCCGTCGTTCCTTCTACGAGCTGCGGGAGTCTCTGGGGCGAACCGCTGACGTTGTCGCCCATCGAAGTGCCGCCCTCGGTGTCGCTCCCGACGGCCGTCCGGCCACCGTTGCGGCTCAGAGCGAGATTGGACCGCCCTGGGACGGTTGGCTGGAGGTTGCCGAGAGCGTTTCCCGGGTGATTGACGGGCTGTCCATGTGCATCGTGAATGCCCGCGGCCGGATACCAATCCTCACCGCAGGTGACCCGGTCAGTGCCCAGGTGATGGTCACTGCCCTGGCCTCACTCGAGGAGTGGAATTGGCAGTGGCAGTCCGCCGGCGCCAACTGGATCAGCCGGGGGCGTCACGGCTCCTAGCGTCCTCTGGCTCCTAGCGTCGCAGCACCGGAGGAGTCACGCGGTACCGGAGCGGAGCCGGAGACCTCGGGGCGTGAGTCGGAAGCCGGCCTCGACGAGGGCGGCGGCAAGGCCGGAGTTTTGGGCCTCCTCGCCGTCGATCCGCTGCACGGTCAGCGATGGGATTCGTCCCCTTCTCACCTGGTCGGCCAGTGCCGTGAGAACCCCAGGATCAGGTGCCTTCCAGGTCAGGAGGCTGCGACCTCCCCGTTCGAGGTAGGCCACGAGGTCGCCGCCGCGTAGAACGACCACAGCGCCGGATTTCCGGCCGGGTCGGTGACCGATGTCCTGCCCGGCGCGTCGGGGCCAGGGCAGCGCTGCGCCGTAGGGCTGGGCGGGGTCGGTTGCCGCAAGGACGATCGGAACCCCGCTTGGTTTGTCTATCTGGTCGGCGCTCGCTCGGAGGCGATCGACAGTGCTCGCCCGGGTGAACTGGGCGGCGCCGAGACCCTCGACGGCATAAGTGCGGATGCAGCGACCGGTCTCTTCCATGGCCGTGAGCACCCGGTAGGCCGCGGCGAATCCACCTGCCATGCGTTCGACGCCGAATGCGGAGCGGGTGAGGACGCCGTGGCGATCCAGCATCGTGGTCACTAGCGACGTGGCCCGAACGGTTGGGTCGATCTGGCTCCGGTCGACGATGGACCATCGGCCAGGCAGGGCGGCCACCTCCCGACGTGGGTGGCGCGGGTACCGGCCGCCGGCGCGTCGTGGACGGGGCGCCGCTCGCTGTCGCGGCCTCGATGAGCCTCTACGGACCGGACTCAGCGAATCGTTGGTGACCAGACCCGCCCACATCAGGTCCAGCATGACGCGTTGCATCTCGTCCTCTTCCGGAATCGCCGTCAGGCGCTGTCCCAGTCGGGCCGTGATCTCGTGCAGGAACCAGCCGCCGCCGCCGGCCAATTCGGTCACCACGGCGTTCGCAAGATCACCGGCCACTTCATTGGGCAGAGGCAACAGCTCGGGCAGATCGGCAGGCGTGAGCACCAGCCAGCCGTCGTTGTGGGGAAGGGATCCCGCACCGGCCCACAGCACCTCGCCGCTGGAGGTCAGTTCGTCGAGCATGGCTGGCGAGTAGTCCACAACCCGTCCCGGTAGCACCAGCGTCTCCAGGGTGCTCGCGGCCAACGGCACCCCGGCGAGTTGTTCGATGACCCGCAGCAGGCCCTCGGAACCATGTTCGGGCTGCCGCAGGTGCTGCCACGTGGGTAGGAAGTCTGCATAGACCTGCTGGGACACCGGCTCGGCCTGTGCCCGGAGAGCCGCCACGCTGCGCCTGCGGATCCTTCGGAGCACCTCCGCATCGCACCACTCCGTTCCGGAGCCGCCGGGTCGGAACTGCCCCGTGGACACTCGGCCGCGTTCGGCCAGGGACGTCAGGGCAGCGGCAGCGACCGCTGGCCCGATCCCGAAGTGGGCGGCCAACGCCGAGGTGGTGAACGGCCCGTGAGTTCGCGCGTAGCGGCTGACCAGGTCGCCGAGGGGATCGGCAACGGGTTCGGTGAACGCGTGGGGAATCCCCACTGGCAGGGCAACACCGAGCGCGTCCCGCAGTCGACCGGAGTCCTCGATGGCGGCATACCTGTCGCCGGCCAGCGTGAATCGGATGGCGCGTCGGGCATCGACGAGGGCCCTTATCCAGTCGGGCGAAGCGCCGCGGATCGTCAGTTCCTCGAGGGTCATGGGACCGAGCACCCGCAACGCATCCGCAACCGCCTCGGCGTCACGAAGGCGGCGCTCGGGGGTAAGCCAGGCCACCTCGGCCTCCACCGCCTCGACCGCACCGGGGTCCAGAAGATCGCGCAGTTCGGTCTCTCCGAGAAGTTCCGCCAGCAGTCCTGCGTCCAACGTGAGAGCCTGGGCTCGACGTTCGGCAAGTGGCGAGTCACCCTCGTACAGGTACGCCGCGACGTAGCCGAACAGCAGCGACGTGGCGAACGGGCTGGGCCTCGCCGTCTCGCATTCGTGCAGCCGGATCCGACCGCTGTCGAGCCCGGTCAGAACTTCCTGCAGCGCGGTGATGTCGAAGATGTCCTGCATGCACTCGCGGACCGTTTCCAGCACGATCGGGAAGGTCGCATATCGCGAGGCCACTGACAGGAGTTGGGCGCTTCGCTGCCGTTGTTGCCACAGTGGCGCGCGTTTACCCGGATCCCGCTTGGGCAGGAGCAACGCCCGGGCCGCACATTCCCGGAACCGCGCCGCGAACAGCGCGCTCCCGCCCAACTCCTCAGTCACCAGGCCGACGATCTCGTCGGGATCCACCAGCACCGCGTCCGTTATGGTGGCCCAGATGCCGGCATCATCCGTATCGGCGATCCTAAGCACCACCCCGTCGTCGGCATGGAACACCGAAGCGTCCATGCCGAGACTGGCCCGCAGCCGCGATCCGATCGCGAGTGCCCAGGGGGCGTGAACCCGGGCTCCGAATGGGGAGTGGATCACGACCTGCCAGTCGCCGAGTTCGTCCCGGAATCGTTCGATGATCACCGTTCGGTCATCGGGCAGCCGCCCGGTGGCGGCGCGCTGCTCCGACAGATAGGTCAGCAGATTCGTCGAGGCGAGGTCGTCGAGCCCGGCCGCGGAGAGATACCCACGGGCATCGCCAGCAGGAGAGTCGGCGGTCTCCCGAACGAATGCCCCGAGAGCGGAGCCCAACTCCGCCGAACGACCGAGAGTGTCGCCGTGCCAGAAGGGCATCCGGCCCGGCTGCCCCGGGGCTGGGGAGACCAGCACTCGGTCGTGGGTGATCTCCTCGATCCGCCAGCTACTCGCCCCCAGCGCGAAGACGTCTCCGATGCGGGACTCGTAGACCATCTCCTCATCCAGTTCGCCCACCCGGTTTGTACCGGCACCGACGAGGAAAACCCCGAACAACCCGCGGTCCGGGATGGTGCCGCCGGATGTCACCGCCAGGCGTTGGGCACCCGGCCTAGCCGTCAGGGTTCCGCTCTGCCGGTTCCACACCACCCGCGGTCGTAGCTCGGCGAACTCGTCGGAGGGGTAGCGCCCCGATACCAGATCCAGCACCGCCTCGTAGGCGCTGTCGGGGAGCTCGGCGAACGGGGCGGAACGCCGGATCACGTCCAACAGCGGGCCGACCTCCCATTCGTCCATCGAGACGGCGGCGATCACCTGTTGGGCCAGTACGTCCAAGGGGTTCTGCGGAATCGCCAAGGCTTCGATACGGCGCTGCGTCATCATCGTGCTCACGACGGCCGACTGCACAAGATCGCCACGGAACTTGGGGAAGATGATTCCTTTGCTGGCGGCCCCAACCTGATGGCCGGCCCGCCCGACGCGCTGCAACCCCGAGGCCACCGAAGGTGGTGACTCCACCTGGACGACCAGGTCGATCGCCCCCATGTCTATGCCCAGCTCGAGGCTGCTCGTGGCGACCACGGCCGGGAGTCGCCCAGCCTTGAGATCCTCCTCGATCAAGCCGCGCTGCTCCTTGCTGACCGAGCCGTGGTGGGCGCGTGCCACCACGACGGAGGTCCCGGTCCGTTCCGAGGCCAACTCGTTCAACCGCCCGGTCAGACGTTCGGCCAGCCTTCGCGAATTCGCGAACACCAATGTGGAGGTGTGCTCCTCGATCAGGTCGAGCACCTTGGCCTCGACGTGGGGCCAGATCGACTGTTGCGCCGTCCCATCCGGAGAAGGTGGCGCTGTCGCGTCGAGGTCGAGGTCGGGATCAGGACCGGACGTTGCGAAGGCTGCAGCTGCTGTCGGCATCGTCATGTCCTCAACCGGCACGACGACATCTATGAGCAGGTCCTTGTCGACCGGCGCGTGCACCACCCGCGCGGGACGGCCACCGGTCAGGAACCTCGCGACCTCCTCCGGGGGCCGGACCGTCGCCGAGAGGCCGATCCGCTGCGCGGGACGGTCGAGTAGTTCCTCGAGCCTCTCCAGGGACAGTGCCAGATGTGAGCCCCGCTTGGTCCCGGCCACGGCATGGATCTCGTCGATGATCACCGTGTCGACGGATCGCAGCGACTCGCGTGCGCTGGACGTCAGCATGAGGAAGAGGGATTCCGGCGTGGTGATGAGGATGTCCGGGGGTCTGCTGACGAGGCGGCGACGCTCTGCCGGCGGGGTGTCGCCAGTCCGAACGCCGATCCGGATATCGGGCTCGGGACGACCAGCCCTGGCCGACTCCTGGCGCAGACCGGCCAACGGGGCGCGCAGGTTGCGCTGCACGTCCACTGCAAGCGCCTTGAGGGGGGAGATGTAGAGGACCCGGGTGCGCCGGGACTTCTCGGGCGTGGCCTCGGTGGCCAGTCGATCGAGCGCCGAGAGGAACGCGGCCAGGGTCTTGCCCGAACCGGTGGGAGCGATGACCAGGGTGTGCTCGCCGGCGGCGATAGCGGACCAGGCGCCCACCTGGGCAGGTGTGGGCGCCTCGAAAGCGCGCCGGAACCAGGCCTGTGCGGCAGGTGACATGGAGGTCAGCGGGTCGGCTGCTCCGGTGTCGTCCACGGGACCATCCTGCCCGGCGGCTCCGACACGGTCCCATGTCAGGTGGCTGGGGGCCTGAGGCAGACTTGGTGACATGCGGTTGACCGAGTTCTGGGATCGGATGGCGGATGTCCTCGGCGCCGGATACGCCGGGTACTGGGCGGACAGTCAGGTCATTGCCGAGCTCGGTGGACGCACGGTGCGAGAGGCCCTCGATGCCGGTGAGGACACCGGAGTCGTGTGGCGGGCCGTGTACGCGCACCTCGATTTGCCGGCCAAACACCGCTGAACAGTCCCGGTGAGAATCGCCGTATGAAACTGCAGACAATCGAACAAGTGTTCGTCTAGGGTGTCTTCAACGGGACGTCCACAGGTGTTCGCCGGAGTCTGGTGAATGTCGGAGGGTCGTCCTACGGTTCCAGCAGTGGGTGCCGACCAGGCGCCCGATAACGACAGGAGACCTCATGGCCAGCAACTATGGACGCCCCGCCCAGGGCCCTGGCAAGCCTGCCGATCGCGAGAAGGCGCTCGATGCCGCGCTGGGTAACATCGAGAAGCAGTTCGGCAAGGGTTCGGTCATGCGCCTCGGGGACGAGGGTAGGCCGCCGGTCGAGGTGATTCCGACGGGTGCGATCGCGCTGGACATTGCCCTCGGCATCGGCGGCCTTCCGCGAGGCCGAGTCGTGGAGATTTACGGGCCCGAGTCCTCCGGTAAGACGACAGTTGCCCTGCATGCAATCGCCAGCGCCCAGGCGGCCGGCGGAATCGCCGCGTTCATCGACGCGGAGCATGCGCTGGATCCTGAGTACGCCAGCCATCT
>CAYMPK010000050.1:560-13980 GCA_964392145.1 uncultured Actinomycetes bacterium | reverse complement strand
TTCGATTCCGGTGGTACCGAGCTCTTCTCCCGTGAACTCGTTGACGCGGTCGCGGCTGCTGTGGCGGAGGGGCTGAGCAATGCCGCGCGGCATGCGGACTGCACTCGCGTGAAGGTTGCCCTCCGGGTGAAGGACGGGGTTCTCAGAGTCCGGATCAAGGACGACGGTTCGTTCGATCCTGCGGCGCCCGCTCGGCAGTCGGGACTGGCCAACCTGCGCACCCGTGCACGTGAACTCGGCGGCGACAGCTCTCTTGATCGGGTGCGCGATACGACCGTTCTCACCTGGTGGGCGAGGTGTCCCTGACCGAAGCCTCAGATCACGGGCGCCCGCGTTTGCCGTACCTCGGCGAGAAGGCCATGGCCTGCGTCCTGCGCGAGACGTTGAGTTTCGCGAAGATCGAACTCGCATAGTTCTTCACCGTCTTCTCGGCGAGGAACATCTCGTTCGCGATCTCCCGGTTGCTCATCCCCAGGCCGATCAGTTCAAGGACGCGGCGTTCCTGTGAGGTGAGGCTGCTCAGTCGATCATCCTCACTCGAAGAGGAGAGCTCCCTTTGCAGGCGCTCCAGTTCCCCCTCTGGCCACAACGAACCCCCTGAGGCGACTGTGTGCACCGCCGCGATCAGTGCTGGTCCATCGACCTCCTTAAGGTAGTAACCCTGGGCGCCGGCGAGGTACGTGTCCAACTTCGCCTCGTCGTCGGAGTAGGACGTGAGGATCAGGATGGATACGGAGGGCTGGCTCGCGCGCACCTCTCTGCACACCTCGACGCCGCTGCCGTCGGGCAGCCTCACATCCAGCACCACCACATCGGGCTCCGTAGCCTTGATGCGTTCAACGGCTGAGGAAGCGGTTGCCGCCTCCCCGACGACTTCGAGCCCATCGGTCCCATCGAACAAGGCGGCCAGGCCTCGACGGACGACCTCATGATCATCGACGAGGAAGATCCGAATCGGCGCCATGCTTACCCCCATCGTTTCCCCTAGGCGCTCTTGTGCCTGCGACTCCCGGTGATTGCCGCGAATCCAACGACCACCCCGAGCCCCAGGACGATGGAGAGGGCCCACTGCCACCCGGACAGCACATGATTCTGGACGACGTAGATCGTGATGAAGGTGCTGAAGGGCAACAGCAGGAGCATGGTCGTGATCAATCCGGGGTTGTAGCCCTCGTGCTTGATCTGGAAGAGCACCGTGTGCTGCACGCAGTTCACTCCTGCGTTGAACACGACCAATCCAAAGCCGACCCATGGGGCGACACCGGCCAGCAGTGCTCCCGCGATCGCCCAACCCCACACCGTGACGATGTTGACGAAGAATACGTAGCCTTCGCTCAGTGGTGTGTCGTCGCCCGGCTCGGGCGATGCGAAGACGGTGTCGTGGTTGAAGAAGGACTTGAACCCGCCGGGGAACACATACTCCTCAAACTCGTGCACCATCAGGATCGGCAACTGCAACCACAGCAACCATGTGTACGTCGGAATGTCCCACCCCTGAAACCGGGCGGTGATCAGAACCGTCAGGATGATCGGTGCCAGCAGGCAGCCGCCGACTACCTGCCAAGTCATGTTGGCCCTCGCGAAGAACCCGGCAGGGGGGGTTTCCGGCCGTCCGGCAGTGGACGTCATGGCTTCGGTCACGTCGTTCCTTCCGTCGACCGCGGGGTGCTGCGCGACATTCCAGGTCATCCTCCTTCAGGCTAGCCAGAGGTGGCACCGGGGCACAGCCAGAGTGCCGGGTGTGGCGCCGCCACACCCGTCGGAACCCCACTTGTACGATGTCCGGTGTTCGCGCGGATGCAGATTGGCTGTTAGCAGACCCCTGCACCTCCGCGACCTTTGATGCAGACACCTGCAGACCCCTAGAGAAAGCGAAGTTATGTTCAACGACAACGGATCGTTCCTGCTGGCCCTGCTCGAGTTCTTCCTGTTCTTCGCCTGGCTCTTGTTGCTGTTCTGGGTCTTCAGCGACATCTTCCGCAGTCACGACATCGGCGGCGTCGCGAAGACCATTTGGGTGATCGTGGTCATCGTCCTGCCCTGGTTGGGGGTGCTGCTCTACCTGATCGTTCGGGGTGGCGGCATGTCAAAGCGTGCGATGGAGCAGCAGAAGGAGATGCAGGCCGCCCAGGCGGAGTACATCAAGTCGGTTGCCGGCAGCGACACCTCGGCTGCCGACCAGATTGCGTCGGCGAAGGCTCTGCTGGATGCGGGGACCATCACCCAGGCGGAGTTCGACTCCCTGAAGGCGAAGGCGCTGTCCTAGACGGGGCAGCCTAGCGGCGCCCGACGGCGGCGCGGAAACGAGTTCTGGGGCGAGCGGCGTCCGCGGTTTCGGCCGCGGGCGCCGTTCGTGCTACCCATTCGGAATATCGGGCCGAAAGCGGGCCCGCCGAGATCCCATGGGCGAAGACGCTCAATAGCACCGTGAGCGTCAGGATGCCGAGGTAGTCGGGCATCGCCGGGCTCGATGAACCGAGTTCTTCAACCGACAGCAGGGCGAAAACCACTGTCGCCAGGCCGCGCGGGCCGAACCAGCCGATGAATAGGACGGTTGGTGTCCCGAATCCGACGCCGATGAGGCTGACGGCTACTGGGATCATCCTCAGAATCGTCAGAACGGCCACGGCTGCCACCAGCCACTGCCATTCGAACCCGCTCTGCAGTACGAGTACTGCCAGCCCCCCAGCCATGAACCACACCACGTAGCCGAGCAGGTCGGCCGCGATCTCGAGGGTGCCGCTGGTCTCCGGTTGGGTCCGGTTTGTCCTGGACATTCCGCCGAAGACCAATCCCGCGACGAACGCCGTGATGAAGGCGTTCGCGCCGACAAAGCTGGCGACACCAAACCCTAGAAATGGAACCGCAAGCAGCGCCACCGACCGACTTGCGGCGGAACTGGAACCGGTGCGTTCAGACAGGTCGATGGCCCAGGCGCCTACGGCTCCGACGGCGATCGCCACGACCAACGCCAGAGCCGCCGGGACGATCGCCAGATTCAGCAGGCTGTGATCCCCGGCACCTTCCTCAGCTGCCAGCACCGCGAGCGCGAAGAGCACCAGGGGGGTGGCGAGTCCGTCGTTGAGTCCGCTCTCGACGTTCAGCGCTCGTCTGATTCGAACCGGGACCGAAGGGTTGAGCACGGTGGGGGCTCCCAGCCCGGCATCGGTGGGCGTGACAGAAGCGGCCAACAACACCGCACCTGCAATGCCCAGGGCAGGGAAGGCTAGAACTGCCACTGCGGTCGTGGTCGCCAGGGCCAGCGGGAAACCGATGGCCAACAGGCGGACGGGAACGCCGGCGTCCGCCTTCAACTTGCGAAGCTGAACAGTGGAGGCGTCGTGGAAGAGCACCACCACCAACGCGAGTTCGGCGAGGAGGTGGACCACTGTGCTGTCGACGTTGAGTTTGTCGATCAGCCCGAAAATGACCACACCGGAAGCCAAGAACACCATCGGCGCGGTGATGTTCACGCGGTCGAATCGGAGTCCCGCCAGGGCGAACACCAAGACCAGGGCACTGAAGATGATCAGTTGCACGGCCGCAGCCTAGTGGCCGTGCGTGGTGGCTGGCTGCTGGTTTCGAGACCCCGTGCCCGTCCTTCGGGGAATCTCGATCAGGAGTCCCCCAGAGGACAGGCGTAGTCAAACGTGGAGTACTTCGGATGCCCTCCCCCGGCGGCTGCGGCAAGATCGGCGTCCGACAACTCCGGGTCCTGCCCGCCGGGGCCGGTACTGATATCGGCTGCTTCGATCCGAACGCCGTGTTGCCCGGCTATCAGGACAACTTCCTCGGGCGAACTCGCACCGCGAAGGGCAGCCATCAGCTCATCATCAGCCTCAGCCAGGTCCGCTAGCCGGCGTAGTGAGTCACGTGTCATTGGAAGACCACCTCGTCATCGATTCCTTTTCGATCGTGACACACGGCGTTCGGCGGCGGCAACATCAGCGGCCCTTGACTCCGACTGGACCCGACTGCTCTACCCTCGTCCCAGGGGTCGAACGGCACGAGCGCCCTGCCTCCCGGATTCGGGACGATGATGCCTCGACGGTCAACCTCGAAGAGCAGATTCTCGATCCCGACATTTGGAGTGATCATGGCTGACACGCCGACGGTGCTGTTCGTGTGCGTCCACAATGCTGGTCGTTCGCAGATGGCCGCCGGATACCTGCGTGAACTGGGCCAGGGGCGCATCGAGGTGCTGTCCGCCGGATCCCAACCCGCGGAACACATCAACCCGGTCGCCGTCGATGCCATGTTGGAGGACGGTGTCGACATCACGTCCGAGCAGCCCAAGGTCCTCACCGCCGACGCGGTGAAGGAGTCCGACGTCGTGATCACCATGGGGTGCGGGGATGCCTGCCCGATCTTCCCGGGGAAGCGTTACGAGGACTGGAAGCTCGACGATCCTGCCGGACAGGGCATCGATTCCGTGCGGCCCATCCGGGACGACATCAAGCAGCGCGTCACGGTTCTGATCAGCGAGTTGCTGCCCCGTCGGACCATGGGTTCAGCGTCGGGCGGAGCCACCCACGACTAGAACGAGGTGTTCGTCTGACGCTTCTTCTCCTCGTACATGGCCCCGTCGGCACGTCGGGCCAAGGCATCGAAAGTGGCGCCGTCGTCCGGGTACACCGCGGCACCGATGCTCAGTCCCAGGACGAACGAGATGTCGTCGTTGATCACCATCGGTTCGCGCATCACCGCCTGGATATGTCTGATGGTTAGTTCGGCGTCCTCCCTGGTGCGAACCTCATCGAGCAGAATGCCGAACTCGTCACCGCCCAATCGGCCGACGGTGTCCACCTCTCGCAGTGTGGATTGCACCCGCCGGACGACGTTGTCCAGGGTGGTGTCACCGACGGCGTGGCCGTAGGTGTCGTTGACAACTTTGAAATCGTCCACATCGACGAACAGCAGGGCGCAGCGCCCCGAGTAGCGGTCGGCGCGGAGGAGCGCGGATTCCGCCTCCAGCTCGAAAGCGCCTCTGTTGAGCACGCCGGTCATCGGATCGTGGGTGGCAAGGTACTCGAGTTGCTCGGACGCAGTCCGCTGTGAGGTGACATCGATCGCCGCGGTGATGTGACCCTTGACTACGCCGTCCTCTCCGAGCAGCGGCGCCACCCGGCTGGTGACCCACCGCAGCTCGCCGTTGGGACGACGGATGCGGAACACGTGGTCTGCCAGTTCGTCGTGATGACCGGGGTCGTCCTGGGGGAGGGTCCGCGCGATCAGATGCAGCAGCCCGGTCAGATCCTCCGGCTCGACGCTGCCCATCCAACCGACACCCATGGTGGCTCTCTCCGACACCATCGCCAGTTCGCACCAGGCGCGATTGGCGAAGACCGCGGCGCCGTCCACATCGGTCTCGAGGATGCCGATCGGAACGCCCTGGGCGAGGGTGAGGTAGTGGTGGTGGCTGGTGCGCAGTTCCGCCGATTGCGCGGCGATCGTCGATTCCCGCTCGGCCACCACCTCGAGCTGGCGGTCAAGCGCCCGGCGGGTGGCCGCGGCCATTCCGAAGACCGCGAAAAGGAACAGTATTCGTCGCAGAGCCATGGTCAGCAGCTCCGCGACATCGGCGACGCCGATGACGGCGTAGCCGGTCTCGGGCACCAGTCCTGCCGATGCTGCCCATGCGAACCCCAGGTAGGCCAGCAGGATGCCCAGCGAAGCGATGGTCGTCAGCCACAATGCGGCTCTGACACCCAGAAGGTACGAACCGGCCAGCACGATGATGGCCATGAAGAACGGCATGGTCGCCGCATCCGGCAGTTCGAAGAATGATGCGACGGTGAGTCCCAGCGTGCTGCCGTACAGGCTGATCCGCATACCCATCAGGGTTCGTTCGGGCCGATTGCGAACCCACAGGTAGGTCGCAAGTACCAACAGTGCGGTCGCTCCGCCTGCTATGGAGATTCCCCACAGGGACTCCACCGCGCCCAGGGCCACACCGAGGAGGGCGGCCGCACCAGCGATCAGACTGATCGCACGGAATCGAGCAGCCTGTACCGCGGCAGCGTCTCTTGACTGCGGGGGACTCGGCATGTCAGCAACCGCCTCCCACGTCCGCCTCCTCCGGCGGGTCACCGCAAGTGTAGTCCGGATTCCATGCTCATGACGCACGTCGTTCCATAGCCGGGGTTGCAGACGACGATCGGCATTCGCTGCCGCAACCGACCCCGGTCGGCGGAAGGTGAGTGTATGTTGGGGACCTACTCGACCGCGGCAGGTCGGCAGCGAGCGGCTCTGCTCGGACCCTGCCGGCCCTACGGGGTCGATGTGCCTTGCTTGTCGAATCGATCCCTGTCGCCGGTCCGACGACCTCTGTGAAAGGTGTCACCGTGATTCGTTCAAAGAGCCTGCTCCATGTAGCGGCAGCTGGAGTCTCGCTTGCCATCGTGCTGGCCGGTTGTTCGGGCGGATCCACGAGTTCCTCGAACACCACTGCGGGCGCGAGCGGCTCCTCCGGCACAAGCGCTGCCGCCAACTCACCTTTCAGTCCGGCAGTTCAGGCGCAGTTGCAGAAGGTGCTCGATGACGTCCGTGTCCGCTTCAAGGCGCCCGGCGTCCAAGCCGGCATCTGGACCGACAACGCGCAATGGATCGGTAGTTCCGGCGTCGCCAAGGCCGGTACCACGCAGGCACCGACACCTGCCGACCACACCCGGATCGGCAGCATCACCAAGACGATGACGGCAACTGTGATCCTGCAACTGATCGAACAGGGGAAGCTCTCCTTCAACGACGTGGTGGACAAGTATGTCCAGGGCATGCCCAACGGTGGCACCGCGACCATCAAGGACTTGCTGGAGATGCAGAGCGGCATCCCCTCGTACACCGAGAACGCCGCCAATGTGAACGTGTGGGCGGCCGATCCCACGAAGACGTTCACGCCCCAGCAGTTGGTGGACTCCGTGAAGGCGACGCCCGCCATGTTCGCGCCGGGAACCAACATGTTCTACTCCAACACCAACTATGTGCTGCTCGGCATGATCATCGAGAAGGTGACCGGCCGGCCCATCGTCGAGAATTTCCAGCAGCGTCTGTTCAACCCGCTGGGCATGAGTCAGAGCAGCGTTCCCGGGATGTCGAACGACCTGCCCTCGCCGTACCTGTCGGGTATCAGCACCCAGGCCGATCCGAACGGGACACTCAAGAACGCGACCAACTGGAGCCCTTCGTTCGCCTTCACCGCCGGTGAGGTCATCTCGACCCTGGAAGACCTGCACACCTGGGGGGTGGCGCTGGGCACCGGCAAGGGCATCCTGAAGCCCGAGACCCAACAGATGCGGGTGAACTCGGTGAAGACGACTGTCGGCATGAACACCCCGAACTACTCGTACGGGATGGGCATCGTGAACCTGAACGGATGGCTGGGCCATACCGGGGAGATCCCCGGCTACAACACGATCATGAACTACCAGCCCGACAGTGGCACCACCGTCGTCGTGATGGTCAACAGCGACATCACGGATCCGCCGAACCCGACGACGACGGTCCCGAAGCCCGAGGCGCCAGCAGTCGCCGGGTTCGAAGGAATCGCAAAGGTGCTGGCTGCGGGTGGCTCGGCCAGCCCGTCACCGTCTGCGAGCTGACATTCGCACAGGGTCGATGGGCGCCAGGTCCGGCGCGCGATCGCCCGGATGATTTCACGACATCACGCTTCGACCGCGACAACGACGCGCGGACCGATGGGTATGTGATCAATGGAACACGTGCCCGTGGGGGTGCCTGTGATGGGGGCCGTCCCTTCCTAGGCTTTTGGAATGCCTAGAAAACTCCTCGCTGAATTCCTCGGAACGTTCTTCCTCGTCTTTGTTGCGGTGGGCGCTGCCGTGGCCGGCATCGCAGCCGCCCGGGACGACACCAGCAGATTTCTGATACCTGCCGCGGGTGTCGTCGGTGTTGCGCTCGCCTTCGGGTTCGTGCTGGTGATGGCGGTCTACGCGATCGGTCACATCTCTGGCTGTCACATCAATCCGGCAGTCACCATCGCCATGATCGTCGGCCGCAAGATGCCGATCGGCGAAGGGCTGGCCTACATGGGCGTGCAGGTGCTGGGCGCCATCGCCGGTGCCGGGGCCCTCAAGTTCCTCGTCTCCGTCGGAGGAGTCACCGACAAGACCGGCGGTCTGGGAACCAACGCCTACGACAACGGCGCCATCAACATGTGGGGCGCGCTGGTCCTCGAGATCCTCCTGACGGCCATCTTCGTGCTGGTCATCCTGTTCGTCACGGACAAAGTCGCTACCCCGGCCTTCGCCGGACTGGCCATCGGCTTCTCGCTGGCCGCCGTGCACATGGTCGGTATCCCGCTCGATGGCACATCGGTCAACCCGGCACGCTCGATCGGACCTGCCCTTTTCGCCGGCGGGACCGCCCTCTCACAGTTGTGGCTCTTCATCCTCGCCCCACTCATCGGCGGTGTGCTGGCGGCTCTGATCTGGAAGGGCATCACGCCGACGGAGTTGGAGACCGACGATACTGACATCGATGGAGTCGACGCCGATGTCGACCTGCGCGAAGCTCAGTTGGCCGAGAAAGGCGCCACGAACTAGGCCTCTTCCCGACTAGCACCCGGCAACCCACGTCGATCGGCCATCACGGGCATATCGACGTGGGTTGCTCCGCTTGGCTGGTACGACCTTCGCCGGCCCTGCAGCGCTGCGGTGGCGGGTAGCCTGGACGGGGCGGGCGAGTCCTGTCGCCGTCGCGGGAGGCCGACATGCGGTGGGTGCGAGAACACACGGGTTGGATAATCCTTGTCCCGGCGGCCTCTCTCTTGGTTGCCGGCATCGCGGCGTTGCTGTTGGGGGCCGACGGTGTGCGGGATGGCTGCTGGCTCGTCGCCGGCATCCTCGGATTCGTTGCGTCCCTGGTCGCCGTCGTCCGTGGCCTGATAGCGAGGACGGCCGGGGTCGACATCCTCGCGCTGCTCGCGGTGGCCGGAGCGATCCTCACCAACGAGTACCTGGCGGCGGCCCTGATCGCGGTCATGCTCGGCACCGGAACCGTACTCGATCAATGGGCGGAATCGTCGGCTCGACGAGAGCTCAGTCTCCTGCTGGCCCGCGCTCCCCGGGTGGCCCATCGCATCGCGGGGACCGGGATCGAGACCATCGACGTCGACCAGGTGGCAGTGGGCGACGAATTGCATATCGGAGCTGGAGAGATCGTTCCCGTCGATGCGCGATTGTTGACCCCGGGAACCTTCGATGAATCGGCCCTCACCGGTGAATCCGTTCCGGTGGACCGGGGCACCGGGGATTCCGTGCGCAGCGGGATCGTGAACGCGGGAAGTCCGGTATCGGCCATGGCCACCGCGCTGGCCGAGGACAGCACCTATGCCGACGTTGTGCGGTTGGTCGAGTCCGCCCAAGCCGACTCGGCACCGTACGTTCGGATGGCCGATCGGATGGCCTGGTGGTTCATACCGTTGTCCCTGGTGCTGGCCGGTGTGGCCTGGCTGGTGAGCGGCAGCCCCGACCGCGCCGTCGCGGTGCTCGTGGTCGCAACGCCCTGCCCGCTGCTGCTGGCGGTACCCGTCGCGGTCATCTCGGGTGTCTCGCAGGCGGCGCGGCGTGGCGTGGTGATCAAGGGCGGGCAGGTTCTCGAACAGTTGGCCCGTGGGCGGGTGCTGCTGTTTGACAAGACAGGCACCCTGACTAGGGGGAAGCCCTCGCTGATGAGTGTCCACGTGGCCCCCGGGATCGACGTCACGGAGGTGCTGCAAGCCGCGGCCAGCCTCGATCAGGCATCCCCGCACGTGTTGGCCAGCGCGATCGTCCGGGCCGCCCGCGACCGCGGCCTGCCTCTGGTGCGCCCCAACCGCGTCGATGAGGTGCACGGCAACGGCATCCGCGGGACCGTGGGTGACCGAGAGGTCGCGGTCGGGAAGGCTGGGTGGATTCTCGGGGACAGCCGCCCCTCCTGGGCCCTGCGGGCCCGTCACGAAGCCGATGTCGAGGGGTGCGTCAGCGTTCTGGTGTCGCTGGACGGACAGCCGGCTGGGGCGCTGCTCCTGCTGGACTCGCTACGTCCCGATACCCCGCGGATGCTGCGTCGACTGCGCGCCGCCGGGCTGCACCGGATGGTGCTGGTCACCGGGGACCGGGCTGATCTGGCGGAGTCGGTGGGTCGGCTGGCGGGCGTCGATGCGGTGCGGTCCGAACAGACCCCGGCAGACAAGGTCGATGTGGTGCGCGAGGAGAGGGCGAATGGGCCGGTGATGATGGTCGGCGACGGCATCAACGATGCACCGGCGCTGGCCGCCGCGGACGTCGGGGTCGCTCTTGCCGGTCGCGGTGCGACGGCATCCTCGGAAGCGGCCGGAGTCGTGTTGACGGTTGATCGTATCGATCGACTGGGTGACGCTATCGCCATCGCTCGGCGGGCCCGCCGGATAGCCGCTCAGAGTGCTTGGTTGGGCATGGGTCTGTCGGGCATCGCCATGCTGGTCGCTGCTGTTGGCTGGCTGCCGGCGGCTGTGGGTGCCTTGCTGCAGGAGGTGATCGACGTCGTCGCCATCGGCAATGCTCTGCGGGTGCGGTTGGCGCCTCCGCGCACGGCGACCACGGTTCCGCCTGAGCGGATGGAGCTGCTCAAGAGCATCGCGGCCGAACATGAGGAGGTCAGGCCGATCGTCGACCGAATCCGCACCGTCGCTGATGATCTCGAGGCTCCTGATCCGCGGGATCCGCTCGGCAACGTGCGCGACCTGCTGACCCAGCTGCGCAACGATCTGCTGCCTCATGAGGAACGAGAGGAACGCGAGTTGCTTCCGGCCATGGCCGAAACCCTGGGTGGCCTTGACCCGATCGGTCCGCTCAGTCGGACACACGCGGAGATCAGCCACCAGGTTGGGCGACTTCAGCGCATCGTGGATTCTGAGGACCTTGACTCCGACGACGCGGTGCGAGAGTCCCGTCGCACCCTGTACGTCATCTACGGCGTGCTGAAACTGCACAACGCCCAGGAGGAGGAGGGCCTGTTCAGCCTTATCGAGTAGCCCTTCCGGACCTGTGGGCCGTCCTTCGGCGGGACTAGACTCACGAGCATGACGACGTTAGCGAGACCGTCGGTTCGAGTCGTGTCCGTGAGCGTCGCGCTGACATGTGTGGTGGCCGGAGCATCAGCGGCGACGTCGTCCGCAGCGCCGGCGCCGCAGCCGGACTCAGCGTCCGCTCGGGTGTCGACCCCGGTCTCCCCGGAGAGCGCGGCGTCGGATACCGGGACGCGGGTGTCAGCATCGCCGCGCGGTGACATCAGGGGGATCAACTGGCGTCCGTGCCCGAACGAATCGTCCGCGACCTTGATGTGCGGATCGCTCTCAGTGCCCTACGACTACGCCAATCCGGCCGGGCCCCGCTTCACCCTGGCAGTGACGAAGGTCCCGGCGCTCGGTCGCAAGATCGGCACCATGTTCTTCGACCCGGGTGGCCCGGGTGGTCCGGGTGCTTCGATGACCGACCGGGTGGCACTCCGGATGCCGGCGTCGGTGCGGAACAGTTTCGACATCGTCGGTTGGGACCCTCGCGGGATCGGCAAGACGCAGCCCGCGCTGCAGGGCTGCGCGGAACCACAACCGGTGCTTCCCGATGTGGGGCCCGTTGACTGGACGCTTGCGCGCAACCGGACGGCAGCGGTGGCCGCGGCCGCCAACCGGCTCTGCCAGCAGCGAAACGCGAGCTTCATCAACTACATGGGCACCAACAACGTGGCCCGTGATCTCGACAGGCTCCGGGCCGCGGTGGGCGACGCCAAACTCACCTACTGGGCAATCAGCTACGGCACCCGGATCGGTTACGTCTATTCCCTGATGTATCCCCAGAAGGTTCGAGCAATCGTGCAGGACGGGAATATCGACCCGATGGGTGGATACGCCGTCCTGATGGAGGGCGGACTCGCCCTGGACTCTGCGCTGTCACTGATGAAGATCGTCAGCCCACCCGTCTACAACTCCTTCATGTCGACGTACAACAGCTTGGCCGCGAAGCCTGTGCACCTGGGCAAGGGCATGTCGTACACGCGCTGGAACTACCTGACGGATATGAGTGGTGCGATTCCGGACGAGCCCAGTTGGCCCTACATCATCAGCGCGAACAACCGGATCCTGAACGCGGGGAAGAACACGCCCGCTGCTGCCGCTGAACGGGCTCGGATGCGGGCAGCTCTGCGCTACTCGGACGGCAATCTGGGCGGCGCCTTCTCAGTCGTCAATTGCCTCGACTATGCCGATCGCATGACTCCGTCCGCCCAGAACGCAGTCATCAACGTCAATGCGAAGCTGGGACCGGTCTACGGCGGCAAGATCACCACCGAGTATGCACTGGGTTGTTCAGGGCTGACGTTCCGTCCGGACCCGGTGCCACTGACCACGTCCGCGGGGAACCGTGCGCGCCTTGCGGGCCTATCTTTGGTCATCGCCAACTCGACCAACGACGGGTCCACTCCGATGATCTGGGCCCAGAAGATGCGGGCCTCGTTCGCCAGCGGAGTATTGGTCAAGTACCGCGGTGCCCAACATGGGCTCTGGATGGGCACTCCCTCGGTGTGTGTGAACCAACGCATCACCGACTATGTCGTTGCGTTGAAACGTCCGACACCCGTGCTCTGCCCGTTCGCGCCGCCGCCCAACTTGCCGCGGCGCGGTGAGGCTGCCGCGGTGCCGCCCATTCTGCGTTTGAGCCCAAGGGAGACGTAGACGAGGCCGACCAGTGCGGGCACTTCGATGAGGGGCCCGATGACGCCGGCAAAGGCCTGCCCGGAAGTGACCCCCCAGACAGCGATACATACAGCGATCGCGAGTTCGAAGTTGTTGCCCGCGGCGGTGAATGCCAGTGTCGCGGTCTTGGGGTAACCCAAGCCGGACCGCCGACCTGCGAAGAAGGAGACGCTCCACATGAGAGCGAAATAGACCAGCAACGGCACCGCGATCCTGACGACGTTCCAGGGTGACGACAGAATCGCCTCTCCCTGGAGGGCGAACATCACGACGATGGTGAACAGCAAGCCATACAGCGCCAGTGGACCGATCTTCGGCAGGAACTTCTGGTCGTACCATGTCCGCCCTTTGGTGGCGATTCCCACGCGGCGGGTGAGGTATCCGGCGATCAGCGGGATGCCGAGGAAGATCAATACGGCCTTGGTGATCTCCCAGGTTGAGAACTGAACGTCCTGGGACTCCAGACCGAGCCACTCGGGCAGGATCTTGAGGTAGAAGGTGCCCAGCAGCGCATAGGCCAGGATCTGGAACACCGAGTTGAGGGCTACCAGCAAGGCGGCGGCTTCGCCGTCGCCGCAGGCCAGATCGTTCCAGATCAGCACCATCGCGATGCACCGGGCGAGGCCGATGACGATCAGTCCGGTGCGGAAGGCCGGTTGGTCGGCGAGGAATGTCCAGGCCAGGGTGAACATG
>CAYMPK010000050.1:0-550 GCA_964392145.1 uncultured Actinomycetes bacterium | reverse complement strand
AGCGTCAACCTCAGAAGTCGGCGGTCGCCGGTGTAATGGGCCATCTCCTCGTAGCGGACCTTGGCCAGCACCGGGTACATCATCAGCAAGAGTCCGAGGGCGATCGGCAGTGACGTCTGGCCAACCTTCACGGCGTCCAGAGCGCTCTGAACCCCCGGCACCAGCCGACCGAGGAGCAGGCCCGCCGCCATTGCCAACAGGATCCAGACAGGCAGGAACCTGTTGAGCAGGTCAAGTCGCGCGACAACCGCGCGCTCCTGCTCTTCAACATCCTGACGCGATTGGATCACCCCTTCGACGGCAACGTTGCTGTGGAGATGTCGTTCAATTCGTGGCGGCAGGGTCGGGTGCCGCTGAAGGAACCAGCTGGCATCCTGCCTCCTGGGCCGCTTCCTCCACCGCGAAATCACCCCATCTGCCGCGGGTGGAAGTGTATCGCCAGCCCCGGTACCGCCTATTCACGATGAAACGGCTGGGAAATGTATGGATTCCGGAAGTTCCGGGTAGGTCACACCAGCAGGCGCACCCGCGCGAATCGAACGACCGAAGG
>CAYMPK010000049.1:0-14081 GCA_964392145.1 uncultured Actinomycetes bacterium | reverse complement strand
CGTCGATTCCGGCACGTGCTGGTCGACGAGTACCAGGACACCAACCACGCCCAGTACGTGCTCGTGCGCGAATTGGTCGGTGATGGGCGTGATGGCGTGCAGCCGGGAACCCTGAGCGTGGTCGGGGACGCCGACCAGTCGATCTACGCCTTCCGCGGGGCTACGGTCCGCAACATCGAAGACTTCGAGACCGACTACCCCGAGGCCCAAGTGGTGCTCTTGGAGCAGAACTACCGGTCCACCCAGAACATCCTGACCGCGGCCAACGCGGTCATCGCGCGCAACCCTGCCAGGCGAGAGAAGAAACTGTGGACGGCCGCGGGGGACGGTGCGCCGCTGGTCGTCTACGTGGCCGACGATGAGCGGGACGAGGCGGCGTTCGTCGCGGAGGAGATCGACACCCTCGCCGACGAGAGCGGAATACAGCCCAGCGACGTGGCCATCTTCTACCGAACCAACGCGCAATCCCGGGCGATTGAGGAGGTCCTTATCCGGGTGGGGTTGCCCTACAAAGTGGTCGGAGGTCTGCGCTTCTACGAGCGCAAAGAGGTCAAGGACGCACTTGCCTATCTTCGAGCGGTGGCCAACCCCGAGGATGATGTGTCCCTGCGCCGGATCCTCAACACGCCACGCCGCGGTATCGGTGAACGTGCCGAGGCCATGGTGGATGCGCTGGCCCAACGTGACCGGATCAGCTTCCACGCTGCCCTGCGGCAGGCCGGGGAGGCGCCGGGGATGGCGACCCGCTCGCTGAAGTCGGTTACGGCCTTCCTCGAACTGCTCGACGAGTTCCGGGCCGCGCTGGACTCAGGTGCGGGACCTGGGGAAGTCACCGCCCTCATCCTGGAGCGCACCGGAATGCTGGCGGAGTTCCAGCAGTCGGAGGATCCCCAGGACGCCACCCGCGCGGAGAACCTGGTCGAGCTGGAGGCGGTCGCCGCAGAGTTCGCCCGCGACACACCTGAGGGGACGTTGGACGACTTCCTGGAGCGGGTGTCGCTGGTGTCCGATTCCGACGAGATCCCGGAGCAGGACGGCGGCGTCGTTACGCTCATGACCCTGCACACGGCGAAGGGTTTGGAGTTCCCGGTCGTCTTCCTCACGGGTATGGAGGACGCTGTCTTCCCCCACGCGCGGTCGCTCGGGGATCCGACGGAACTCGCCGAGGAGCGGAGGCTGGCCTACGTCGGCCTCACGCGGGCCCGGGAGCGGCTGTACCTGACGCGGGCACTGGTTCGTTCTGCCTGGGGCGCCCCGCAGGCCAACCCGGCCAGCCGCTTCCTGGCCGAGATTCCCGAGGAGGTTTTGGAGTATCGCCGCGAAGAGCCGGAGTCCGCGCCGTTCAGCGCCCCCGCAGCGTCATGGGCGAGTGTCCGGCGAGGGTCGGCGCCGGACCGTTCGCGTCGGACCGATGTGGAGATCCTTGCGCTCAGGCCGGGGGATCGGGTGATGCATGATCGGTTCGGTTTGGGCACAGTGGTCACCACACGGGGCACCGGGGAGAGTTCGGAGGCGAGCGTCGATTTCGGCAGTGAGGGCACCAAGCGGTTGTTGCTGCGGTACGCCCCAGTGGAGAAGCTGTAGCGGCCCGCTGACCTGGGGACGACACGCCAAGAAAGTGTGAGCCAGGCCACATTTCAAGACCGAATCACGACTATTCACCGCCCGTGTGAGTCAGATCACACACGGAAAGTACCTAATGTCCGAATCGCGCGCTGTAATGACGCGCTACAAACAGTGACACTAGAACCCATTGCGGGCTGTTCGGCCCCGCCCTGGAAACCCATAGCACGAGCTCCCCGACGTCCACCTGGATGGCGACGCTCGGATTCGTGCCCGGCAACGTAATGAGTGATGTTCACAGTGTCCAGCCTCCGGCAAGGAGCCCGCGCGCGGGCGACGTCGCTCGGTTCAGCGGCTGTGGCTGCCCTCGCCGGGGCCGCGCTGGCGATCGGCCCGGCAATGGCCAGTCCCGGCGACGTCTCGACTGCGGTATCCACCGGCGCCATCCCGGGCTTGGCCGGGCTCGACACGGCTCAGTTCACCGCCGCGACCAGTTCCCTTCCCGGGCAGGTCGTGACCATGACCACCGACCTCACCCGGGCGGTCGGGGTGACCGCGGAGCAGACCGCGACGGGCGTCTCCCGACCTGGCTGGCAGCTGCCCGTTGCCGAATTCACCCTGACCGCTCGGTTCGGTGAGCCTGGGCCATGGTCGAGTGGCCATCACACCGGGCTTGACTTCGCCGGCAGCGAGGGTGAGCCCGTGATGGCCGTGCATTCAGGTGAGGTCAGGCTTGCGGAGTATGCAGGCGCCTACGGCAACATGGTCCTGATCGACCACGGCGACGGTACCTATTCGCGCTACGCCCACCTACAGTCCCTCCCGTTGGTCACCAAGGGGACAAAAGTCGTCGCGGGTCAGCAGTTGGGGCTCCGCGGAAGCACCGGCAACAGCACTGGACCGCACTTGCACTTCGAGATCCTCAAAGTCATGCCCGAGGGCACCCCGATCGTGCCGGGCATGGACAGCGATAAGGACAACGGGGCCCTGCTCAGCCCGGTCAACCCGATGGACTATCTACCGATTCCGGCCGACCGCCGCTGACTTCGTCATCGCGTTACCCGCGGTGGTGCGACGCTTCGCTGTGCGGGGCTTGCCCGTGCTGGACGCGATGGAGGTGGCTCCCGGCGCGAGCGTCGAGCCGTCGGCGTCGAGGTGCGCCAGGGTGGTGCTGATCTCGTGGATCACCCGCCCGTCCACCGGTAGCGACATGTGGCCGATTCCCCGGATGAATACGTTGCGTGCGTTGAGGTCCGGGTGGACAATCCGCCCGCTGCGCTTCGGGATGATCATCTGATCCAGGTCCGACCACACAGCGACCATCCTGGTCTGGCAGCCGGGTGCCGGCTCCAGAAGTTCCTGCAAGATGGGGCTGTCCGGCCGTAGTTGTCGCGCCACGTTGTGGGGGAAGTACTTGGCTGGCGTGGTCCCCTCGTGCGGACTGCCCAGGGTGACCAGGGTGTGCACGCGGGCATCCCCTCCCAGTCGTTGCACGTAGTAGCGGGAGATGATGCCGCCCATCGAGTGCCCGATGATGTGCACCCGCTCGTAGCCCGTCTCCCGGCACACCGTCTCGACCAGGCGGCTAAGCCGTCGGGCGACCCTGCGGATGTCGTCGGTCAGGGGCGAGTAGTTGAGGGTGATGACGCGTCCGAAGCCCCGGCGGCTCAGCGAGCGGCGCAACAAGGTGAAGATCGTGTGGTTGTCGATCACGCCGTGCACCATGATTATCGGGGTGCCGGCGGCCTCGACGTCGCCGATGATGAGGCCGCGCTGAACCGGCGGCAGGTCCTGCAGGTTGTGGCGCTCCTGCGCTTCCCGCGCCTTGCCCTCGACAACGCCGAGTGGGTACATCGCGACATGGGCTGACAGCCAGGCGAACTCGATGGCAGTGCCCCGGATGCCAGCTGGCGACAGCACGGCACGTTTGGCGCGGCGGCCGCCCTCGGAGGCTCGCCCCAATGTGTTGATCGCGCGCTTCAGAGCGCTTCCGCTGACCTCCCCGTCGCCCGGGGAACAATCATCGTCTGCCACGCAGATGAACGTAACGCACATTCCGGCTGGATCCCAGACTCAGGGGGGTGAATTTGCACGCGTCGCCGTGGATTGGCCTGTCAACCGCCCGGCCCCCAGGGCCACACATCCTCGGATATGCTGGCAGCCAAGCACGCCAACGCATTCGGGCAGCCTTGGACAGAGGGAGAACGGTAGCGATGGACGCATCACCGATCAGGGTCGTTGTTGCCAAGCCCGGCCTCGACGGTCACGACCGTGGGGCGAAGGTTGTGGCGCGCGCCCTGCGCGACGCGGGTATCGAGGTTATCTACACCGGGTTGCACCAGACGCCGGAGATGATCGTCGAGACCGCGATCCAGGAGGATGCCGATGCGGTGGGGCTGTCGGTGCTGTCCGGCGCCCATATGACACTGTTCGCCAGGGTGATCGACCTCCTGCGCGAACGGGGCGCCTCGGACATCAAGGTGTTCGGGGGCGGGATCATCCCCGAGGACGATATCGACGATCTGACCGCACTCGGGGTGGCCAAGGTGTTCACGCCCGGCACCCGTACCCAGGACATCGTTGATTGGGTCAACTCGGAATTCGGGTCCTCCACCGCGGCCTGACCGGTCCGCCAGCGCCGTCCGACGGGCGGCCTCCGGCGGTCTGCCATCAGTCCGCTACCAGGCCTTTGTGCGGGCCGGTGCCGCCGCTCCGGGCAGGGGAAAGTAGGGTGCGGCGTGGGGCCGCTAAGCGGCTGAACAGTCGAATAGTCCGGGCGCGGCGCGTCGTGGCCGCCCGGAGTTGGTGAGACAGGACGGGCGATCCGTGGATCTGTACGAGTACCAAGCAAAAGACCTCTTCGCCGAACACGGCGTTCCCACCCAGAGCGGGATCGTGGTGACCGAAGCTGATGCGGCTGGCGCCGCGGCCGGCGACATCGGGGGCACGGTCGTGGTCAAAGCGCAGGTGAAGACCGGCGGGCGAGGCAAGGCCGGCGGAGTCAAACTCGCCGCCACTCCCGAGGAGGCTCGAGAGAAGGCTGAGGGCATCCTCGGCTTGGACATCAAGGGACACATCGTCCGGCGGGTGCTGGTGACAGCCGCCAGTGACATCGAGAGCGAGTACTACGTCTCGTTCCTGCTGGATCGGGCCAACCGCAACTTCCTCGCGATGGCGAGCGTTGAAGGCGGCATGGACATCGAGGAAGTGGCGGCGACAAAGCCGGAGGCCCTCGCGAAGGTGGCCATCGATCCCATCGACGGGGTCGACAAGGCCAAGGCCGAGCAGATCGTGGCCGCGGCGGCCTTTCCAGCAGACGTGGCCGACCAGGTCGCCGACGTGCTGGTGGCGCTGTGGCAGACCTTCGTGGCCGAGGATGCCACTCTCGTTGAGGTGAACCCGCTGGTCAAGGATCCCTCCGGCCACGTCCTCGCCCTGGATGGCAAGGTCACACTCGACGACAATGCCGACTTCCGGCACCCGGACCACGCGGCACTCGCGGATGCCGCCACGTCCGATCCGCTGGAAGACAAGGCCGCCGCCAAGGGCCTGAACTACGTCAAGCTCTCCGGTGAGGTCGGGATAATCGGCAACGGGGCCGGGTTGGTCATGAGCACGCTGGACGTCGTCGCCTACGCCGGTGAGGAGTTCGGCGGGGTCAAGCCCGCGAACTTCCTGGATATCGGCGGGGGTGCCTCAGCGGAGGTCATGGCAGACGGTCTGGAAATCATTCTGGGTGATCCCGAGGTCAAGGCGGTGTTCGTGAACGTCTTCGGCGGTATCACCTCCTGCGACGCGGTGGCCGCCGGCATCATCCAGGCGCTGGTGATGCTCGCCGACCGAGGGGAGACCCCGGACAAGCCGCTCGTCGTGCGTCTGGACGGCAACAACGCCGAGGTCGGTCGCCAGATCCTCGATGACGCCGCACATGACCTGATCGAAATGGTCGACACCATGGACGACGCGGCCCGCAGGGTCGCCCAACTCGCGGCACAAGGAGCCTGACGTGGCGATTTTCCTCAACGAGAACTCCCGGATCCTGGTTCAGGGGATCACCGGCTCGGAAGGCACCAAGCACACCCGTCGGATGCTCGCCAGCGGCACGAACATCGTCGCCGGTGTGACCCCTGGCAAGGGCGGACAGACCGTTGATGCCGAGGGGCAGCATGTGCCGGTGTTCAACTCCGTCGCCGACGCGGTGGCCGAGACCGGAGCCGATGTGGCGGTCGTCTTCGTTCCGCCGAAGTTCACCAAGGGTGCCGTGATCGAGGCTGTGGACGCCGGCGTTCCGTTGGCAGTGGTGATTACCGAGGGGGTACCCGTGCACGATACGGCGGCCTTCTTCACCTACGCCCAGCGCGCCGGAACCACCCGGATCATCGGGCCGAACTGCCCCGGGCTCATCAGCCCTGGCAAGTCGAACGCGGGCATCATCCCGGCCACGATCACCGGACCGGGGCGGATCGGGCTGGTGTCCAAGTCGGGAACGCTGACCTATCAGATGATGTTCGAACTGCGGGACATCGGTTTCTCCACGGCGGTAGGTATCGGTGGCGACCCGATCATCGGGACCACCCACATCGACTGCCTGGCGGCCTTCGAAGAGGACCCAGAGACCGAGGCGATCGTGATGATCGGCGAGATCGGCGGCGACGCCGAGGAGCGGGCAGCCGCGTTCATCGCTGAGAACGTCAGCAAGCCCGTCGTCGGCTACGTCGCGGGCTTCACCGCGCCGGAGGGCAAGACCATGGGACACGCCGGCGCGATCGTGTCAGGATCCTCCGGCACCGCCGCTGCCAAGCAGGAGGCGCTCGAGGCCGCGGGGGTCAAGGTCGGACGGACGCCGTCGGCGACCGCCCAACTGATGCGTGACATCGTCGGCTGAGACACTCCGACGCCTGGGCTCCGGCGTGGTTGCCGAGGTCGGCGCCTCGCTGATGAAACAATCGGGCGATGCCCTCCGCACCGAAGAACCGTGGCCCAGCAGGGCGTAACGATGCCCGGAGAGGGTCGCGACGTTCTGGGTCCAAAGGCACCCGCGCCAGGTCGGTAGATGGCGCGTCGACGACGTCGGGGGCGGCCCCGCGTGCGCGACGTACATCCGAGCACGTGGCATCCACCACCCGTCGTCGACACGACTCCGAACGGACCCTGCCCAGCGCGATCAACGGCGCGCTGGCGGCGCTGTTCAGCTGCATCGTCGGCGTGGCTGCTGTGGGCGCGCTGGCTCTGGTGGGCTGGATCGCCGCCGCTGGGCACAGCAGTATCAACGCCCTACTCGAATTCGTCGGCTACGCCTGGCTCGCCGGTCATCTCGCGCCCGTCGCCACCGCAGCCGGCACACTGTGGTTCCCGCCACTGCTCCTGACCGCCGCATTCGTCGTGCTGGCCTCTCGCTTCGGCCGCGCCGCTGTCCGTCGAGGCGGGATCGAAACCCGCGGGGATCTCGTCCGCCTGGTCGGCGCCGGCGCCTTCGTCAGCGGAGTGTTCGCCGTTCTCGTCGCCGCGTTGACGGCGACCGCCGCCGCGTCCGTCCCCGAGTGGGCAGCCTTCCTCGGGGTCGCCGTTGTCGTCGGTGTCGGGCTGACGATCGGTGCTGCATCGGCCAGCGGGTTGGCTGTAGGAACCCGGCTGCCGAGCTGGCTCCGGGCGGACCTCTGGGCCGGGCTTCGGGGGGTTGTCGCCCTGGCCTGCGCTGGTGCACTGCTGGTCATTGCTTCGGCCGTTGCGCATGTCGACACGCTGACCACGTCCTTCGCGAGCCTTCAGCCCGGCATCGTCGGCACGATCATCCTGGGATTGTTGTGCCTGCTCTACCTGCCGACCGCGGGTCTCTGGGCGGCCGGCCTGGCGTCCGGCGTTCCGGTCGGCCTCGGTGGCGACGACCAGCTCTCCATGTTCGGCGACACCTCGGCGACGCTCCCCGGCGTGCCGCTCTTCGCGGCCGTGCCCGCTGCTGTTCCGGGATGGATCCCTGTGCTGCTCCTCATCCCGGTTGCCGTCGGGGCGGTCGTTGGGTACCTGCGGTGCTCGACCCCGCTGCCGTTGCTGACCCTCGCTTCGCTCTGGTTCCGGCTTCGCGTCGGCCTCGTGACGGGCGTGCTGGCGGGACTGGCAGCGGCGTTGACCGGCGGTGAACTGATGGGCCGCCTCACCGGGCTCGGCCCCAATCCGCTGTACTTCGCCGCCGCCGTCGCCGGGCTGACCTTCCTGGGATTCGAACTTCTCGATCTGTGGCGCCATCTGGCTGCCCGCCGCGCCTCCCCGCGGCAAGCGCCGAAGACGGCCCGGGACCTCGTGTCGGTCGACTCCTAGGGCCGCATAGGATTTCCTGGTGATCGCCCCCGAGCACCGCCCGCGCGTGGTGATCCTCCTCTCCGGGGCCGGCACCACCATGGCGCCGGTGCTCGCAGCGGCTGCCGGGGAGACCTTCGGTGCTGTGGTGGCGGCCGTGGGCTCGGACCGCCCTAGCGCCCCAGGTCTCGACCTTGCAGCGGAGCAAGGCGTCGCGACCTTCGTGGTGAATGCGACGGAGTACCCGGATCGCGTGGCCTGGAGCGCAGCGCTGGCCGACGCCGTGGCCGGTTATCACCCCGACCTCGTCCTCTGCGCTGGGCTGATGCGCATCCTCGACCCGCTGTTCCTGGACAGATTCCCGGGGCGGGTGGTGAACTCCCATCCATCGTTGCTGCCCGCCTTCCCGGGGGCAGTGGCCGTTTCGGATGCCCTGGCCTACGGAGTACGCATCACCGGCGCCACGCTCCACCTGGTGGACGCGGGGGTGGATACCGGACCGATCATCGCCCAGGTGCCGGTTCCGGTGTTGGCCGATGACGATGAGTCCACTCTTCACGAACGGATCAAGACCGCTGAACGTCAGATGCTGCTCGACCTGATCCCACGGCTAGCCGCCGGGGAACTCACGATTGACGGAAGAAGGGTGACCCTGCCATGACCACGACAACCACAGAGAACGGAGCGCGTCGGCCGGTCCGACGGGCTCTCGTCTCGGTGTCCGACAAGTCCGGACTGACGGAGCTCGCCGAGCAGTTGCACGCCTCGGGAGTGGAGATCGTTTCCACCGGTTCGACGGCGGGGGCCATCACCGCGGCTGGCGTGCCGGTGACCGCCGTTGCGGACCTCACCGGCTTTCCGGAGTGTCTCGACGGTCGAGTGAAGACCCTTCACCCCAACGTGCACGCGGGCATCCTCGCGGATCTGCGACGACCGGACCACGCCGAACAACTGACCGAGCTCGGTATCGAGCCGTTCGACCTGGTCATTGTCAACCTCTATCCGTTCGAGCAGACGGTCGCCTCGGGGGCGGGCGAGGACGACTGCGTCGAGCAGATCGATATCGGCGGACCGGCCATGGTCCGCGCGGCCGCCAAGAACCACCCGAGCATCGCCGTCGTCGTCTCCCCTGAGCGTTACGACGAGACCGTGGAAGCCGTGGCCGGTGGTGGTTTCACCTTGGCGCAGCGCCGAGAGCTCGCGGTCGAGGCCTTCCGGCACACCGCCGGTTACGACGTTGCGGTGGCGAGCTGGCTCGGCTCGGTGGTTGCCGATGACGAGGCCGAGTCGCCGCTGCCCGCGTGGGTCGCCGGTGTGTGGGAGCGCGCCGAGGTGCTGCGCTATGGCGAGAATCCGCACCAACGCGCAGCGATGTATGTCGATGCCTTCGGCTCGGGCGGGATCGCGGGGGCGGAACAGGTGCACGGAAAGGCGATGTCCTACAACAACTTCGTCGATGCCGATGCCGCGTACCGGTGCGCCTACGACTTCGACAAGCCCGCCGTGGCAATCATCAAGCACGCCAATCCCTGTGGCATCGCCGTGGGTGACGACATTGCGGCCGCTCACCGCAAGGCCAACGACACCGACCCGGTCTCCGCCTTCGGCGGGGTGATCGCCGCGAACCGGACCGTCAGCGTTGAGATGGCCCGTCAAGTGGCCGAGGTTTTCACCGAGGTCATCGTTGCCCCCGGCTACGAGGACGAGGCGATTGCGATCCTGGCGGCCAAGCCGAGCATTCGGATCCTGATCGCCGAGGAGCCGCCGGCGGGTCCGAAGTCGGAGTCGCGGCGGATCTCCGGAGGCCTGCTCGTGCAGGAGACCGATCTGATCGACGCCGTCGGCGACGACCCGGCAAGTTGGACACTGGCCTGCGGGGAGCCCGTCGGAGAGGACACCTTGGCCGACCTCGCCTTCGCCTGGCGGGCCTGCCGGGCGGTCAAGAGCAATGCCATCCTGTTGGCCCATGACGGCGCTGCCGTCGGGATCGGCATGGGTCAGGTCAACCGGGTCGATTCGGCCAAGCTGGCGGTGGCCCGCGCAGGTGAGGAGCGGGTGCGTGGAGCGGTGGCTGCCTCCGATGCCTTCTTCCCCTTCCCCGACGGTCTGGAGGTCCTCACCGACGCAGGGGTGCGGGCAATCGTCGAACCCGGTGGTTCGGTTCGGGACGAGGAGGTCCTCGCGGCCGCGAGGGCTGCCGGGGCGACGGTGTACTTCACCGGCACGCGTCACTTCTTCCACTAGCGCGCGGCGCGGCTCCGGCGGTGGCGGCGCGGGGAGCCCGGCGCGGCCCCGGCGGCGCGGGGAGTCCGGCACTGGAGCAACTACGCTTGCGCGGTGACCCATCACCACCCGCCGCTGCCGCACGTGCAACCGCGAGTGCTGCGCGACGGTGCCCTCGCCGTGTTGGTGGGCGTGTTGTCGGTGGTGCAGGCGCGCATCAATGGCCAATTGGCCATCCGGGTGGGCAGCGGACTTGAGGCAGCGGCCGTGTCGTTCGCTGTCGGGTTGGTATTGGTGACGTTGATCGTCGCCCTCACGCCGTCTGCGCGAGCCGGCGTCGGGAGGCTGATCTCGTCGCTGCGGTCCGCCGCCGGCCTGCCCTGGTGGGGACTGTTGGGGGGACTGGGGGGTGCGACCTTCGTTGCCTCGCAGGGCTTGGACGTGCCCAGCCTGGGGGTGGCATTGTTCACGGTCGCTATCGTCGCCGGCCTCACCGGCAACTCCCTCGTCGCCGACCGACTCGGGGTCGGTCCCGGAGGCCGGCGCCCCATCACGGTGCCGAGGGTAGTGGCGGCGATCCTCTGCATCATCGGCGTGGGAATCGCAGTGTCCGGCGACTTCGGGGACGCCAGGGTTTCGTTGGCACTGCTGGTGCTGGCACTGGTCGCCGGTGGCCTGGTGGCGTTCCAGCAGGGACTCAATGGGCGGGTGTCGGTCGCGGCCGGTTCGCCGTTCGTCGCAGCCGGCGTGAACTTCATCGTCGGGACGGCAGCCCTGCTTGTGATAGTTACCCTCGTGGAGAACCTCGATGGCCGGGACTTCGTGCCGCCGCCGGCGTTGTGGTCGGAGCCGATCCTTTGGCTGGGAGGACCCATCGGGGTCGCTTTCGTCACCGTCGCCGCGTTCGCGGTGCGGTCGCTTGGGGTGTTGTTGTTCTCCCTGCTGACCATCGTCGGCCAGTTGCTGGGCAGCGTCGGGGTGGATGTGGTCACCCCGACCGCTGGCGCGGTGGCGCTCAGCTGGCAGGTGTTGCTCGCAGTGGTGCTTTCGGTGGTGGCCGCGGCCCTCGCCTTCGTCGGCGCCCGCGCGCCCGCCGCGGGCAGTCAATCGTCACCTGAGAGAATGCCGATGTGACGGCAACGATTCTTGACGGTAAGGCGACCGCGGCCGCGGTGAAGGCCGAACTGGCCGGCCGGGTCTCGGCGCTCGCGGCCCGAGGCCTCCGCCCGGGACTGGGAACCGTGCTCGTGGGTGACGACCCGGGAAGCCACTCCTACGTCCGTGGCAAGCACCGGGATTGTGAAGAGGTCGGCATCGCCAGTATTCGGGTCGATCTGCCGGCCTCCGCCACGCAGCAGGATGTCCTCGACGAGGTGGCTCGGCTCAACGGAGACCCAGCCTGCACCGGCTACATCGTGCAACTCCCGCTGCCGAGGGGGCTCGATTCCAATGCCGTCCTCGAGGCGATGGATCCGGTCAAGGACGCGGACGGTCTGCACCCGGCGAATCTTGGTCGGCTGGTTCTGGGCATGCCCGCCCCGTTGCCCTGCACACCGCGCGGCATCGTCGAGTTGTTGCGCCGGTACGACGTGCCGATCGCGGGTGCTGACGTCGTGATCATCGGCCGCGGGGTGACGGTCGGGCGCCCGCTTGGCCTGCTGCTCACCCGGCGGTCGGAGAACGCCACCGTGACCCTCTGCCATACCGGAACCCGCGATCTGGCCCGCCACATCGCTGCGGCCGACATCGTTATCGCCGCCGCCGGAGTTCCCGGCCTCATCTCCGCCGACATGGTCAAGGTCGGCGCTGCCGTCTTGGACGTCGGCATCACCAGGACCGAGGAGGGACTGGTCGGGGATGTTGCGCCGGATGTGGCGGAGGTCGCGGGATACCTGGCGCCGATGCCTGGCGGCGTCGGACCCATGACCAGAGCCATGCTCTTGGCCAACGTCGTCGAAGCCGCGGAGGGCACCCGCAGGTGAACGCGGTTCGTCGCCAATGGCCACTTCTCTCGGTACTGCTGGGCATCGTGGTGGCGATGAGCTTCGTGGCGATGGATCGATTCCGGGTGGGCTCGGTGCTGCTGGCCCTCTCGGTCATCGCCGCCTTCGTGCTGCGGCTGGTGCTACCGGGCGACGCCGTCGGTCTGTTGGCGGTGCGGCGTCGGTCGGTTGATCTGGTTGTCCTTGGGGTATTGGCCCTGGGCCTCGGGGTGCTGTCGCTGTGGGTGCCGCCGCCTTCCTGAGCGCGCAGCGATAAGGTCGGAACGGTTCCAGAGCGAAATAATCCAGTCAGCGAAACTCGAGGAGCGACAGCGCATGTCCCGGTCAGGCAAGGTAACCGTCGTCGGAGCAGGGTTCTACGGATCCACCACAGCCATGAGATTGGCCGAGTACGACATCTTCGACGAAGTCGTGCTCACGGACATCGTCGAGGGCAAGGCCGAGGGGCTCGCCCTCGACATGAACCAGTCGCGCCCCGTCGAGGGCTTCGAGACCAAGGTGGTGGGTGCCACGACCGCCGCCGACGGCAGCGGTTACGAGGCCATCGCCGGCTCCGACATCGTCGTGATCACCGCGGGTCTGCCGCGCAAGCCGGGCATGAGCCGGATGGACCTGATCGAGACGAACGCCAAGATCGTACGCAGCGTTGCCGAGAACATCGCCAAGTACGCGCCCGAGGCGGTCGTCATCGTGGTCTCCAACCCGCTAGATGAGATGACGGCGCTGACCCAGATCGCAACCGGCTTCCCCCACAATCGCGTCATCGGTCAGGCCGGCATGCTCGACACCGCTAGGTTCACCCATTTCGTGGCGGAACGGCTCGGGGTGCCGATCGCGAGCGTCCAGACGCTGACCCTCGGCTCCCACGGGGACACCATGGTGCCGGTGCCCTCCCGGTGCACGGTCGATGGAAAGCCGCTGTCCGACCTGCTGCAGGCGGACGAGATCGAGGAGTTGGTGACCCGGACCCGCAATGGTGGCGCCGAGGTGGTGGCGCTGCTGAAGACTGGATCTGCCTACTACGCGCCGTCGGCGGCGGCCGCCAGAATGGCGAAGGCAGTGGCGGAGGACAGCGGGGATGTCATGCCGGTCTGCGCCTGGGTCGACGGTGAGTTCGGAATCGCCGGCGTGTACCTGGGGGTCGAGGCCGAGATCGGTCGCGAAGGCGTTCGACGGGTGGTGGCGACCGATCTGTCCGAATCCGAGTTGGCGGGTCTGCTGGAAGCCAGCGAGGCCGTGCGCGCCAAGCAGGGCGACGTTCAGAACCTCTAGCCCAACCGATCGGTGCCAGCTGCAAGCCGAGCGAACAACCACAAAGTCGACGTCGAAGGGTCAGTGCACATGTCCAAGATCAAGGTGACCAATCCCGTCGTGGAACTCGACGGCGACGAGATGACGCGCATCATCTGGGAGTTCATCAAGGAACAGCTGATCCTCCCCTACCTTGATATCGATCTGAAGTACTACGACTTGGGGATCGAGTCGCGGGATGCGACCGACGACCAGGTCACCGTCGATGCCGCGAACGCCATCAAGAAGTACGGGGTCGGCGTCAAGTGCGCGACGATCACACCCGACGAGGCGCGGGTGGAGGAGTTCGGTCTGAAGAAGATGTGGCGCTCCCCGAATGGGACCATCCGCAACATCCTCGGCGGCGTCATCTTCCGCGAGCCGATCATCATGAGCAATGTCCCCCGGCTGGTGCCCGGCTGGACCAAGCCGATCGTCGTCGGCCGTCATGCCTTCGGCGACCAGTACAAGGCCACCGACTTCAAGGTTCCCGGTCCCGGCACCCTGACCATGACGTACACGCCCGCCGACGGCTCCGAGCCGATGGAGTTCGACATCTACGACTTCCCGGGGGCGGGTGTCGCGATGGGGATGTACAACCTTGATGAGTCCATCCGCGATTTTGCACGGGCGTCGATGCGCTACGGCCTCAACCGCGGCTACCCGGTGTACCTGTCGACCAAGAACACGATCCTGAAGGCCTACGAC
>CAYMPK010000048.1:13140-14083 GCA_964392145.1 uncultured Actinomycetes bacterium | reverse complement strand
CGTTGTCGATCTCATCGAGGGTGTAGCCGATGGCCAGCCGCGCCGCGATCTTCGCGATCGGGAAGCCGGTGGCCTTGCTCGCCAACGCCGACGAGCGCGAAACCCGTGGGTTCATCTCGATCACGATGATCCGACCCGTCTCCGGGTGCACCGCGAACTGGATGTTGCAGCCGCCGGTGTCCACGCCGACCTCGCGGATGACGTCGATGCCGATGTCCCGTAGCCGCTGGAACTCCCGATCGGTGAGGGTGAGAGCCGGAGCGACGGTGATCGAATCGCCGGTGTGCACACCCAGCGGGTCAAGGTTCTCGATCGAGCAGACGACGACGACGTTGTCGTGTCGATCCCGCATGAGTTCGAGTTCGTACTCCTTCCAGCCGAGGATCGACTCCTCCAGGAGCACTTCGGAGGTGGGACTGGCCTGAAGTCCGGCGCCGGCGATCCGCTCGAGATCGTCAGCGTCGTACGCCATCCCGGAGCCCGCCCCACCCATCGTGAAACTGGGGCGCACCACCATCGGGAAGCCCAATTCCTCAGCCGCGGCAAGACATTCGGGCATGGTGTGGCAGATGACCGAACGGGCGCTCTCCGCACCGATCGCCGACACGATCTCCTTGAACAGTTCCCGGTTCTCGCCGCGCTCGATGGCCTCCACGTCCGCACCGATCAACTCGACGCCGTACTTCGCGAGCACACCTGAGGAGTGCAGGGCGATCGCGGTGTTCAAGGCGGTCTGACCACCCAGGGTCGGCAGTAACGCATCCGGGCGTTCCCGCGCGATGACCGACTCGACGATCTCCGGGGTGATGGGCTCGATGTAGGTCGCGTCAGCGAACTCCGGATCGGTCATGATGGTGGCGGGGTTCGAGTTCTCGAGGATGACGCGGTAGCCGTCCTCTCGCAGCGCCTTACACGCCGGGGCACCCGAATGGTCGAACTCGCA
>CAYMPK010000048.1:5659-13130 GCA_964392145.1 uncultured Actinomycetes bacterium | reverse complement strand
CGATCACGATCGGACCGGAGCCGATCACCAGCACGCTGGCTATGTCCTCGCGGCGCGGCATCAGTTACTCCCCATCAGCTGAACGAAGTTGTCGAACAGGGCGGCCGAGTCGTGCGGTCCAGCAGCTGCCTCGGGGTGGTACTGAACGCTGAAGGCGGGCGCGTCGAGAAGTCTGAGTCCCTCGACCACGTTGTCGTTGAGACAGACGTGGCTCACCTCGGCGCGGCCCCACTTGGTGTCGAAGACCTCACCGATCGGGGCGTCGACCGCGAAGCCGTGGTTGTGGGCGGTGATCGCCACCTTGCCGGTGGCGAGATCGGACACCGGCTGGTTGATACCGCGGTGCCCGAAGACGAGTTTGTAAGTTCCGAGACCGAGTGCCCGGCCGAGCATCTGGTTACCGAAGCAGATCCCGAACAGCGGCACCCCGGCATCCAGGATGGCGCTCACCAGTTCGACGACCGCGTCGGCGGTCGCGGGATCTCCAGGCCCGTTGGACAGGAACACCCCGTCCGGGGACATCGCCAGGATCTCCTGGACCGGGGTCCGCGCCGGAACGACGTGGGTCTCGACCCCACGCTCAGCGAGTCGGTGCGGGGTCATCGACTTGATGCCGAGGTCGACCGCCACCACCGTGAAGCGCCGTTCACCGATGGCTGGGACGACATAGGTTTCTGCGGTCGTGACCTCTCCGGTCAGGTCTGCCCCGAGCATCGACGGTTGCGCGTGGACCTCGGCCAGTCTGTCGGCCGGGCTGCGCAGGGTCGCCGCCCCGGTGAATATGCCGGCAGTCATCGCTCCGGCCGATCGGAGGTGACGGGTCAGCGCGCGGGTGTCGACATCGCACAGGCCGACGACCCCCGCCTCCAACAGCGAGGTTTCCAGCGTCGACTCGGCGCGCCAGTTGGAGGCGAGCACCGAACGATCACGGATCACGTATCCGGCGACCCAGATCCGGGCGGACTCCGGATCCTCCGAATTCATCCCGGTGTTCCCGATGTGTGGCGCCGTCTGTACGACGATCTGGCGTCGGTACGACGGGTCCGTGAGGGTCTCCTGATACCCCGTCATCCCGGTGGTGAACACCGCCTCTCCGAAGGCGACACCCTCGCAGGCGAAGCCGGTACCGGTGAACTCGCGACCGTCGGCCAATACCAAGACCCCAGGGGTGCGATCAGTCCAACTGCGCTGCTGGTCGTCGCTGTTCACCAAGTAGGGCGTGTTGACCGTCCCGGTCGGAGCTTTCATCGGAATCTTCATGCGGGGCCTCCTTCGGTCTGGGCGGCGGAGCGGGGGTTGCCACCAGGTACCAGCCCGGCCGCCGCGGTCAGCACCGCCGCATGGGGCACCGTCTGATCGCCACGGAATCCGGTCTCGACGTCATCGGAGCCGAGTCGCCACCGCAACACCATCATTCCGTTGCGTTCCACCACTGTGCCTGCGGCGCCGCGGTCGGAACGGACATCGATGAGGTCCTCGGCGGGGATGAAGATTTCCGGGGCACCGGTTCGACGGAACAACACCCCCTCGCGGTGAACGCTCATGGCGGCGCCCGACCGCACCCCGAGGGAATGCACCACCACCCGGTCGAGCCAGTCACCGGCGCGGGCCGTACCCACGTAGCGACCCTCGGCCTCGGCCAACGACGGACCCAGCTGGTCAGGAGTAGTGGTCGGTGCCGGGATATCGACTTGCCGGCGGGCACGGTTGCGCCAGCCCCACCACATTCCTACGACGGCCAACCCGACGACCACCAGCACGATCACGGTCAGCAGAAGGCGTTGCGGCCATTGGGTAACCTGCGGACTCGTTCGGTCGAGCACGAAGGCGAGGACCGGCCCGAAGGCGCCGACACTCATGAGCGCGGCCTCGGCACGGGCTGGGAATCGAAGACCGTGACCCGCCCGTGCAGGAAGGTGGCGCGGACCCGTCCGGGCAACACCATCCCCGCGTACGGGGTGTTGCGGCTGCGGCTCGCAGTACGCGCTGGATCGACCACCCAGGTCGCCGCCGGATCGAGCAAGGTGATGTTGGCCGGTTCGCCGACAGCGGTCGGTCGGCCCTGACCGGGGATGCCCGAAATCCTGGCCGGCGCGTAGGACATCCGCTCGGCGACCCCGGCCCAGTCCAGCAGACCGGGTTCGACCATGGTTCGGATGACGACTGAGAGCGCGGTCTCCAGTCCGAGCATGCCCATCGCGGCGGCGTCCCACTCGCAGTCCTTGTCCTCAACCGGATGCGGCGCGTGGTCGGTGGCGACGATGTCGATGATGCCTTCGGCGAGCGCGGTGCGCAGGGCGGCCACGTCACCTTCGCCACGCAGTGGCGGATTCACCTTGAAGTGGGGGTCGTAGCTGCTCACGAGGGACTCGTCGAGCAACAGGTGGTGCGGGGTGACCTCCGCGGTCACGTTGATTCCTCGGGCCTTCGCCAGCGCGACGACTTCGACCGAACCGGCGGTCGAGACGTGGCAGACGTGCAATCGGGAGTCGACGTGAGAGGTCAACAGCACATCCCTGGCGATGATCGACTCCTCGGCCATCGCGGGCCAGCCCCGCAGCCCCAACGTCCCCGAGAGGGCGCTTTCGTTCATCTGGGCACCCTCGGTGAGGCGAGGCTCCTGGGCATGTTGGGCGATGACACCGCCGAACGCCTTGACGTACTCCAACGCCCGGCGCATCAGCAGTGGGTCCGCGACGCACTTGCCGTCGTCGGAGAACACTCGGACACGCGCCGCGGAGGTTGCCATCGCGCCGAGTTCGGCCATGTGCTCGCCGTCCAACCCGACGGTCACGGCGCCGATCGGCTGGACGTCGCACCAGCCGGCCTCCCGCCCGAGTCGCCAGACCTGTTCCACCACGCCAGCGGTGTCGGCCACCGGATCGGTGTTGGCCATCGCGAACACCGCCGTGAAGCCACCGAGGGCGGCCGCGCGGGTTCCCGACTCGACGGTCTCGGCGTCCTCCCTGCCCGGCTCCCGCAGGTGGGTGTGCAGATCGACGAGCCCGGGCAGGGCCAGCAGCCCGTCGGCCGCTACCACGACGGACTCCTCCGGGACGGCGAGAGATCCGACCGGCCCCACCTCAACTATGAGGCCGTCGGAGATGAGGATGTCGACCGCAGGATCGCCCAGGATGCTGGCGCCGCTGATCAGGACCGGTGCCGGTGCGTCGGCGAATCCGGCATGGGCAAGCTCGGCAGGTGTCGTCACGCGAGCATCTCCGATCCCTCGGGGGCGCCCCCGAGCAGCAGGTAGAGCACTGCCATCCGAACGCTGACTCCGTTGGTCACCTGCTCGACAATGACCGATCTCGGCGAGTCGGCCACGTCGGCGGTGATCTCCATGCCGCGGTTCATCGGCCCTGGGTGTAGCACTATCGATGACTCGGGCAGCTGGGCCATCCGGTCAGCACCGAGTCCGTAGCGCCGGGAGTATTCACGTTCAGAGGGGAAGTAGGAGGCGCTCATCCGTTCGCGCTGGACCCGCAGCATCATCACGGCGTCCGTCTTCCCCAACGGTTCGTCCAGGTCGTAGCTGACCCTGCAGGGCCAGGTCTCCACGCCGACCGGCAGCAGGGTGGGCGGTGCCACCAACGTCACATCCGCGCCCAGGGTGTCGAGGAGGAGGACGTTGGACCTCGCCACCCGGGAGTGCAGAACATCCCCCACGATCGTCACCTGCATCCCGGCCAGGTCCCCGGCGTCACCGGCCAGGTGCCGACGGATGGTGAAGGCGTCGAGCAGGGCTTGGGTGGGGTGCTCGTGGGACCCGTCACCTGCGTTGACCACGTGGCCGTGGATCCACCCGGAGTTGGCCAGACGGTAAGGCGCCCCTGAGGACCCATGGCGGATCACCACAGCGTCCGCTCCCATGGCCTCCAAGGTGAGCGCGGTGTCCTTGAGGCTCTCCCCCTTGGAAACGCTCGACCCCTTCGCGGCGAAGTTGATGACGTCGGCCGAGAGTCGCTTCGCCGCTGCTTCGAACGAGATCCGGGTGCGGGTGCTGTCCTCGAAGAACAGGTTGACGACCGTACGCCCCCGCAGGGTGGGCAGTTTCTTCATGGGTCGATCGGACACCGCTGCGAGTTCCGCGGTGGTGTCGAGGATCTGGACGGCCTGCGCCGGTGTCAGGTCACCGGCGGAGAGCAGATGCTTCATTCGGCACCGCCGATCAGCACGGCATCCGTACCGTCCGTCTCGCGCAACCTCACGTGGACGGTCTCGTAGGAGGACGTCGGGAGGTTCTTGCCGACATGATCCGGCCGGATGGGTAGTTCCCGATGGCCACGGTCGACCAGTACCGCCAACCTCACAGCGCGCGGTCGACCGATGTCGACGAGGGCGTCGAGGGCCGCCCGAACCGAGCGGCCCGAGTACAGCACGTCGTCGACGAGCACTACGGTCGCGCCATCGATGCCGGCGGCCGGGATATCGGTGTGGTGCAACGCGCGCGGCGGGCGCAGTCGTAGGTCATCCCGGTAGAGGGTGATGTCCAGCGAACCGACCGGGACCTCGGCACCCTCGATGGCGGCGATGCGCTCGGCGATCCGGCGCCCCAAGGAGTTACCGCGGGCCGGGATCCCAAGGATCACCAACTGTTCGGCGCCTTTGTTCGCCTCCAGGATCTCATGGGAAATGCGGGTCAACGCACGGTCGATATCGGCAGCGTCGAGCACTTGCCGCAACCCGTCGGCGGACATCGCCACTCCTTCCCCGCCTCGCAGGACGGGCCGTTAAAGGAACTCAGCATCTGCCACGTTACCGGGGTGCACCGAGGCTGTGGCGCACCGGCACCGGGGCACTCCGCGCCGACGCTCGACCGTCATGCGCGTGCTACTCTCCGTAACAGGAATTGGTGACAGGACGTAACCGGACGCGGGTGCGCGGATGCCTGACACGGCCGTACAGGGGAAGGACGACTCGAGCAATGAGCACGTACTACGCCAAGGCGCTCGGCGCCCGGCTTCGCGCCATCCGTCAGCAGCAGGGATTGAGTTTGCACGGCGTCGAGCAGAAGTCTGAAGGGCGCTGGAAGGCTGTGGTGGTCGGCTCCTACGAACGCGGCGATCGCGCCGTGACCGTCGCCCGGCTCGCCGAACTAGCCGACTTCTACGGCGTCCCGGTGTCCGAGTTGCTTCCCGACGGTGGCGGCAACCACTCCATCGACCCTCCCGCGAAGCTGATTCTGGACCTCACCGCGCTGGCCGCGGTCGAGCATGAACGGGCGGGTCCGCTGGCGCGGTACACCGCCTCGATCCAGTCCCAACGCGGGGATTACAACGGCAAGGTGCTATCGATCCGCTCGGACGATCTCCGCGCCCTGGCCGCGATCTACGACGAGTCCCCCGGCGGGCTGGCGGACATGCTCATCGAGTGGGGCGTGCTGGCGCCCGAGGCTCGCGCCGCAATCGACTCGGACTAGTCCTTCCCCGGCCCGGTCAGGCCCGCGGGTCGGGCTCACGAGCCGGAGGGCAGCCGGGATGTCCGTACCGTCAGACTCCGGCCGGCCCAGCCATCCCGATCTTGTGGACCCGCATCCCGTTGGTCGTCCCGGGGACTCCCGGGGGCACCCCGGCGAGCACGACGACCCGGTCTCCCTCGTCTGCGCGCATCGCCCGTAAGAGTTCGGCCTCGACCTGGCGCACCAGTTCATCGGTGTGGAAGACGTTCTCGGTCAGGAAGGTCTCCACACCCCACACCAGGGCGAGCTGGGAACGCACCCGCGGGTTGGGGGTGAATGCCAGTAGCGGGATTCGACAGCGGTGCCGTGCGACGAGCCTGGCTGAGAGGCCGGTCTCGGTGAAGGAGCACAGGTACTTGGCACCTACCTGCGTCCCGACGACGGTGGCTGCACGGGTGATCGCCCGTGCGGTGCCCGCCTGGTCGAAATCGCCGGGGTCGCCCATGGGAGCCCGGTCGTCGGCATCCGGGGCGTTGATGACCTCCGACTCGGTCCGCACGATGATCCGTGCCATGGTCTCCACCACCAGCGCAGGGTGCGCCCCGACGCTGGTCTCTCCCGACAGCATGAGCGCATCGGTCCCGTCAAGGACGGCGTTCGCCACATCGGAGACCTCGGCCCTTGTGGGTCGGCTGGCAGTGATCATGGAATCCAGCATCTGGGTCGCGACGATCACAGGCTTGCCCGCGCGGCGACAGAGACTAATCGCCCGCTTCTGAACCAGCGGGACCTCCTCGAGCGGCAACTCGAC
Source organism: uncultured Actinomycetes bacterium (assembly GCA_964392145.1). Lineage (GTDB taxonomy): Bacteria > Actinomycetota > Actinomycetes > S36-B12 > UBA10799 > JACJWR01. Next base: position 6,918 of record CAYMPK010000048.1, on the reverse strand, counting down.
CCCCAGATCGCCACGCGCAACCATGATGCCGTCGAAGGCCATCACGATCTCGGTCAGATTCGTCACCGCCTGCGGCTTCTCGATCTTGGCCAGGACGGGCAGTCGAACCCCCTCCTCGGCCATGATCCGATGGACCAGCTCGATATCCTCGGCGGCCCGAACGAAACTCAATGCCACCAGGTCGAAGCCCATCCGCAGCGCCCACCGCAGGTCATCGATGTCCTTGGCGCTGAGGGCCGGCACACTGACCGCCACACCGGGCAGGTTGATGCCCTTGTGATCGGACACCGGCCCCCCTTCGACCACCTCGGTCTGCACCTCGTCGCCAGCCACTCCGGTCACGCGCAGCGCCACTCGCCCATCGTCGATGAGGATTGAGTCGCCGACCGAGACGTCGCCCGGCAGGCCCTCGTAGGTGGTGGAACAGCGCTCGTGATTGCCGACCACATCGGCGGTCGTGATGGTGAAGACCTCGCCGCGGCTGAGGTTGACAGGTCCATCGCCGAAGGTTCCCAGCCGGATCTTCGGACCCTGGAGGTCGACCAGCACGCCAACCCCGCGGCCGGTCGCATCGGTTGCCGCACGCACGTTGCGGTAGACCTGCTCGTGCTCGGAGTGCTTGCCGTGACTCAGGTTGAAACGGGCCACATCCATACCCGCCTCGACCAGGCGAAGAATCGACTCGGCACTCGATGTCGCGGGTCCGAGGGTGCAGACGATTTTTGCGCGGCGCACAACGTAACAACCTACCCGAACTGCAGCGGTGGTGCAGTTCGGGTAGGTCGCCACAACCGCGCCGACCCCCTCCTGTTCAGGGGCCGGCGAACGGCAGCGGCCGCGGCGGGTCGCTATCGGGTCGCTGGAGTCCGCATCGGAGGCCGCGGAGTGGTCATACGGTCAACGGACGGGCCGTCGGCGGGATAGGCGCGGGCAATTCGGTCCCGCCGGTGAGGTAGGTGTCGACAGCGGCCGCGGCCGACCTGCCCTCCGCGATGGCCCAGACGATCAGGGACTGGCCACGACCGGCGTCGCCGGCGACGAAAACGCCGGGAACGTTGGTCATGTAGTTGGCGTCCCGGGCGATGTTCCCCCGCTCATCGAGCTCCACCCGAAGCTGTGACGTCCACGGATTCGTCTCCGGACCGGTGAAGCCCATGGCCAGTGTGACCAGGTCCGCCGGGATGACCCGCTCGGAGCCGGGGATCGGGGAGAACCGGCCGGCCACGAACTCGACGTCGGTCAACTCGAGTCCGGTCACC
>CAYMPK010000048.1:4196-5649 GCA_964392145.1 uncultured Actinomycetes bacterium | reverse complement strand
TGCCGCCTTCGCCGACGAAGCGGGTGGTGGACACCGCGAAGACCCGTTCGCCGTTCTCCTCGTGAGCGCTGGAGATCCGGTAGACGGCCGGGTAGGTCGGCCAGGGCTGCGTCGGCGGACGCTCGTCCGTCGGTCGCGGCAGGATCTCCAACTGGGTGACCGAAGCGGCACCCTGCCGGGTTGCCGTGCCCAGGCAGTCGGCGCCGGTGTCACCGCCGCCGATCACCACGACATGCTTCCCGCCGGCGTGGATGGGTGAGTTGTCGAAGTCCCCGAGCTGTACCCGGTTCGCCGGCGGCAGGTACTCCATCGCCTGATGGATGCCGGTCAGGTCACGACCGGGGACGTCCAGGTCGCGCCCCACCGTGGAGCCGACAGCGATGACAACCGCGTCGTAGCGCCGCCGCAGGTCCGACGCGGTGATGTCGACGCCGACCTCCACCCCGGACCGGAACTTGACGCCCTCGGCGCGCAGTTGGTCGAGACGACGGTCGATGTGCCGCTTCTCCATCTTGAATTCCGGGATGCCGTAGCGCAGCAGGCCCCCGATCCGATCCGCGCGCTCGTAAACCGCGACCGTGTGACCGGCGCGGGCCAACTGCTGGGCTGCGGCAAGTCCGGCCGGACCCGAGCCGACTACCGCGACCGTCTTCTCCGTCAATCGCTCCGGGGGTTGCGGCGAGACGAAACCCGACTCCCAGGCGCGGTCGATGATCGACACCTCGACCTGCTTGATGGTCACCGGGTCCGCGTTGATGCCGAGAACGCAGGCGGTCTCACACGGCGCCGGACAGAGCCTCCCGGTGAACTCCGGGAAGTTGTTCGTGGCGTGCAGGCGCTCGATGGCCGCGCGCCAGTCACCTCGGCGCGTCATGTCGTTCCACTCCGGTATCAGATTGCCCAGTGGGCATCCGTTGTGACAGAAGGGGATGCCGCAGTCCATGCAGCGCGCTGCCTGCGTCTGCAACTTCTCCTGGCTGAACTCGTCGTAGACCTCGCGCCAATCGGAGATGCGCACATCGACCGGACGCCGCTCGGGGAGTTCCCGACCGGCCTTCAGGAAACCTCTTGGGTCAGCCACGGCTAGCCTCCATGATCGCCTCGTCCACATTGCGTCCCTCAGCCTCCGCGCGGGCCTGCGCCATCAGCACCCTGCGATAGTCCCTCGGCATGATCTTGGTGAACCTAGCCACCGTTGCAGGCCAGTCGGCCAACAACGCCTCGGCTACCGGGGACCCGGTCTCCTCCCAGTGCCGGGTAATCACCGTCTGCACGAGTTCGGCGTCGGCCGCCCCCAACGGCTCGACATCGACCATCTCGCGGTTGACCAGGGCCGGATCAAGATCCAGCAGGTAGGCGATCCCGCCCGACATCCCGGCGGCGACGTTTCGCCCGGTGGGGCCCAGGACTACAACCCGACCCCCGGTCATGTATTCGAAGAGGTGGTCGCCGG
>CAYMPK010000048.1:3068-4186 GCA_964392145.1 uncultured Actinomycetes bacterium | reverse complement strand
GACTGTCGCTCCACTGTTGCGAACACAGCAGCGCTCCCCCACGATCCCGCGCAGGAAGATCTCACCGGAGGTCGCACCGTAGGCGATGACGTTGCCGGCGATGATGTGGTCCTCCGCCGCGAACGTCGCGGCGCGGTCGGGACGCACGACGAGTCGCCCCCCGGAGAGCCCCTTGCCAAGGTAGTCGTTCGCGTCCCCTTCCAGGCGCAGCGTGATACCCGCCGGCACGAAAGCGCCGAAAGACTGCCCCGCCGAGCCCGTGAACGTCAGGTCGATCGTGCCGTCGGGTAGCCCGTCACCCCCGTGCACCCTCGTCACCTCCGCGCCCAACATCGTGCCGACGGTGCGGTTGACGTTCCGGATCTCCAACTGCGCCCGGACGGGTTCACCGTTGGCGATGGCAGGTGCCGAGATCTCGATCAGCTCGTTGTCCAGCGCCTTGTGCAGGCCGTGATCCTGGGCGACGAGGTTCCGGCGCGCCCCCTCGATCTCCGGCACATGCAGGATCGGCGAGAGATCCAGTCCCGAGGCCTTCCAGTGGTCAACAGCCTTGCGGGCATCGATCACTTCGGCGTGTCCGATGGCCTCGTCGAGGGTGCGGAAACCCAGTTCGGCCAACAGCTCACGTACCTCCTCCGCGATGTACTCGAAGAAGGTCGTGACGAACTCCGGCTTCCCGCTGAACAGGGCTCGCAGTTCCGGGTTCTGGGTCGCCACTCCGACCGGGCAGGTGTCGAGGTGGCACACGCGCATCATGACGCAGCCCATGACGACCAGCGGGGCGGTCGCGAAGCCGAACTCCTCTGCGCCCAATAGGGCCGCGATCATCACGTCCCGACCGGTCTTGAGCTGGCCGTCCGTCTGGATGACCACCCGATCGCGAAGCCGATTGAGCAGTAGCGTCTGCTGCGTCTCCGCCAGGCCCAACTCCCACGGCCCGCCGGCGTGCTTGAGACTGGTCAGCGGCGAGGCGCCGGTGCCACCGTCGTGGCCGGAGATGAGGATCACATCGGCGTGTGCCTTGGCCACTCCCGCGGCCACCGTGCCGACTCCGACCTCGGACACCAGCTTGACGTGGATACGGGCGTGTCGGTTCGCGTTCTTCAGGTCGTGGATCA
>CAYMPK010000048.1:0-3058 GCA_964392145.1 uncultured Actinomycetes bacterium | reverse complement strand
ATAGATGTCGTGGTGCGGCGGTGGCGAGATCAGGCCCACACCCGGCGTTGAATGTCGAGTCTTCGCAACCCACGGATACACCTTGTGGCCGGGCAGCTGACCGCCTTCGCCAGGCTTGGCGCCCTGGGCCATCTTGATCTGGATGTCGTCAGCGTTCACCAGGTACTCGCTGGTGACGCCGAACCGCCCGGAGGCGACCTGCTTGATCGCCGACCGCTTCAGGTCGCCGTTGGACATCCGGCTGAACCGTTCCGGATCCTCTCCGCCCTCACCGGTGTTCGACTTCGCGCCCAACCGGTTCATGGCGATGGCCAGCGTCTCATGGGCCTCACCGGAGATCGAGCCGTAGGACATGGCCCCGGTGGAGAACCGGCGGACGATCTCGGAGATCGGTTCGACCTCCTCCAGTGGAACTGGGGGCCGGTCGGAGGACAACTCGAACAACCCGCGGAGTGTCATCAATTGGGTCGACTGGTCGTCGATCTTCGCCGTGTACTGCTTGAAGATGTCGTACCGCTTCGCCCGGGTGGAATGCTGGAGCCGGAAGACCGTCTCCGGGTCGAAGAGGTGGGGTTCCCCCTCCCGGCGCCACTGGTACTCCCCGCCGACCTCCAGCGCACGGTGCGCCGAAGACGAACCCGACTCGGGGTAGGCCGTCCGATGGCGGGAGGCCACCTCGGCGGCGATCACGTCCAACCCGACGCCGCCCAGCTTGGATGTCGTTCCGGTGAAGTAGCGGTCGACCAACTCGTGGCTCAGACCGATCGCCTCGAAGACCTGGGCGCCGCGGTAGGAGGCGACGGTCGAGATGCCCATCTTGGACATCACCTTCAGAACGCCCTTCCCGAGCGCCTTGACGAGGTTGCGCACCGCGGTGGCGGACTCGACACCGGTCAGGTAACCGGACGCCACCAGGTCCTCCACCGTCTCCATCGCCAAGTAGGGATTCACAGCGGCCGCGCCGTAGCCGATGAGCAGGGCGACGTGGTGCACCTCCCGGACGTCCCCGGCCTCGATGAGCAGACTCATCTGGGTCCTGGTCTTGTGACGGACCAGGTGGTGATGCACCGCGGAGGTGAGCAGCAAGGAGGGGATCGGTGCATGCTCGTGGTCGGCGTCGCGATCACTCAACACCACGAACCGGACGCCCTCGGCCAACAGTTCGTCCATCTCGGCGCAGATCTCGTCGAGGCGCTCGGCGAGTGCCTCGTGGCCGCCCTCGACCCGGTAGAGGCCGGAGATCCGAGCAGCCTGGAAACCAGGCAGGTCACCGTCGAGGTTGATGTGCAGGATCTTCGCGAGCTCATCGTTGTCGATGACCGGGAAGGGCAGCACCACCTGTCGGCAGGCGGCCGGGGTCGCTTCCAGCAGGTTGACCTCCGGCCCGATGTTGGAGTAGAGCGAGGTGACGATCTCCTCCCGCAGCGCATCCAGCGGCGGGTTGGTCACCTGGGCGAAGAGCTGCGAGAAGTAGTCGAAGATCAGTCGCGGCCGGTTGGAGATGGCCGCGATCGGGGTATCGGTCCCCATGGATCCGATAGGTTCCAACCCGCTGGCGGCCATCGGGGCCAACAGGATGCGCAACTCCTCCTCGGTGTAGCCGAAGGTCTGCTGACGCCGGATCACCGAAGCGTGGGTGTGGACGATGTGCTCCCGTTCGGGCAGCTCTTCCAGATGGACCAAACCCGCGTGCAGCCAGTCCGCGTACGGCTCGGCGGCCGCCAGCTCGGCCTTGATCTCGGAGTCCTCGATGACCCGACCGGCCACCGTGTCCACCAGGAACATCCGCCCCGGCTGCAGCCGCCCCTTGCGAATCACCGAGGCCGGATCGACGTCGAGGACGCCGGCCTCCGATCCCAGCACGACCAGGCCGTCGTCGGTGACCCAGAACCGTCCGGGCCGCAGCCCGTTCCGGTCGAGGACGGCACCGATCAGGTCGCCGTCGGTGAAGGAGACGTTGGCGGGTCCGTCCCAGGCCTCGGTCTTGGTGGCGTGGTACTCGTAGAAGGCCCGACGTGCCGGGTCCATCTCGGCGTTGTTCTCCCACGCCTCCGGAATCATCATCAGCACCGCGTGCGGCAACGAGCGCCCCGCGAGGTGCAGCAACTCCTGCACCTCGTCGAACGAGGCCGAGTCGCTGGCGGCCGGAGTACAGATCGGGTACAGCCGCTCCAGATCACCTGGGATCAGGTCACTGGAGAGCGTCGCCTCCCGGGCATGCATCCAGTTCCGGTTGCCGCGAACGGTGTTGATCTCACCGTTGTGCGCGATCAACCGGTACGGGTGTGCCAGCGGCCAACTCGGGAAGGTGTTGGTGGAGAACCTGGAGTGCACCAGCCCGACCTTGGACGCCACCCGCTCATCGACCAGATCGGGGAAGAAGATCGGGAGTTGACCTGTCGTCAGCATGCCCTTGTAGACGATCGTGCGGGCGGACAGCGACGGGAAGTAGACGGTTGTCGCGCCCTCGGCCCGCTTGCGCAGGCAGAACGCCCGACGCTCCAGCGCCATCACGTCGGTAGTGCCATCTGAGGGGGCCACGAAGAGCTGGCGAAACGCCGGCATTGTGCTCGCAGCGCTGGCACCGACGATCTCGGCGGCGGTCGGCACGTCCCGCCAGCCCAGCACGGCCAGGTCCTCCTCAGCCGCGATCCTCTCGATCTCGGCCACCACCGCGGCCGCCTCGTCCTGCTCCTTCGGCAGGAAGGCCATGCCGACCGCGTAGCCCCCCGCGGCCGGCAGATCGAAATCGACGACCTCGCGCAGGAAGGCATCTGGCACCCCGATCAGGATGCCGGCGCCGTCCCCGGAATCGGGTTCGGCGCCGGAGGCCCCTCGGTGCTCGAGATTGGCCAGCGCGGCGAGTGCCTTCGCGACGATGTCGTGGGTGGCCTCGCCGTTGAGGGTGGCCACGAAGGCGACGCCACAGGCGTCGTGCTCCTCGATTGGATCGTAGAGGCCCTCGGCCGTGGGCACAGCTGAGTACAGGGTCATGTGGTCCCCACTTCTGCATATCTGGAGATGACGATGGCCGCTACCTGCGGCGCGCGGTTCCCAC
>CAYMPK010000047.1:0-14147 GCA_964392145.1 uncultured Actinomycetes bacterium | reverse complement strand
AAAGCCAGACCCCTTTTCTCACCGAACGAACACGCCATCTTTGGCGACGCAATCGAAGACGACGTCCACCCCGTGCTCGAGGATGCCGGTCTTCGTCATCCTCGCGCGGAGCACACGGCCGCCGTCACTTGCCGCCAATGCCTCCACGGCCTCGGGACCGGCGGGCAAGGTCCGGCTGGCACCGGCCGCCATTGCCTGGGCGGCGCCGAACGGGTTGGGCGCAACCACGAGAATGTCGAGGTCCGGATGGAGCATCCGCAGGGCGGCGGTCACCAGCAGTCCGATGGTGCCGGGCCCGATGACTACGGCGCGATCCCCCCGCCGGCGCCACTGCAACGCCGCGTGCAGACCGATGGAGGCCGGCTCTGCGAGGACGGCCCGGCGTGACGGGATGTCGCCCACCGGATGCAACTGTGACTCGTGGGCGACGACGAACTCGCTCCAGCCGCCCCCGAGGGCGGCATCGAAACCGATCGTCGGAGAGGTGCAGCCACTCACCCCCGGCTCGTCGAAGCGCTCACAGATGTACGGGTGGCCCTCCTGGCAGCTCCGGCAGGCAGGATCGAAACCCCGCTGGTAACACGCCAGCACCGGGTCGATCGCAACGCGGTCTCCGGGCGAGAAGCGCCCGCTGACGCCAGGCCCAACCTCGTCCACAACGGCGACGATCTCGTGGCCGAGGATCTGCTTCTCCGCTCGGTAGAAGGCGCTCAGCACGAAGGACGACTTCGCGTGGGCGACCGCCACATCGCTGCCACAGACGCCGGCGAGTTCGGGCCGGAGTCGAAGCCAGCCCGGTGCTGCCGGCAGCTCGGGTCGCGGATAGTCGTCCACCAGCCTCAGCAGGCCGCCCGGCCCCCAGCCGGCGGATTTGCCGCGGCCCAACGGAGCCTTCTGGGCGGCGGCGGTGTATAGGTAGCGGGGGGTGGATAGGTCGGCCAGCACGGCCCTCATGCCGGCCATCAGCGTAGGCCCACCAGCGGCCGGGTCAGGCGTTCGGTAAGGCTTGGATTGGGTGTGTGGCGGCGTGCCTCCAACATCGCCCGCCGATACCGCCAGAAATCAACCTGCATGGTGTGCCGCTCCGATCGGACGTAGCGCTTTGCCAGCGACGACTGATCCCGTGCGATCCATTCGCGTAGGTCGTCGTCCGCTGGCAGGACCGCCGCCCCGGTGAGGAGGTCGCCCACCCACTGCGACTGCAGTTCCATCAGCGGGATTCCGGATCCGACGGTCTGGATGAAGCCGATGAAGTACAGGCCGGGACGGTCAGGGGAGAGGACCCGCTGGTACAGGGGCATCGAGTTGCCCTGGGCCTGGTAGACGTCCGGGGCGAAGAACGGCAACGAGACCCGGTAGCCGGTCGCGTAGACGATGACGTCGACCTCCGCGACGGTGCCATCCACGAACACGACGCGGTCGCTCTCGAACCGCTCGATGTTCGGTTTCATGATGATGTCCCCGTGCCCGACGCGATCGTAGAGTTCGGCCGAGACCGTGGGATGGGCATGCAACAGCCGGTGGTCGGGCTTGGGCAGGCCACGGTCCTGCGGGCGACCAGTGCTGAGCCGCAGTATCGCCGAGTAGAGAGTCCGCTCGACCGGAAAGGGCAGATAGGCCATCAGTGGATTACCGAACTGGTCGATCGGTTTGCCGAAGGCGTACTTGGGTATCACGTGCACCCCATGGCGGGTCGCCAGGTAGACCCTGTCGGCGACCTTGCAGGCGTCGCACGCGATGTCCATCCCGGAGTTGCCGACACCGATGACGAGCACCTTCTTACCGGCGAAGACCTCCGCGTCCAAGTAGTCGTGCGCGTGGAAGCTCTCACCCTCGAAGGTGCCGGGGAATTCGGGCACTTTCGGGACGCTGTGGTGGCCGTTGCTGACGATGACGGCCCGGTACTCGCGGGTGCTCCCGTCGCTTGTAGTGACCGACCACCCGTTGTCACCGGGCGAGCCCGAGGTCGGCAGCGGCGCCACGCTGGTCACCTCGGTGTTGAAGGTGATGCGCCCGAGTAGGTCGTTGTCCTCGGCGAAGTCCTGGAAGTACCGAGCCATCATCGTGTGTGAGGGGTAGTCCGGCCAGTCGTCCGGCATCGGATAGGACGGGTACTGGGTGAGCGGTCGGGAACTGTTCAGGTGAAGGGTGCGGTAGGCGGCCGCGCCACCGTTGTCGTTGTCGATGCGCCAGAGGCCACCGACCATCGAGCCCTTCTCGTACCAGTCGAAGGGGATTCCCCTATCCGCCAGCGCCTTACCTGCCGCCAGCCCTGCTGCTCCGGCCCCGATGACGCACACCCGATGGGCAGCTCCGGTCTCGCCTTGCCCGGTGGTCACGGCTTCGGTCGGGCTGGGGGACATCGGCAACTCCTTCGCGCGATCTGCGGGTTGCGGCAACCCTACTAGGCGCTCTGTACGACCAGGGCCAGCGAACGACCCCGGATCGGCCAATGGCCGGGACCACGACGCGCCGGGTTGGGCAGACTGTCAGGGTGGAGTTCACTTTCGTCGCCGAGGTCTGGCGCTATCAGGGGGATGCGTCCTGGTACTTCGTCACCCTTCCCGAGGGCGTTTCCGATGAGATTGCCGACCTGCAGCAGGGGCCGCGTCGAGGCTTCGGCGCTGTTCGGGTTCGCGTGCGTACGGGCCCCTGTGATTGGCGCACCTCGATCTTTCCCGACACCAAGCGGGGTTCCTACATCCTTCCGGTGAAGAAGGCCGTAAGGCAGGCGGCTGGGTTGGAGGACGGCAGCCCGGCGGAGTTCACCCTGGAGTTGGCCTGAATCGAGGGGTGGATCTCAGAAGAAGCGAGACAAGGCCATGGCGCTCCCGAAGTCCACGCATCCTGCTCAAGTGAGCAGTGCGGGACGCCGTTATCAGGAGAGGAACCGATGGCGACCGGAGGGGAGCGGCACACCATGACACAGCAGTGCGTCATCAAGGTCGAACGGGAATGGGATCCGCTTCGGGAGGCGATAGTCGGGCGGCCATTCACCAGGATCGGGGCCAGCATGCCGAAGCTGACGCACAACTACATGCCGCCGGAGTCCGTCGGGATGGCCGAGCAGATGATGGCTACTCACGCGGGTTCGACGCTGGCCGAGGCCTTGCCACTGCTGCATGAGTTGGCCGTCAATCAGATGGCAGCGGCCAGCGAGATTCTGACCAGCCGAGGTGTGGTGGTGCGCCAGGTCGAGGAGTTGTCGCCCGACGAGGAGGCCTTCCTGTCGACGCTGAGCGATCGGAACGCCACGCAGTACTTCCCCCGCGATCCAGTGGTCGCCGTGGGGGACGCCTTCATCGAGACGGGCATGCGATTCCCGATGCGCCGGGCGGAACGATTCGCCATCCGGCGGACCTTGGACGGCATCCTGCCGGCGGCATCCTTGGTCTCCATGCCGGAGCCGCCGCCGCAGCCGGAGGCGGCCGACGGGGGATTCGGGCCTGGGCCTTTCCTGGAGGGTGGCGACGTCATGCTGTTCGGCGACGACATCCTTGTCGGCGTCAGTGGCAACGCATCGAACCAGGCAGGCATCGAGTGGCTTCAGGCTCTGGTCGGTCCCCGGCGTCGGGTTCACCCGGTGCGCGTCAGTTCGAGGTTCCTCCACCTCGACTGCATCCTGGCCACACCGCGCGAGGGTCTGGCGATCGTGTGCCGGGAGGGTTTCGTCGACGGGATCCCTGACCTGTTGCGCGACTGGGACTTCATCGATGTGCCTGCGGGGGAGGCGGAGGCGAAACTGGCCGTCAATGTGCTGGTGGTCGACGAGTCGACCACCATCGTGGCAGAGGAAGCCCCTGAAGTTGCCGAGGCACTCGCGGCTGCCGGCCAAGACGTCGTGACGACGCCGTTCGCCGGGGTGTTCCTGTTCGGCTGTGCCTTCCGGTGCTGGCACCACCCGATGCGCCGCGGCTGACGCAGGAGTGGCCGATCGCACGGGAACAGTTGCGCCGGGGGTCTTGGATACCGGCCCTGTTGGCACCGACTACCGTCGCCCCATGGACTTGGCGGGACGGATCACGGCACGGGGGAGCGAGTTTCTCCTGTTCGCCATGACGCCGCCTCGGCTCACGGTGACACCCGCAGAGGCTCAGACCATCGCCGATGTGGCGAGCGACCGGCTGACCCGACTGGGCCTGGATGGGCTGATCCTCTACGACATCGACGACGAGAGCGATCGCAACCCGCAGCAGCGACCGTTCCCGTTCCTTCCCACGCTGGACCCGGCAGATTTCCGGGAGCGCCACCTGACGGACTGGGCTACGCCGGTGGTCGTCTATCGAGCGGTCGGCAAATACCCAGAGGATGGACTTCGGGAGTGGTTGGACAGCCAGGACGCCGATCGAACCCTGACGGTGTTCGTCGGGGCATCATCGCGCCACAAGCAGCCCACGACGTCGCTTGTCCGCGCCCAGGAACTGTGGGCGGCCACCCGTCCTGATCTGCCCCTGGGTGGTGTCGCCATCCCGGAACGGCACACCCGCCGCGGTGAGGAGCATCTGCGGCTCCTGGCCAAGCAGGAGGCTGGCTGCTCGTTCTTCGTCACGCAGGTGGTCTACGACATCAATGCCGCGAAGAATCTGGTATCCGACTATCGCTACGAATGCGACGCCCGCGGTATTGAGCCGGTACCGATCGTGTTCACCTTCTCGGTCTGCGGGTCCCTCAAGACGCTCGAGTTCTTGGCCTGGCTCGGGGTCGACGTGCCGCGCTGGATCCAGAACGATCTGCGCCATGCGGATGACACGCTTGCCGCATCGTTCGATCATTCACTCGGCGCCGCCCGTGAACTGATCAGGTTTTGCCGACGGATGGCTGTCCCGTTCGGTCTCAACGTTGAGAGCGTTTCGATCCGCCGTGCTGAGATCGAAGCTTCGGTTGAGCTGGCGGAGAGCCTCGCAGGCGAACTCTCCCGCTCTATATGACCGATAATCCACATTATGACACTTAGCCTTAAGCTGGCCCTCCCCGCACGGCGGATCGGATTCTGATGCCGCGTGAACCATTCCGCCACTGATGACGTATCAATAGGTATGAGGTATTCGCGTTGGCGGCGGGTCGCCGCCGGTGTCGTGGTCGGCGCGGCCGCTCTCGGGCTGACCGCTTGCGGCTCGGACACCGCTGCGTCGCCCTCGGCCACAGCGAGCCCATCGACACATCTGACACCCACGTCAAGAGCGACCGCGACGGAGTCCCAACTCAGGCCGACCTCACGTCCCACGACGAGCGCATCGGGCGGGCTTCCCTCCGGTGGCCCGTCGTCCCCGGAGTCCCCCTCCCAAACCGATCCGTCGGTTCCCGGAAGTGCTGTCCTGACGATCTCTGATTCGCAGTTCAGCACCCTGACGGTCGCTGCAGGTCAGACCGTGAAGGTTGTCAACAAGGACCCGGTGGAGCACACGGTCACCGGTGCCGGCGGCATCGAGGTAACGGTGCCGGCCAATGGGACCGGCTCCTTCACGGCCCCGGAGCAACCGGGCGTGTATCTGCTGATCTGCCACTTCCACCCCGACATGCATGGGCGTCTGACAGTCACCTGACGGTGTGTTTCTAGACCGCGATCAGCGACAACGGGTACAGCCCAGCCGCCCAGCCGGGAGGTTTGAAAGGTGCCCACTCCCCCGGTGGCTGCGCCAGTCGGTCGGCGACCGCCCACATGACCGAAGGGTCATGGCCGTAGCCCAGGTGGGACGACCACACGGCGATGTTCTCCCTGGTCTCGTTCGCGGGTTCGATGCATGAGCGCCAGTCCACGATTCCGTCCAGCGGTGAGTAGATCGAAGTCGACGGCACCGGCAGCGGGTCGCGGGTGGTGGCTGGGCCGGCCGGGAAATCCTCCAGCGGCGCGTGGAACGGCGCAAGCCGCTGGTACAGCCGCAGGGCGCGGGATTGCCGCGGGTGATCCATGGCGTACGGAGAGCCCATCGTGATGACCTGTCGGACAGCGTCCGGGTACATCCTCGCGGCTATCCGGGCGAAGATGCCCCCGAGGCTCCAGCCGATTATCGTGATGGCCTGACCTGAGTCCTCGGCAATTTCGGACACCATGGGGAACAGCCCCTCGAGGACCTTCCGCGTCGGCCCGAAGTTGACCCCGAATCCCCAGCCCGTCACGTTGTACCCCAGGCGGCGCAGGTAGCGACGCATCGGGATTGTCGAGACGTCCCCCGCGCCTAGACCGGGAAGGATCAGCACCGGCTCACCGTTGCCGCGCGGTGCCCGTCTCAACCATGGGGTCGCGGCCACCATCCAACTGAAAGTCAGCAGCGAACGCGCGTGGTCGGTCAATAGGAACGGCAGCGGGGTGGCTAGGCCCGGAACGTCGTCATCGGGCGGAAATGGGCTACCCGGATACCAGTTCGGCTTGTCCTGCTGCGATTCCGCTGCTGTCATCTGACCGCAACCTCTTCCCGCTCGAGTTGACCTTCACCTTGAACCGGTCTCAGGATCGATCTGGCCTGTCCCCGCCGATGGCCGGCCTGTCCTCCCCCGCGTCGGCCAGTGCTTGCGCTCGCCCCGGGCAATTCGCCCTGTTGGAGCAGATGCTGTACGGCAGACCCATGCTGTGCTCCATGGCGTGGGTGCGTTCGCAGGTGATTCTGGCCCGCCGCTCGGCGGACTCGATGGCGCTCTGGCGACGGACGTAGACGCCTGTTCCGATGACCCCGATGATGAGGGCGATGATCGCCACGATGAGCACAGTCTCGAGCATTCGGGCACCATCCCTTCGACATGACTGCCTCCATTGTCCACCGACGGTGTGCGGAGCGCTCGACCAGCACCGTCCGGGCACGGCGGGCGGCTCGTCGCCGTGCGGCGCTTCGGTGGGTTCTGGGATGTAATGGGGGCATGTCCCAAGAATCAGCCGATCCACTACTGCAGCCCCTATACATCGGCGACCTTGAGGTACCCAACAGGGTCTTCATGGCGCCGCTCACACGTTCGCGAGCGACCGAGCCCGACGGCTTGGCTACCGACCTGATGGCCGAGTACTACGCACAACGCGCCTCCGCGGGACTGATCATCTCCGAGGCGACCAACATCTCCGAGGTCGCCCGCGGCTACGCCTGGACCCCCGGGATATACACCGACGCCCAGGTCGACGCCTGGCGACCGGTGACCACGGGCGTCCACAACGCCGGTGGCCGCATCTTCTGCCAGCTGTGGCACACCGGACGCGTCTCCCACGAGGCGTTGCACCCGGGACGCGCGACGGTGTCCTCCTCAGCGCTGGTCAGCGACCAGTGCCAAGCGTTCATCCAGATCGACGGTGTCGGGCGGCGGGTGGCGGCCACGCCGCCGCACGCGTTGACGATGTCCGAGATCGAATCCACCGTTCAGGACTATGGGGCGGCCGCGGGTCGGGCCCTCGCCGCTGGCTTCGACGGCGTGGAGGTTCACGGCGCGAACGGCTACCTGCTACACCAGTTCGTGGCGGCCAATGTCAACGATCGCGACGACGCCTACGGCGGGAGTGTCGAGAACCGTTGCCGGTTCACGCTGGAGGCGGTGGACGCCGCGATCGCCGAACTGGGCGCGGGACGGGTAGGCCTTCGCATCTCGCCGCTGTTCTCGTTCAACGGCATCGACGACCCAGATCCGGGTCCAGCTTTCCGGTACATCGCCGAGGAGATGTCTGCTCGCGGGATCGCATATCTGCACGTCGCCGACACCAACACCATGGCCCCCCGCTCGACGCCGGCCATGGCCGAACTGCTCGCGTTGATGGCGAACACGTTCGGCGGTCCGGTCGTGTTGAACGGAGGGTATGACGCCGAGCGCGCACGCCGCGATATCGAGAAGGGCGACGCAGCCGCCGTCGCGTTCGGTCGGGCATTTCTGGCCAACCCCGACCTTCCGCAACGGTTGGCCGAAGGGCTGCCACTCAATCCGCCCAACTTCCGGACGTTCTACGGCGGAGGAGCCGAGGGCTATACGGACTACCCGGAGTGGCAGCCCGCCTAGTCAGGTCGTGCTCGGACTCAACGTCGGTTGGGCTTCAACGTCCAGAGCACGGTCATCGCACCCGTCTCCACGCCCGCTGCGTCGCGGATCGTCACGACGATCTCGAATTCCGGGCGGGTTCCGCGCTCCAGTTGGGTGATGATGTCGGCCGGATCATCTGCCATCGTGGCTTCGGCCGTGACAGGTCCCATCGCGATCTTGAGATAGCGAATGGTCGCCTCCACCGCCAGCGGTGTGAATTCCGCCAACCGATCACCGAAGTTCGCCAGTACCAAGGCTCCTGAGGCCGACTCGGCCAACGTGAACATCGCGCCGGCATGGGGCCCACCGATGTGGTTGTGGTACTCCCGGCGGTCGGGCATGCTCAACAACACCCGCTGGCTCTCCAACTCCTCAAAGGAGATATCGAGGGTTCCCATCATGGGAACCGCGGTTGGCATGCTTTCTCGCACGACGGCGAAATCCAGGGCCATGTCCCCAGGGTAGGACCGCGCAGCCCGGCGAACGGCAGCGAGGTGCGATAACTTCTCCGGTCATGGCCGGGTACGCAGTCTTCGACGTCGACGGAGTCCTGGCCGACGTTCGACATCGCCTCAGATACGTCAAGGACCACCCGAAGAACTGGGACCTGTTCTTCGGCAAAGCCGAAGATGATCCCGTGCTCGACGAGGGCCTGGCAATGGTCACTGAAGCGCGAGAGAGCGGCCTCCACGTCGTGTATTCCACCGGTCGGCCGGATAGGTGTCGAACGGCGACAGTCGCGTGGTTGAACGCCCACGGCTTCCCGCCAGCCCAGGTCTTCATGCGCTCCGAGAAGGACCGACGCCCAGGCCGGGTGACGAAACTGGAAGTGGCCCGCCGGTTGCGCAACCGCCAGGATGTCGAGTATCTGGTCGACGATGATCTGGTGGTCGTCGACGCCCTGCGGGAGGACGGATTCACCGTCGTTCACGCGACCTGGAGGCATCCAGCGGACGGTCCCGACGAGGCTCAGGCTGCCCGGGAGGCACAGCAGATCCTTTTCGCCGCGCAGCAGGAGGAGGGCCGCACCTGAGTACGGCCCTCCTGCTGAGCCTCACGGGTTGACGATTACTCCGTCCGGCAGGTGGAGCCCCCCCAGGGGCGTCGCGACTATCCCGTGGGGAGTCTCGACCGCCAGCGGCGGCAACTCGAATCCCGGGGGCAGGGTGACCACGCCCGGGTCGCCATAGCCGGGGGGTGCCGGGTCCATGGTCGACGGTGGCGGTGTTGCCGTTGCCGTGGGCGCCGGGGCAGTTCCGGATGCGGTCGGATCCGGGGTCGAGGATGCGCCCGAGTCGGCCGCGCCGGGGCCCCCTGGAGCGCCGCCTGCGGCAGCTCCTCCTGCAACTGCTCCTGCACCGGGTGGTGGCGCGGTGACGGTGACGCGCGCTCCCTGCTGCTGGTTCGGCGCGGTCGTGGTGGGCCCCGCGCAACCGGCCGCCAGCAGGGCGGCGAGTGCGATCAGCGCCGGAGCTACTGCTTTCGTCGTTCGTGTGGCGTTCATGATGTCCTCCCTCGGGTGAGCGGCAGGGTGGCCGCTCTCACGGGTAGGAGCATCGAGTTCGCGCTCGCCAACAGATTTCTCGATTCGATTTGATGCGCGATTCGATTTGATGCCGGCTCAGTGCCCGGCTTCGGCCCAGGTTCGCCCGGTGCCCACGGAGACATCCAGCGGAACGTCCAGTGCATAGGCCTGCGCCATCTCGGCACGCACCAGTGACTCCACCTGGGCCAGTTCGCCGGGCGCAACCTCGAGAACAAGTTCGTCGTGCACCTGCAGCAGCATCCGGGAGCGAAGGTCCGCTGTCGACAGCGCGCGATCGACCCGCAGCATCGCGACCTTCACCAGGTCGGCGGCCGACCCTTGTATGGGCGCGTTCAGGGCCATGCGTTCGGCCATCTGGCGGCGTTGCCGGTTGTCGCTGTTCAGATCGGGCAGGTAGCGCCGGCGGCCGAGCACGGTCTCGGTCCAGCCGGTGGCACGGGCCCGCTCGACGACTTCGCCCAAGTAATCCCGAACGCCTCCGAACCTCTCGAAGTACTCATCCATCAACGACTGGGCTTCCCCGCGGGTGATACCCAACTGCTGGGACAGGCCGAAGGAGGACAGCCCGTAGGCGAGGCCGTAGGACATTGCCTTGATGCGACGGCGCATTTCGGCGGTCACCTCGGCGGGCGGTACCCCGAAGACCCTCGATCCGACGGTGGTGTGCAGGTCCTCCCCCGAGTTGAATGCTTCGATCAGCCCGGCGTCCGACGACAGGTGAGCCATGATGCGCATCTCGATCTGGCTGTAGTCGGCGGTAAGCAGCGTCTCGAATCCATCGCCGACGACGAAGCCGGCGCGGATCTGGCGTCCCTCCTCCGTTCGGATAGGGATGTTCTGCAGGTTGGGGTCCGTGCTGGACAGCCGTCCCGTGGCAGCAACCATCTGATTGAACGTCGTATGGATGCGACCACTGTCGTCGATGAGCGGCAGCAATCCTGCGACGGTCTGGCGCAGCTTGGATACGTCTCGGTAGCGCAGCAACTCGGCCAGCAGCGGGTCCTCGGTCTGGGCGTACAGCGCGGTCAGCGCCTCGGCGTCCGTCGTGTAGCCGGTCTTGATCTTCTTCGTCTTGGGCAGTCCGCGCTCGGCGAAGAGGATCTCCTGCAACTGCTTCGGGGACCCGAGATTGAAGTCCCTGCCGGCCAGCGCGTGTGCCGCGGTCTCGGCGTCCCGCTGGGCGGAACCGTACTGCGACTCCAGCATGGCGAGGTGCTCGCGATCGGCGGCGATGCCGACGCGCTCCATGTCGGCGAGCACAGTGAGGAGGGGCAGTTCGACATCGTCGAGCAGGCTGATTCCCTCGCGCTCGACGAGTTGGTCGGTGAACACCGCTGCAAGGGGCAACAGGGCAGCTGCCTCCTGCGCCCGCTGGGATGCCGAGTCATCGACTTCGGCGAGCGCCAGTTGTCCGCCGTCATCATCCGCGGCGGTCAGGTCGAGTCCGCAGAAGCGACCCACCAAATCGGCCAGTTCGAAGGACCGCTGTCCCGGGAGGAGCAGGTAGGCGGCCAGGGCGGTATCCATCCGCAGCCCTCGCAGCCGCCACCCGTGCGCGGTCAGCGCGAGCATCGGGCCCTTCGCGTCATGCATCACCTTCGGACAGTCCTCATCGGCCAACCATGCCGCGATGGCCGCCGCATCCTCGTCGTCGAGGTCCGCGCAATCGACCACCAACACTGGGGCCTCGGCCGCGGCCACCACCAGACGATCGACCGTTCCAGTTCCCCTGCCCCAGGTTCCGACGACGACCAGCGCAAGCTGGCTGTCCGAATGCTCGGCCAGCCAGTGACGGGCAGAGTCGGTACTCAGTTCGATGTCGACGGTGCGTTCGGCGGCGGCGAGCGGATCGGCGAAGTATTCCAACAGCCGACCTCGGAGGACCTGGAACTCCAACGCATCGAAGACCTCGTGCACGGCGTCACGGTCGAAGCCGCTCCACTCCAGGTCGGGTACCGAACTCGCCAGCGGAACATCACGTACGAGTTCGGTCAGGCGCCGGTTGGTGAGCACCTGCTCCAGGTTGGCCCGAAGGGCCTCCCCCGCCTTGCCGGGAACCTTGTCGGCATTGGCCACCAGACCGTCCAGGCCATCGAACTCGTTGATCCACTTGGTAGCCGTCTTCTCCCCCACGCCGGGGATACCGGGGAGATTGTCACTCTTGTCCCCCCGTAGCGCCGCGAAATCGGCATAGCGCGCGGGGGCGAGTCCGTACTTCTCCTCCACGGCCGCCGGATCCATCCGCGCAAGTTCGGACACGCCACGCTTCGGATACAGCACCGTGATGTCGCGGTCGACCAGTTGGAAAGCATCCCTATCACCGGTGACGATCAGGACCTCGTAGTCCTCCTGCTCCCCGGCGGTCGCCAAGGTCGCGATGATGTCGTCGGCCTCGAACCCCTCCACCTCCAGGGTGGCGATGTTGAGCGCGGCCAGCACGTTCTTCGTCAGGTCGACCTGACCGGCGAACTCGGCCGGCGAAGCGGAGCGGGTCGCTTTGTACTCGGGGAATTCGTCGGTCCTGAAGGTGTGTCGGGAGACATCGAACGCGACGGCGATGTGGGTGGGGCGCTCGTCCCTGAGAACGTTGATCAGCATCGAGGTGAAGCCGTAGACGGCGTTGGTCGCCTGGCCGGTTGTGGTGGAGAAGTTCTCCACCGGCAAGGCGTAGAACGCGCGGTAGGCGAGGGAGTGGCCGTCGAGCAGGAGCAGGCGGCGGGTGTCGGTCACAGCGTCGATCCTAGGGCCGTTGCCCGCGCCAACCGCGAACCCGGCTGGATCTAGGCTGGGACCATGAACGATGACGCCAGCCAGCCCGTCCCACCGCCGCCCGCCAAAGACGCTCAGCTGCAGTGGCCCGGCGAGTTCGCGTCGGGCGAAGAAGCCGCCGCAGCCATGAATGCCCTGACCGATCGCACACTGGACGGCAAGATGGGCATCCGCTACACCTACGTCGCCGCGGACCGACTCGAGGCGTCGATGCCGGTGGCGGGCAACACCCAGCCGTTCGGGCTTCTGCATGGCGGCGCATCCGGCGTACTTGCCGAGAGTGTCGGCTCGCTCGCAGCGTCCATCCATGCCGGTGCGGGTCGGATCGCCATGGGAATCGAGCTCAGCTGCAGCCACCACCGAAGCGCCACCACTGGTGAGGTGCACGCCTCTGCCACGCCACTCTCGCTCGGTCGCACGCTTGCCACCTACGAGATACGAATCACCGACGACAACGCTAGGCCGGTCTGCACCGCTCGGCTAACCTGTCTATTGAGGGACGTGTAGCGGGTAACCCCCGACATCCAGAGTTTTCGCTGCCGGAACGGTTTGCAGCGCCGAAGTGCTGAAGGGGAGAATCCGTGGCCTTGCCGCCGCTGCTGCGCGCCATGCGGCCGCACCAATGGACGAAGAACGTCCTGGTGGCAGCTGTTCCGCTGGCGGCGGGACAGATCCTCGACTTGCCGGTTCTAGCCAAGACCGTTGCCGCCTTCGCCGTGTTCTGTCTGGCCGCGAGTGCCACCTACTTGATCAACGACACTGTAGACGCCGAGGCCGATCGTGCCCACCCGACCAAGCGAACCCGACCGATCGCGGCCGGCGAGCTGTCGCCTCGCACCGCGATAGTCGCCGCGGCCGTGCTGATCATCGTGGCCATCGGGTTGGCGTTCGCGGTACGACCAGCCTTGGCCTCGGTACTCGCCGCCTACGTGGCCGTCACCTTGAGCTATTCCATGTGGCTCAAACACGAACCCGTTCTGGAACTCGCGCTGATCGCGCTGGGCTTCCTCCTCAGGGCCATCGCGGGTGGGGCCGCCACCGGGATTCCGATCTCGAGCTGGTTCTTGATCGTGGCGGGTTTCGGCTCGCTGTTCATGGCGGCGGGCAAACGGTCCAGCGAGTTGAACAAGACCGCCCAGGCTGTCGCAGCCAAGCAGGGAGCGACGTCCACCCGGCGGGTGCTCGAGGGCTACACGTCGGCCTATCTGAGATTCGTCTGGGGCATGGCGGCGGCGGTCACCATCACCGCCTACTGCCTTTGGGCCTTCGAAGTCGCCGAGCAATCCTCGACATTGCCCTGGGCGGGGATGAGTATCGTCCCGTTCGTCCTGGCGATAATGAGGTATGCGGTGGACATCGATCGGGATGCAGCCGAGGCGCCCGACGAGGTCGTGCTCTCGGACAAGGTCCTGATGTTGCTCGGTGGACTTTGGGTTGTCATATTCGGTCTAGCCGCGTTGGGAGTCTGACGGCATGGTCATCAAACGCGAGGAACTGCTGTCGGGCTGGGGGCGCACCGCCCCGAGTTCGGCCACCGTGGCCGAGTTGGCTCCCGGTGAGAGCCCGGCGGCGCTGCTTGCCGAGGCGGGCTCTCGGGGTGTCGTGGCTCGCGGTCTCGGACGCGCCTACGGCGACGCCGCCCAGAACGGCGGCGGGTTGGTGGTCGAGGTCTCCGGCGGAACTATGAGCCTTGATCCGGCCACGGGCATCCTGATCGCCGACGCAGGCACCAGTCTCGATGACATCATGCGGCGTTTCGTACCGCACGGGTGGTTCGTGCCCGTTACCCCCGGGACCAGGTACGTGACTATCGGCGGTGCGATCGCGGCCGACATCCACGGCA
>CAYMPK010000046.1:13659-14294 GCA_964392145.1 uncultured Actinomycetes bacterium | reverse complement strand
TAGCCTTGATGTTGCCGTCGCTCATGCTGATCATGAACCTGTCCAGCGTGGCGGTCATCTGGTTCGGCGGCCACCTGGTGGACGACGGTTCCATGCAGATCGGCGATCTGACCGCTTTCCTGCAGTACATCACCCAGATCCTGTTCTCGGTGATGCTCGCAGTGATGATGTTCGTGATGATCCCCCGCGCTGCGGCCTCCGCGGAGCGGATTCTGGCGGTTCTCGACACCGAACCGGAGATCGCCGACCCTGCCGAGCCTGTGGCGCTCCCGACGGTCGACCGACCCGGGCTGGTGGAGTTCGAGGACGTGTCCTTCTCCTATCCCGGCGCCGAGGACTGCGTGCTCGAGAATCTGACCTTCTCGCTGAGACCAGGCCAGATGACGGCCATCGTGGGAGGTACCGGGTCGGGCAAAACGACCTTGATCAACCTGATTCCCCGCCTCTACGACGTCACGGGTGGTGCGGTACGGGTGGACGGCGTCGACGTGCGCGACCTCGCCCAGACCCGACTGTGGGATCAGATCGCGTTGGTTCCCCAGAAGGCCTTCCTGTTCACCGGGACCGTCGGCAGCAACGTACGCTTCGGCGCTCCTGACGCCGACGAGATGGCGATCTGGCGGGCCCTGGACACA
>CAYMPK010000046.1:0-13649 GCA_964392145.1 uncultured Actinomycetes bacterium | reverse complement strand
CTTCGTCAGGGCGCTGCCGGAACTCCTGGACGCACCGATCGATCAAGGAGGCGCAAACGTCTCTGGTGGCCAGCGCCAACGGCTGGCGATCGCCAGGGCCCTGGTGAGACGATCGCCGATCTACCTGTTCGACGATTCGTTCTCCGCCCTGGACTACGTCACCGATGCCAAACTACGCGCGGCCCTGCGCAAGGACATCGCCGACGCGACGGTCGTGATCGTTGCGCAGCGGGTCAGCACGATCCTGCACGCCGACCAGATCATCGTGCTCGACGAGGGGCGTGTTGTGGGGATCGGCAGTCACCCTGAACTGATGGCCAGTTGCGAGACGTACCAGGAGATCGTGCACTCCCAGGTGACCGAGGAGGAGGTCGCATGAGCTCGACCTCGCCGGGCGCCGGTTCGAGAACACCACCCCCCAAGCCGGTCGGCGGACCCATGGCCGGCGGCCCCGGCTCGTTGGGAATGCGCTTGCCTACGGAGAAGGCGCGCGATTTCCGCGGGTCGTTGCGTCGGATGCGCCGGAGACTGCACCCGGAGCGGTTGGTCATCACCCTGGTCATGGCGTTGGCCACCATCAGCGTCGCGCTCGCCGTCATCGGCCCGAAGCTGCTGGGTGATGCCACCAACATCATCTTCAACGGCGTCGTCGGCAAGCGCCTGCCGCCGGGGATGAGTCAGGCCGAAGCGGAACAGGTGCTCCGAGCGACGGGTCGCGGTCAACAGGCCGACCTGCTGTCCGGGATGACGGTCGTTCCTGGGCAGGGCGTGGACTTCTACGCGCTGTCGCGGGTGATCGTCCTGGTGACTCTGGTGTACGTGCTCAGTTCGCTGTTCTCCTGGGCGCAGAACTACCTGATGGCCGGCGTGACGCAGCGAACCATGTTCCGCCTGCGTGAGGAGGTCGACCACAAGCTGGGCCGGCTCCCGCTGAAGTATTTCGATGATCACGCGCGCGGCGACCTGCTGAGCCGGGTCACCAACGACATCGACAACATCTCGACAACCCTGCAACAGACGCTCACCCAGATGATCACCTCCGTGCTCACGGTGATCGGGGTGCTGATCATGATGGTCTGGATCAGCCCGCTGCTGGCGGTCATCTCGCTGCTGACGGTGCCACTGTCCTTCTTCGTCACGGTCACGATCGCCAAACGCAGCCAGCGCAAGTTCGTGGGGCAGTGGAAGTGGACCGGGATCCTGAACGGCCACGTCGAGGAGATGTACTCGGGCCACGAACTCGTCAAGGTCTACGGGCACCAGGAGGAAGCGATTGCGACGTTCGACGAGGCGAACGAACAGATGTACCGCAGCAGCTTCCTGGCGCAGTTCATCTCCGGGATCATCCAACCTGCGATGGCCTTCATCGCGAACCTCAACTACGTTGCGATCGCCGTGGTCGGAGGCCTCAGGGTGGCCAGCGGAACGATGTCCCTTGGAGACGTACAGGCCTTCATCCAGTACTCGCGCCAGTTCACCATGCCGATCACCCAGATCGCGAGCATCACCAACCTGTTGCAATCGGGAATTGCCTCGGCCGAGCGGGTGTTCGAGCTCCTCGACGAACCAGAGGAGTCGCCGGACCCCACGGACCCGACGGTGCTCACCTCCCCGCGTGGCCGGGTCGACTTCGACCACGTCACCTTCAGCTACTCGCCCGACACCGAGTTGATCAAGGACCTGACGCTGGCCGTGGCCCCGGGCGAAGCGGTCGCGATCGTGGGTCCGACCGGTGCTGGGAAGACCACCCTGGTCAACCTGCTCATGCGGTTCTACGAGATCGACGGTGGCTGCATCCGGTTGGACGGGATCGACACCCGCGACCTCACAAGGGACAACCTGCGGAGTTCCTTCGGGATGGTCCTGCAGGACACCTGGCTGTTCCGCGGAACGATCCGCGAGAACATCGCCTACGGAGCCGACGGCGCAACTGAGGAACAGATCGTCGAAGCGGCGACGGCCGCTCATGTGGACAGGCTCGTGCGCACCCTGCCCGACGGTTACGACACCCTGCTCGGTACCGACGCCGCCAACGTGTCGACCGGTGAGCAGCAGTTGATCACGATCGCCCGGGCCTTCCTCGCGGACCCCGCGGTCCTGATTCTCGACGAGGCGACCAGCTCCGTGGACACCCGCACCGAGGTTTTGATCCAGCACGCCATGGCCGAGCTCCGCAAGGGTCGGACGAGTTTCGTCATCGCACACCGACTGTCGACGATCCGCGACGCCGACACGATCATCGTTATGGACCATGGGTCGATCATCGAGACCGGTACCCACGACGAACTGATCGCGGCCGGCGGCTTCTACTACAACCTGTACACCAGTCAGTTCCTGGAGAGCTACGACGAGGTCGCCTCCTGACTCGTTCGGGACGACCCTCAGCG
Source organism: uncultured Actinomycetes bacterium (assembly GCA_964392145.1). GTDB lineage: Bacteria > Actinomycetota > Actinomycetes > S36-B12 > UBA10799 > JACJWR01. Next base: position 11,262 of record CAYMPK010000046.1, on the reverse strand, counting down.
GGTGTCAGCGCAGCACGTCATCCGTCAGCGAAGCCGCGGTGATGTATGCCACGTGGCTGCCGATCGCGTTCACTTGGACGTCCAGCGGCCAGCGCCATGGCGATGGCGTTCGTCCCAACAGTGGGAAGGCAGCCGAGGTCATGGTCATCAGCAGACTGCCGAACAACAGACTCGCCCAGGGCTCGCGGACTCGCTTGCGCAACAAAACATGAGCGACCCCGAATGCCGAGCCGTACGACCAGCGCAGCGCGATGGTGATGTCGCCGGCCTGTTTCGCGGTCACCGCCGGGAGGTGCAGGATGTTCGCGACGATCTGTCCGGGGACGACACTGTCGTCGTAGTCGAGTCCCTGTTCGCTGGCCAATCCCCGGATCGGGGTGCCGTCGCCCAAACTGGCGACCCCGGTGAATTCGCCTGACCGAAGCGTTCGCTCGAGGAAGTACCAGAGGGTCATGGCCATCGTGCCGGCCGCCCCGGCCAACACTCCCCGGGGCAACCAGTGCAACCGCGGCGGCCGGGTTCGATCTCGTCCCATGGCAACGAAGTGTGTCGCAGACCCGGCGATGCAACAATTCGGCACATGCAGACCCTCACCGACGACCAGGTCGCCGACGCCCTTCTTGCGCTGCCCGGCTGGACTGGCAACGCGACCGCGATCTTCCGCGAATTTCACGCCTCCGATTTCCCCCGGGCAATCCGATTCGTGGACGATGTCGCTGTGCTCGCGGAGCGCTCCAACCATCACCCCGACATCGATATCCGGTGGGTGACGGTGCGATTCTCCCTGAGTTCACATGAAGCCGGAGGTGTGACGTCCGCGGACCTTGCTCTGGCACGCCAGATCGACGAGGTCGCCGCTCAACTCGCCATCGCCTCATGAGTCGCCGTAGCGCGCTGATCGCACTGCTGGGGGCACTGCTGCTCGGCGGCTGCGGCCGACTCGACGAACTCACCTACTCCCCCGCAACTACCCCCGAGCAGTGGTGCCAGCAGCGACCATGCGTTGAGGTCGGCGGCACCGTGGTGAACGAACCGCTGGGCTCGTTCCTCGTGTTTCTGCTCGCCCTGCTCTGGATCGCGGCGGGAATCTACTTCTTCGTGACGCGACGCGGCGCCACGTCACGTTTGTGGCTGGGCATCGCTCTAGTGCTGGGCGGCATCGGGGCTGCGCAGGCCGGCGTCAGTTACCAGGCGTTCAGCTATGTGCTCAAGTGCCAAGGGCGCGACTTCTGTCTGCTGACGAACGGCTTCGAGGTCGGCTACAGCATCACCCAGGCCCTATCCGTGAGCGCCATGCTTATTGCGGTGGCATATGCCTGCACCAGCGGAGCGTTGCGAAAGGGCCTGATCTGGTACGCCGCCATCAACGCGGCCGTCTACCTGGCGGTCTCCATAGCCGGTGTGCTCATGCCCAGCGCCGTGCTGCTGTCCTTCGGCGTACTGATGTTGTTCGCACTGCCCGGGATCATCATCGTGATCATCGTCGCGGGGCTCCGCTGGCGGCGGACCGGGGACAGGATGGATCGTTCGCTGGTGATCGCCGCGCTGCTTCTGGTGCTCGTCCAGGTCGCGTACTACGCCTACTACGCCGCGGGGATCACAGCGTTGTTGTACGACGGCGGCAGGGGCTTCTACTTCTCGGAGAACGACGTCCTGCACGTCGGCATGATCGCCTGGCTCGCCTACGTGGTGTTCGCGGTGGGTAAGCACCTGCACGACTTCGGGGCAGCTGAGACACCCCCCAGCGAGCCCGTGAGGGCCCTCACCAGTTGATCAGGGGCTTCTCTTCCTTGTCCTTGAAGTTGCCCATCAAGATCATGATGAAGTCGACGAGCACCCAGATTCCCAGGCCGCCCAGCGTCACGATCATCAGGATGCCGGTACCGACCTTGCCCACATAGAACCGATGGATTCCGATGACGCCGAGGAACCAGCAGAGCAGGGCGGCGGCCAGCCTGGACTTCTCACTGACCTCGTTACCGGCGGCATCGAGGCGGGGTTTGCCGTTCGGGAACACCGGGATCTCGGACCCGTTGGGGGCATATGCCATGCCCGGCGCGGGTGCCGGCACAACTGCTTCCTGCGGGACGGGCGTGCTGGTGCCTTCGGGCGGGGTGGGCTGCGAAACGGGCTCTGGCGTTGTCATGATCACATTCTAGTCCTCGATCAGGCCGCCGGACCCAACCGCGGCCAGTCCTGCGCGGGACAACGATCCATCACGGTCACCAAGCCGGCGGCGCGGGCCTCGCGAGCGGCGTCCTCATCGATGACCCCCAGTTGCAGCCAGACGGCACCCGCACCGCTCTCGATCGCCTCCGAGACGATCGGCCCCACGAGCTCGGAACGGACGAAGATGTCCACGACATCCGGCGGGCCCAGCGCGGCAGCCGCCGCAGCGATGCTCGGGTAGCCCGGCTCTCCGTGCACGGTGGTCGGACGGGGATGAATCGGCACGATCCGCTTGCCTTTGCTCTGCAGCAACGAAGCCACGCCATAGGCGGCTCGGGCCGGGTTGTCACGCAGCCCTACCACGAACCAGGTCTGCGCCTGCCCGAGCAGGGCCCGCACCGTCTCGTCGTCGCCGTAGAGATCCACAGTCTCGACCACCGACTGCACCTCCCTGTTCGCCGCCCAACCCTGACCAGCCTGCTGCCGGGCGCTGCCGACCTACTCTACGGATGGCTCTTGGGATCGACAATCTCCTCGGCGGCCTCGTGCGCGTAGGAGGTCTCCAATTCGGCAGCCTCGGCGTCGGCGAGCCCGCGGGTCTTGGCGGTGATCTCATGGACGGTGCCATCCTGGTGCGGCGACGGCGGCACGACCGGGTCCTTCCGCGGAGGGCTGATCTTGGGCAGCAGCAGCGCGACGGCGAAGGCCGCGATGAAGATGATCCCGGCGCTCACCAGTGAGGTCAGGTGAGAGGCCGTCAGGAAGGACTGGTACGCCTCGGACGTCAACTGCTTGACGATCCCCGACGGCATCCCCGCCGAAGCCGCTCGCCCGAACACCTCCACCGCTCCGCCGACCGATTGCGCTGCCACGTTCTTGGCTGCATCGGGGAAGGCCGGCGGCAGTTTGGCCAACGTCGGTTCCATCAAGGAGGCGAACCTCGTCGCCAACAGGGTTGAGATGACGGCAACACCGAGCGCACCGAAGACCTGCCGCACGGTGTTCTGCACGGCGGACCCCGCGCCCGCGCGCGCCAGCGGCAGTACGTTCTGCATGACGGTGGACGCCGGGGCGATCACCGAACCCATGCCGAGTCCGAAGAAGAAGAAGATGATCAGGATCAGCACGATGGACGTGTCCATCCCGAGCTGGGTCAGTCCCAGCAGCGAAAACCCGACCACGAAGAGGCCGGTGCTCATCACCAGTTTGTAACCGAAACGTTCCACCATCTTCGCGCTGCGTGGGGCGGCTAAGAGTTGTCCAACGGCGAACGGCAGGAAGCACAGACCGGCCTGCAGGGTGCTGTAACCACGGAGCACCTGCAGGTAGAACGGCAAGGTGAAGGTGATGCCGGAGAGCGCGAAGAAGGCCAGGCTCACCGCGGTGAGACTCACCGTGTAACCACGGTTGCGGAACAGCGTCACGTCGAAACTCCGGTGGCTGCTGCGTGCCTCGATCACGATGAATGCCGCGATCACGGCAATACCGGCGAACATCGGGATCAGCACCGACGCAGCGAGGAAGGTGCGGGTCTCGGACGCGTGGATGATGCCGTAGACCAGCAGCACCAGACCGACGATCGACATGATCAGGCCGGGGATGTCCAGTGCCTGCGCCTTCGGATTCTTGGTCTCGGGCACGATGCGCCAAATCCCGAAGAGCCCGATGAGGACGATGGGCACGTTCACCAGGAACACCGAGCCCCAGTCGTTGCCGGTGAGCCAGCTGGACCACGACGGGTGCTGCAGCAGAAGTCCGCCGAGCACCGGACCGAGGGCGACAGCCGCCCCGACCGCGCCAGCCCAGGCCCCAATGGCCTTGCCCCGCTCGTGCGGCGGGAACACCACGGTGATGACCGCGAGGGTCACCGGCAGCACCGCCGCTCCACCGATACCCATCACCGCCCGGAAGCCAATGAGCGCCCCGGCACTCGGCGCGAAGGCGCAGGCGGCCGAGGCCAACCCGAACACGGTCAGTCCGATCATGAGGATGCGCTTGCGCCCGTACTTGTCGCCCAGCACACCCCAGGTGAACAGCAGGGCGGCGAAGACCAGGATGTAGGCGTCCACGGCCCATACCAACTGGCTCTGGCTCGCGTTGAGGTCTCGCTGAATCGTCGGCAGCGCGATGATGAGGATGGTGTTGTCGAGAACGACAACGAGAAGGCTGGTGACCAGGACGGCGAGGATCGCCCAACGACGGGGGTGCCCTTCGCCGCTTGTGGTCCAGTACGCCTGCGAGGCACTACTTGGAGCGGGCGCGTCGGTTCCGGACATGGAGCCTCTTCTCAAGATCAACGGTGATGCCGAAGATACGCGGTCATCGCGGTACCGGCCCGGGAAGACCCGGCGGCCGCGCCGACAAGTCTAGGTGATTGAACCTTGGACTTGTCGGGTGCACGGTCAGGGATCCAGGTCGGTGCTGCGCTCCTGCCAGACCCGCTGAGCGGCCGCGGCCACCTCACCGGTGATCCCCGGGAGACGTCGCTCACCCCAGACTTCGATCGGATGGATGTCCCTCGTGCTGGAGGTGAGGAACGCCTCCGTCGCGTCGGCCATGACGGAGTCGTCGACCACGACCTCTCGAACATCGCACCATTCCACGACCAACTGTCGGGTCACGCCGTCAAGGCAACCCGAGGCCAGCGATGGGGTCAGGATCTCGCCAGCCACCACCAGGAAGATGTTGCTTCCGGTGCCTTCGCAGAGTTGCCCACGGGTGTTGTACAGGATGGCCTCATCGGCACCCTGCCTGCGTGCCGTCCGCAAGGCGATCGCGTTCTCGGCGTACGAGGTGCTCTTGACCCCGGCCAGTGCCCCCAGCTCGTTGCGCGCAAACGGCGAATCGACGACCTTCGCTGTATCCGCCCATGGCCTCGAGGCCACCACGGTGATCAGCAACGTCGGGGCACCGGTCACTGAGTAGGGATCGCCCACCGCAGCAGGGCCGCTGGTGAGCGTCAACCTGAGCCGACCGGTGGCGCCGATGGCATCAGCGTTCGCGGAGATCACTGCATCCAAGGCGCCGACGAGTCTGTCGTTGGCCGGCACCGGGATGTCCAACGCCGCTGCCGAGCGCGTCAACCGCTCCAGATGGCGAGTCAGCGCGAACGGCGTGCCGTCGACGACTTTCATGGTCTCGAAGACGCCGGTCCCGACCGTAAGTCCGCCATCGGAGACGCTGATCCGAGCCTCCTGGGCATCGACCAATGAATCATCGAGCCACACCTGCATGGTCGACACCTCCCCATTCGGTTCACTGCGCAAGCCTCGGACTGTTCGGCCAGTGGGCACAATCATGCCCCGACCGGGACACCCGATCCGGCAGCCACGGCGATCAGATTCGCCGCCTTGAGCTCGGTCTCAAACCACTCCCCATCCGGGTCGCTACCCCAGGTGATGCCTGCTCCGGTGCCGAAGTTGAGGATCGGTGCGCAGGCCGAACCGGTCTGCCAGAAGCTTCGGATGCCAACGGCGAGTTCCCCGATGTCCCGATCGGCATCCACCCACCCGATGCCACCGCAGTAGGGTCCGCGAGGTACCGGCTCCAGGTCGGAGATGATCCGCAAGGCGGAGGATTTCGGCGCACCGGTCACGCTGCCAGGAGGAAAAGTTGCACCGAGGAGTTCGGGCCAGCCCAACCCTGGACGTAGTCGGGCGCTCACACCCGACACCAGATGCACCAAGCCAGGGTGAGCTTCGACGTGCAGGAACTCGGGAACCCCGACGGAACCCGGGCGGGCAACCACCCCAAGGTCGTTGCGCACCAGGTCGACGATCATGACGTTTTCCGCTCGGTCCTTCTCGAGCAGGCCGTCGGGCGTGACCGCGGTGCCCTTGATCGGGCGGCTCAGCACGTAGTCGCTATCGCGCCGCAGGTACAGCTCCGGCGAGGCGCTGGTGACTGCCACCCGACTACCGTCCGGACCCTCCGGCAGCATCAGGGCGCCCGCGTAGGGTGCCGGGTTGCCGGACGCGAGCAGCCGTGCCAGGGCCAGCGGATGACAGCTCCCGGGATCCGGCAGTGGCGCGGACAGCACCCGGCAGAGGTTCGCCTGATAAACGTCGCCGCGGGACACGGCCGCCCGGATGCTCCCGACGCCGGCCCGATAGGCGTCACGATCCAAACTGCTGGACCAACTGCCGACCGCGGGTCCGGTCCAGGCGCCCGGCAGCATGGCAGCCGTGCATGGCTGCCAGCGCTCGAACCGGGCGAACACCGCGGGTCCCTCGAAATCCATCACCACGGCCCAGCGACCACCGCCCTCCAGCACTGCTGGGTCGTCGCTGACCTGCTCCAGCCCCTGGCCGAGGAGACCGTCGAACCAGGCGAGCGGCTCCTCCACATCTATCGCACCGTCGAGGCGGGGGTCTGTGGCTGACACTGGTCCATCATGGCCCTCGCGTCGTTCGCAGTCACCCGAACGCCCGCCACCTGGCCGCTGCGACCGGTACGCGCCGTGACAGTCTGGAGGGCATGGGTGCCGACCGGAGTGAACCGAGTCTTGACGCCCGCACGGTCCTGACGCCGCTGGGCGAGGTGCGTTTCGTCGAATTCGGGCCGTCAGACGGTGAGCCCGTCCTGATCGTGCACGGCTCCCCCGGCGGGTATGACGTCGCCGCGGTCATGGGCCGGTTCCTGGCTCGTTTGGGGTTCCGGATCGTCGCCCCCTCGCGCCCTGGCTATCCGGGCACGCCGCTGACGGATGACACCGCCACTGCCGACGACCAGGCAGGGCTCCTGATCGCTCTCTTGGACGAGCTCGAGATCGATCGCGCCGGCGTACTCACCTGGTCAGGTGGTGGCCCGTGCGGCTATCGGATGGCCGTCAACCACCCGCATCGGTTGACTGCACTGGTCGCGGTCGCGGCATTGAGCGGATCGTTCGACTGGCAACTGTCATGGTCGGAGCGACTACTCACCCGGACGCGACCCGGCGCACTGTTCGTTCGGATGTTGGCGGACCTGGTGCCCGAACGCCTGATTGCTGCGACGTTGGCGGCGGAAGGAGCCCTGACCCCAGAGGAGGTCAAGGTGCGCACCGCAGACGTCTCGGCCGATCCCGAGCGGCGCGCCATGGTGTTGCAGGCCGCGCGCTCGGCGGTCGATTCGAAGGATCGTGCTGCCGGACTGGCCAACGACAGCCACCAGTTCGCGGTGTTGGGTCTGCTCGACCTGCCCCGCATCACCGTGCCGACTCTGGTGGTCCATGGCGATGCGGACACCGATGTCGATCCGGAGTACAGCGACCGTGCGCTGGCGGAGATAACCGGCGCCGTGGGCTTGACCATGGCTCGGGGTACCCACCTGTGCCTATGGGTCGATCCTGGGTACCGCGAGGCCCAGGCCACCGTCGCGCAGTTCCTGAAGGAACACGCAGGGACCTGATCCGGTGGTGTTCGATCCTGCCCGAGGCGACACGGGGAAGACTGCCGACATGCATCCCGACCACCAGACCGAGCACTGGCGGCAATACGCGGCCAGCCACATCGTGCTGCCCACCACCGGTCAACTCCTGGTGGGACCTGGAGCTATCGACGATTTGACGCTTCCGGTGCCAGTGCACGTCGTCACTGCCCACAACCCCGCCGGAATGCGCAGGCCCGATGCGCACAACGCAGCGGCCAACGAAGCTCTCAAGAGGCACCTGATCGCCCTCGGGGTCGAGTTCCTGCCAGCCGACGGAATGTCGCCCGATGGCTCGTGGGTCGAGGCCGGCTTCGCAGTGGGCGGCCTGTCACGGCCTCGTGCCCGCGCCCTGGCCGCCGCATTCGACCAGGACGCATTCTTCGAACTGACCGAGAATCACGTCATCATCGTCACCACAGCCGAGGCCACGATCGCCTCCCGCCGCCGACGCCGGTTCGACTGAAACCGGCGTCTGGCCCGTCAACGGGCAGCGACGGGCACTGGCGGCCACTATGGGGGAATGGACAGCACCTTCCTCAGCATTCCGCCGGACGTCTGGGTCGCCAGCAACGACTTGGCCTTCGCGGTGGGGGACATCCATCCGGTGTCGCCCGGGCACACCCTGGTCATCCCTCGCCACCACGTCCCCGACTGGTGGTCGACGTCGGCAGAGCAACGGACGGCCATCTGGGACCTCGTCGACGTCGTGAAGGCCGACCTCGATCGAGACTTCGCCCCCGATGCCTACAACGTCGGATTCAATGCGGGACAGGCGGCCGGGCAGACCATCCTCCATCTGCACGTCCATGTCGTGCCCCGCTACTCCGGTGACGTTGCCGACCCCGCCGGCAGCGTCCGTCGCATCGTCTCGTCCGACGACTGACCCCCTGGCGGGCAGATCAGGGCTGCAGCACGAAGGAGCCCTTAACGTCACCCGCATCGAGCCTGGCCAACGCGGTATTCGCCGCGTCAAGCGGGAGCTCCTCGTGAACCGTGCGCACCCCTGCCTTGGGCACGAGGTCGAGGAACTCGCGTACGTCGGCCGGCGTGACGTTGGCAACCGACCGAAGGGAGCGCTCCCACCACAAATCGTCGTAGTTGAACTGCGGAACCCGGTCGAGGTGGATGGCGTTGATGGCAACGATGCCGCCACGTCCGACAGATTGCAGGGCCCGCACGACGACGTCTCCGACCGGCGCGAAAGTGATGGCCGCGTCCAGTACCGGTGGCGTGTCGTCATAGGTGCCCGCCCAGTCGGCGCCTGCTTCCTCCGCGCGTGCGATCTCCGCCGCGGATCGGGTGATGACGGCGACCTCACAGCCCCAGAAACGCGCCACCTGCATCACCAAAGTGGCCGATGCCCCATAGCCGTAGAGACCGAGCCGCAACCCCGACGATTCCGGCCCCACCTCCGCGATCCGCAAGGACCGGTAGCCGATGACACCACCGCACAGCAGCGGCGCAAGAGCCGCGGCCCTCGTCTTCGGTTCCTCCTCCGGTAGATACCCGGGGGGGAGGTCGAAGGCGCAGTCAGACCGGGCGACGATGCGTGAGGCGTAGCCACCATCCCTATCCCAGCCGGTGAACTTTGCCTCCTCACACAGGTTCTGTCGTCCGGCCAAGCACCATTTGCAGTGCCCACAGGAACCCCCGAACCAGCAGACCCCCACCGTGGCACCCAGGCGCTCCTGCGGGACGTCGTCGCCAACCGCCACCACTGTGCCCACCACTGGGTGACCCGGCGTGATCGGCAACTTATGTGCCGGGAGGTCCCCGGAGGTCAGTTGCAGGTCGGTCCGACACACAGCGCAGGCCGCCACCTCGAGGGCCACCTCCTCGGCACCGGGCTCGGCATCCGGCAGTTCCTCGAGTGCCAACGGCCCTGCAGCCACCGGCTCGGGATCTCGCAGCCGCATTGCTCTCATGGGTCAACCCTCCCGGTCTCAGCCGGACCGGAATCTCCGCCGGCAGACATCTGAGCGAGCAGTTCGGCCATCCGCTCACGCACCTTCTCGATGGCCTTAAGGGGACGCAGCATCACTTTGAACTCGGCGATCCTGCCAGCGTCGTCGAAGCGAATCATGTCGACCCCGTTGACGGTCACGCCATCCACCTGTGAGGTGAATTCCAGAACGGCGTCATGGTCGGCGACGACCTCGCGGACGTAGGTGAAGGTGTCATTGCCCAGTACCTGCATGGCACCGGCAAGGTACATCGTGGTCAGCGCCTTGCCCTCCTGGGCGCGGAAGACAACCGGGGAGTAGAAGACCACGTCGTCGGCGAGCAACCCCGCGAGCAGGCGCACATCACGAGTGGCTACCACCCTGTGCCACTCGCCGACTCCGCTGGCGGCGACGTCAATGGGCGGGACTGCCGACCCAGCGTCCTGTGATGCCATCTCACACCCCCTGAGCGCTGAGGCGCGCCGCGAGTTCCGCCCGGGTCCGCCGAGCCAGGCGACCCGCGATCACCACACCGCGGCGCGGGGCCACCCGGGCCGTCAGCCAGAGCAGCCTGGCCGACCTGGGCGTCACCAGGATCACAGTGCGCTTGTCGATGGCCCGCTCAACGTCACGGGCAAGTTTCTCGACCTCGTACACGCCACCGGGCAGCGCCTCGGCCATTTCCCTGCCCCGGCCGGACATGGAAGTGCGGCTCAGATCGGCCGGTCCCTCGGAGTCCAGGATCGGGGTCTCGGTGAACCCAGGACACACGCAGGTGACGGCGACTCCGGTCCCCGACGACTCGGCCGCCAGCGACAGGCTCAAACCGACGACGCCGTGTTTCGCCGCACAGTAGGGCGCGAGGAAGGGTGCCGGAACCAGCCCCGCCAGCGAGGCGATGTTAACGATGTGACCATGGCCCGCAGCGACCATCCGCGGATAAGCAGCAGCAGTGCCGTGCATCACGCCCGTCAGGTTGATGTCGAACACTCGTTGCCAGTGATCGAACTCCAACTCCTCCACAGGTCCACCGGTGCCGATGCCGGCATTGTTGACGATGATGTCCAGACCCCCCGGGGCGTCGGCGAGCCGATCCACCACCTCGCGAACGTGATCGCCGTGGCGCACATCGAGCACCACCGCCGACACATTGCCCCCCCGGGCCTGCGCCAGAGGTGCCAACTCGGCCTGGACGGCGGCAAGGCCCTCAGCATCGATATCGGCCAACGTGAGCCGGTCGCCCCGGTCTGCCAACCTGCGGGCGAGTGCGCGACCGATCCCCGACGCGCCCCCGGTGATCATGACGGACCTGCTCATCAAACCTCCTGTCGGGCCGCTCGAGAGTCACCCTCGTCGGCGATCTACCCCTGAGCCGAGGTTATGCCCGCGAGGGTATGCGACGCACTACGTGACCGCCCGGCAAGCCGATTGGGCACCGGGTGCGTCACACCGGGGGGTCGGGGTCGTACTGAATCCCCCGCCGCACCTGCCTGGCCCGTTCGGGCCCCGCAAGCCTCGCGACCAAATGCAGGGCGAGGTCGATGCCTGCTGAGACTCCCGCCGAGGTGATCACATCACCATCGTCGACGAAGCGGTCATCCGGCCGGAGCTGGATCGTCGGGTCGGTGGCGGCCAGGGTGTCCAGGGAGCCCCAATGGGTGGTGGCCGGACGCCCGGGCAGCAGACCGGCGGCGGCGTAGACCAGAGAACCGGTGCAGACACTGACCATGATGTCGGTGGT
>CAYMPK010000045.1:7667-14436 GCA_964392145.1 uncultured Actinomycetes bacterium | reverse complement strand
GAAACCCTGGAAGTCCGCCAGCGATGGCTCTTCCGCCTGGAGCATGGTCCCCATCGCCCCATCCGCCACGACCACGCGGCTGGCGAGGGCCTCCCGTAGGGAAGAGCTCACAGAATCCTCCAAGTCACCCCCGATACAAGGCCGCCAGGGCGATTGTCGAGGAGTCGAGTCCAGGTACATCGGTGCCGTCCACGAGCAGTGGCGTCACCTTCTTGGCCATGATCTTCCCGAGTTCGACGCCCCACTGGTCGAAGGAGTCGATACCCCAGATCACTCCCTGGGTGAACACCGAATGCTCGTACAACGCGATCAGTCGTCCCAGTGTACGAGGGTCCAGAACCTCGGCGACCAGGGTGCTGCTCGGGCGATTCCCGGGCATCACCTTGGCCGGCACGATATCCGGACTGACGCCCTCGGCGGCGACTTCCTCCGCGGTCTTCCCGAAGGCCAGCGCTGCCGACTGGGCGATGACGTTGGCCACCAGCAAGTCGTGGTGGTCGGGCGCGTCCTTGGCCGGCAGCGGGTTCAAGGGTGTGCGGAAGAAGAGGAAATCGCTGGGGATCACGGTCGTCCCCTGATGGATCAGCTGGTAGAAGCTGTGTTGACCGTTGGTGCCCGGCTCCCCCCAGAACACGGCCCCGGTCTCGGTGTCCACTTCGTGGCCGTCGATCCGCACCGACTTGCCGTTGGACTCCATGGTCAGTTGCTGCAGATAGGCCGGAAAGCGCTTGAGGTACTGCTCATAGGGCAACACCGCTACCGAGGTCGTCCCCAGGAAGTTGCGGTTCCAGACGTTGAGCAGGCCCATCAGCACCGGGAGGTTCTCCAGCCACGGCGCGGTACGCGCGTGGGTGTCCATCTCGTGGAAACCCGCGAGCATCGCGTGGTACTGCCCCGGCCCGATAGCCAGCATGGTGGACAGACCGATGGCTGAGTCCATCGAGTAGCGCCCGCCGACCCAGTCCCAGAAGCCGAACATGTTCTTGGTGTCGATTCCGAACGCGGCCACACCGTCGGCGTTGGTGCTGACCGCGACGAAGTGCTTGGCTACCGCCTCCTCGTCGCCCAACTGTGCCACCAGCCAGGCGCGGGCCGAGGCAGCGTTGGTCATCGTCTCCTGGGTGGTGAACGTCTTGGACGAGACGATGAACAGGGTCTCTTCCGCATCGAGGTCCATCACCGCCTCGGCGAAGTCGGTGCCGTCGATATTGGAAACGAACCGGAAGGTCATGTCTCGGCGGCTGTAGTGCTTGAGGGCCTCGTACGCCATCACCGGCCCGAGATCGGAGCCGCCGATGCCGATGTTGACGATGTTCTTGATCGCCTTGCCGGTGTGACCACGCCATGTCCCGTCACGTACCGCGTCGGAGAACTCGGCCATGTGGTCGAGTACCTCATGGACCTGCGCCACCACATCAACGCCGTCCACCATCAATTCGGTGCCCTTGGGCATCCTCAAGGCGACGTGCAGCACAGCGCGATTCTCGGTCACGTTGATGTGCTCCCCCGAGAACATGGCCTCGAAGTACTCGCGCAGACCACGTTGATCCGCCAGGTCTGCGAGCAGCCCGAGGGTTTCGGCATCCACACGCTGCTTGGAGTAGTCCAGGTACAGACCGGACCCCGACACGGCCAACTCGGTCCCGCGCTGGGGATCCGACTCGAAGAACTCCCGCAGGGTGGTGTCACCGATCTGGTCGGACTTGGCCTCCAACTCGTCCCACGCGGGCGCGTGTCGGGGGCTTGTCCCACGCTGAACAGTCATGGCGTCCTCTTTCGCTCGGCTTGTTCTCTGCGATCCGTTCGACTATCAGTTGTGCGTCGGGCCATCAGTTCCGCGCCCGGATATCAGTTCTCGGTCTGGGCTTCCGGCTCACGCCAGCCACCCACGTGGCGAGGCAGCGCCTGTGCGGCATCGGGTCCCCAGGTGCCGGGCTGGTAGGCCTCTACCGGAGGCGGGTCATCGACCAGCGGCTCGACGATCCGCCAGGTCTCCTCGATGACGTCCTGGCTCGGGAACAGCGAATGGTCACCGGCCATGGCGTCGGTCAGCAGCCGCTCGTAGGGGGTCGGCGTGTAGCCCAATGCCGTGGTGAAGTCGAGGTTGAGCATCTCCGGCTCCGCTGCCTCGGTGCCTGGCTGCTTGACGCGCAGGGACAGCGCGACACCGGCATTCGACCCGATTCGCAGGATGATGTCGTCGTGGCCCTTGTGGGGCAAGTCGTGACCGCCGATGGAAACCTCGGGCGGCGGCTCGAGTCGCACGACGATCTCAGTGGCGGTCATCGGCATCTTCTTCCCCGTCCGGATGAAGATCGGCACGTTGGCCCAACGCCAGGAATGAACGTTGAGTTTCAAGGCGACGAACGTCTCGGTCGTCGAATCGGGATCGACGCCGGCGATCTGCCGATAGCCGACGTACTGGCCGCGTACCGCGTTGGCCGGATGGACGGTCTCCACACTCCGGAAGAAGTCCAGCCTGCGCTGCGACAGGGATCCGCCACTCGGCGGCTCCAGCCCGGTCAGGGCGAGTATCTGCAACAGGTGGTTCTGCACAACATCGCGCAGCGCGCCGACCGGATCATAGAACCGGCCGCGATCCTCCACGCCGAACTCCTCGGCCATCGTGATCATGATCGTCCGCACATGCCTGCGGCTCCACAGCGGCTCCAGCAGGGAGTTCGCGAACCGCAGGTACAGGATGTCCTGCACGGGCTCCTTGCCGAGGAAGTGGTCGATCCGGAAGAGCTGCTCCTCATTGACGCAGTGATAGAGCTCCTGCGCGAGCGCCTTCGCGCTCTCCAGATCGTGCCCGAACGGCTTCTCCACGACCAGCCTCGCCCTGCCACCCAGGATTCCGGCCTGGGCGAGACCGCTGGCGACGACCCCGAAGAGCGAGGGCGGTATCTCCAGATAGAAGCAGGGGGCCTGAGCACCTGAGATCGATGCGGCCACCTTGGAGTACAGACCAGGATCGCCGAAGTCTCCGTAGATGTAGGTCATGCGAGCCATCAGGGCGCCGAAGGTGGTCTCGTCCAGCGGTTCACCGGCGTGCTCCGATATCGCGGCCCTAGCGCGCTTCTCCAGCCCGTCCGGACCCCAATCGGTGCCCGCAACGCCGACGACGGGCACTTTCAGTAGGCCACGCTTCTCCAGCCGGTACAGCGACGGCAATGTCATCTTGTAGGCGAGGTCTCCGGAGATTCCGAAGATCACAAGCCGGTCGGACTCGCCGAGTTCCATGAAACCTCCAAGGTCAGTTCCGGTTATTCCGGGGCGTCCGGTCCGATCCGGAGGCCCGCTACGTCGACAAGCCTAGTGGCCCGCGGGGGCCGATGGCGGGTATCACGACCCCTGATCGCGCCCGCTCTGACGATCGACTTCCGTCAGTGCGGTGAAGACATGACTTACCCGGTCGGAACGTGCCAAACTCGCCACTGGAAACCGCGGAAGGTCAGGAAGCCGTCCCGGACCCACGCCACACAAGCAGCGCAGCAGGACAGACAGCGCAGAACTCGAAGGAGACGACGTGACGACAAGCAGCCCGATGACGCTCGGCATGGTGGGACTCGGCCGGATGGGCGCCAACATCGTCCGGCGTATCCTCCGCGACGGCCACAATGCTGTTGTCTACGACGTCTCTGCCGACACCGTCAAGGAACTCGAAGGCGAGGGGGCCGTAGGGGCCTTCTCACTGAAGGAACTGGCGGAGAAGATGACGGCTCCGCGCCACGTGTGGATCATGGTGCCGGCGGGCGAGATCACCGAGACGGTGATCCACGAACTGGCCGAGGTACTTGAGCCCGACGACGTCATCATCGACGGCGGCAACTCCTACTACCGCGACGACATCAAGCACTCCAAAGCCCTGGCAGACAAGGGAATTCATTTCGTCGATTGCGGGACCTCGGGCGGGGTATGGGGGTTGGACCGGGGCTATTGCCTGATGATCGGTGGGGACGACAAGGCAGTCAACCGTCTCGATCCCATCTGGAAGTCCGTCGCCCCCGGGGTGGGCGATATCGAGCGGACGCCGGGCCGCGACGGTGCCTACACGCCAGAGGAGGAGGGCTGGCTCCACTGCGGACCCAGCGGCGCCGGACACTTCACCAAGATGGTTCACAACGGCATCGAGTACGGGATCATGGCCGCCTATGCCGAGGGTCTGAACGTGCTGCACAACGCCGACCAAGGCTCACGGACGCGGACCCAAGATGCTGAGACTGCTCCCCTGGAGCATCCCGAGTTCTACCAGTACACCCTCGACCTCCCGGCCATCACCGAACTGTGGCGCAGGGGTTCGGTGATCGGCTCCTGGCTGCTTGATCTCACCGCCATCGCGTTGCTGAAGAACCCGGACATGTCCGATTTCAGCGGCCGCGTCTCGGACTCCGGCGAAGGTCGCTGGACATCCATCGCGGCCATCGAGGAGGGTGTGCCCACTCCGGTGCTCACGTCTTCGCTGTTCTCCCGGTTCGCCTCCCAGGGCAACGCCGCCTTCGCCGACAAGATCCAGTCGGCACAGCGCAAGGAGTTCGGCGGACACGACGAGAAGAAGTCCTGAGAAGCCCGGCCCCTCCCGGGTTCCGTCGATGACCACCGTCGAGGCGACCCGGGAAGGCTCCAGCGGTTTCCGGCCCTCGAGTTTCGGGAAACTCGCGGTCGGTGCCGTAGGTATCGTCTTCGGCGACATCGGAACCTCCGTTCTGTATGCCTTCCAGCAGGTGTTCGCAGGACCGCACGACATCGGGGCGGAGACCGCTCGCGCCTACGGGGCGGTCTCCATGATCTTCTGGACCCTGACCCTGATCGTCACCGTGAAGTACGTACTGATCGTGATGCGCGCAGACAACGACGGTGAGGGCGGGATCATGGCGCTGGCGGCGCTGGTGTCCCGGATCCCGTCACTCACCAAGCGGGCGACAGCGGTGCTGATGGCTCTGGGGGTGTTCGGTGCTGCACTGTTCTACGGCGATGGCATGGTGACGCCGGCCGTCTCGGTGCTCAGCGCCCTGGAGGGTATCGAGGTCGTCGCCCCGGGCATGTCCCACTGGGTGATCCCATTGGCCCTGATAGTGCTGGTGGGCCTCTTCGTGGCCCAGAAGATGGGTACCGGCAGGGTCGGGGCGGCCTTCGGACCGATCATGATCGTCTGGTTCATCGTCATCGCGGTCCTCGGCATCTTCAGCATCGCCAAGACCCCGGAGATCATCGCCTCCATCAATCCGATGTACGCGATCCGGTTGAGCATGGCCGAACCGTTGGTGGCGTTCCTGTCCCTCGGCTCGGTGGTTCTCTGTGTGACCGGCGCGGAAGCGCTCTACGCCGACATGGGCCACTTCGGTCGCGGACCGATCCGGGTCTCCTGGTTCGCGATCGTGACCCCGGCGCTGTACCTGAACTACCTCGGCCAGGCAGCCCTGGTGGTCCGCCAGCCGACCGCCGCGAGCAACCCGTTCTATCTGATGGTTCCGCACCTGTTTCTTTGGCCGATGTTGATCCTCGCGACACTCGCGACCGTGATCGCGAGCCAGGCGGTGATCTCGGGTGCCTTCTCCATGACCGAGTCGGCCATCAGGTTGAGGTACCTGCCCCGGATGACCGTGATCCACACGTCGGCGGCCGAGAAGGGGCAGATCTACGTGCCCTTGGTCAACTGGGGATTGTGCGTCGTGGTGGTCGCACTCGTGCTGGGCTTCCGCAGTTCCAGCAACCTGGCCTCTGCCTACGGCATCGCCGTCACCGGGACCTTCGTGATCACCACGGTGCTGATCACCGTAGTGGCCCGGCGGATGTGGCGGGTGAAACTCTGGGCGCTGATCCCGGTGGCGGGCTTCTTCTTCATTCTCGACATGTCGTTCTTCCTGGCGAACCTGACGAAGTTCGACCACGGCGGCTGGTTCCCGCTGACGGCAGCCGTCATCATCTTCACGGTGTTGATGACCTGGTCGGCGGGACGCAAGCGGCTGATGGCCGCGCTGGACAAGATGTCCATGACCGACGATCAGTTCCGCGAGTTCCTTGACACCCACGACGTCCCAAGAATCCCGGGGACCGGCATCTACGTGACCTTCTCACCGAGACTGCCCCTGGCACTGACGGAGTACGTGCAACGCGGCGGCGGCATGGCCGAGGAGGCCATTCACCTGGTGGTGCTCGGCGACACGCATCCGTTCGTGCCGGAGGACGAGCGCATCACGATCACCGAGATAGCGCCGCACCTCACCCGCGTGGTCGCGCGCTACGGCTTCATGGATGTGCCCGACGTGGCTCACTCCATCACGCTGGCTCGGGAGGCCGGCCTGACCGTGCCTCTGCAGGGTGCAATCGTCGTGACCCATTCGAGCCGAGTACTCGTCATGCACTCCCCCGGAATGCCGAGATGGGCCAAGCACCTGTACGCCTTCTTGTTGCGCAACTCCACCGGCGCCTCTACCTACCTTCGGGTACCACCGAGCAGGGTCATGGAATGGACGACGCTCGTGAAGCTCTGACCGCGGGCAACCCTCAGACCTCAGCGATCATGGCCGCGCACAGGCGGCCGCAGCCACAGGCCGCTACAGCGCAATACCGAGCAGGGCGTCGACCGTCCGGCTGACGACGCCGGGCGCGCTCTGATCGTTGCCGCCGCGAACCCGTTGTTCCTCGGCCCAGCGGTCGACCGCCACGAGTGCGGCCGGGGCGTCCAGATCATCGGCAAGTCGGCTGCGGACTTCGCGGAGCACGGCCTCGGCCGTCTCCGCCTGCCGCTCCAGCGACTGCCGGCCCC
>CAYMPK010000045.1:0-7657 GCA_964392145.1 uncultured Actinomycetes bacterium | reverse complement strand
CGGCCGTCGGACCTGTCGGCCAAGACGCCGCTGCGCGCCACGCCGACAACCTGGCCTGAGCACGTTCGATGTCGTCGTCATGCCACTCCCAATCCTCGCGGTAGTGGTGCTCGAGCAGCGCGAGTCGCACCGCCATCGGATCGTGATCGCGCCGAAGGTCGGAAACGAACACCAGGTTTCCCCGGGACTTGCTCATCTTCTCGCCCTGGTAGCCGACCATGCCGGTGTGGACGTAGTGGCGGGCATAGGGCCACCCCCCTGTGATCACCTGGCCCTGGGAGGCGCCGATCTCGTGGTGCGGGAAGACCAGGTCGGAGCCTCCGCCCTGGACGTCGAAGGACATGCCCAGTTCGTCCAATGCGATGGCGACGCATTCCACGTGCCATCCGGGTCGCCCCGGACCGAAGGGTGAGTCCCAACTCGGCTCGCCGTCGCGGGCGGCCAGCCACACGGCGGCGTCCAGCGGATTCCGCTTTCCTGGACGGTCCGGATCACCGCCCCGCTCGGCGGCCAGCGCCAGCATCTCTTCGGTCGAGTAGTTGCCCACCGCCCCGAATCGTTGATCACTGGTCACGTCGAAATAGAGATCGCCGGCAACCGCGTAGACGGCCCCGCGTTCGATGAGTCGCTCGACTGCCCGCACGACGTCGGGGATCGACTCCGCGACCCCAACCCACCGCTTCGGCGCGAGGAGACGTAGTTCTGTCATGTCGTCGACGAATCTCGCGATCTCGCGGTCAGCCAACACCCGCCAGTCCTCGCCACTGGCCGCCGCCCTCTCCAGCAGCGGATCATCGACGTCCGTGATGTTCTGCACGTAATCGACGTCGTGGCCGGCGTCGCGCCACACCCGCTGCAGCAGGTCGAAAGTCGTGTAGGTCGCTGCGTGCCCGAGGTGGGTGGAGTCGTAGGGGGTGATCCCGCACACGTATAGACGGGCCGTCCTTCCCGGGGCGGTGGACCGCAACTGTCCCGTGGAGGTATCGAACAGCACTGGGTCAGTGCCCCTGCCCGGAAGCGCCGGGACCGATGGGGAAGGCCACGATTGCACGGAGTTGAGCCTAGTGGCTACCAGATGGGCCAGGGAACTGCAGGCCATCCCGGCGCCGGCATCGGATACTCGCCGACATCGACAAGCCGCTGGCATCTGTCAATCAGGGCCGCCATCTGCGGCGCCGTGACCAGACCCGACAGCGCGTCCGGATCGGATCGCAGGCTGGCCAGCAACCTCACGAGATCCGTCAACTGGGAGCTGGACAGCGGCTGGCCGGCGAAACCCCAGAGCACCGTGCGCAACTTGTCCTCCGGGTGGAAGGCGACTCCGTGATCGATACCCACCAGGTCGGCACCGTCTCCGAGGACATGACCGGCCTTTCGGTCGGAGTTGTTGATGACGGCATCCAAAAGCGCCATGTTCCGCAGCCGGGGATCGTCCCGATGGCCCACGATGACCTCGTGCCCGCGTTCGTCGGTGCCGGACAGCACCGGCAGGAACTCCTCGGGCACCACCCCGCGCGGAAAGATCCCGATCTCCTCGGTGACCGGGTCCGACACCCACATCTGCACGGCTCCGGGACCAGCGGGTGCGTCCTCACGCCACACCGTCGGTGGCACAAGCCCCCAACCGAGGATCTCGCTGATGAGGTAACTCGCCACTTCGTGGCGACCGAGCACGAGGTCGGGGAAGTCCCAGAGCGGCCGCTCCCCCTGGGCAGGCTTGTAGACGCATAGGATCTCGCCGTTCGGGTCGTCGATTGACGCCCTCAGGACCACATTGCTGGCCGAGGTCAAGCGTTCGGTCACCCGCAATGGCGCCTCGCGCAGCGCGCGCAAGACGGCTGGGCGGTCAGCCCCGGTCAGCGACGGTACCCGTTCGCCCGCGGGCAGATGTGCCCATCCGGATCCAGTGGGAGGTGGCAGAACGGGCACGGCGGCCTGCCCGCGGCCACCAATGACGTCGATCGTCTCGCGAAAGCCCGAGCGACTTCGGGGCTGAGCCACACCCTGAGACAGTCGGGACCCTCTGCCTCGTCGTCACAGATGTCGGGGATTTCCACCTCGTCATCCTCGGTGATGGCATGGATTTCCAGGACGATGCTCTGCTGGCCGGTATCCCAGCCGATACCGAAGGCGCCGACACGGAACTCCTCGGTCACCGGGGTCTCCAACGGCTCCACATCCTCCGGACCCGGCTGCGCGGCGGCGATCTCAGGATGCTGGCGTCCCACCTCGTCGAGTAACTCGATGAGCTTCTCCGAGAGCAGCGACACCTGCTGCTTCTCCAGGGCGACGGTGTAGACCTGCGTCCCCTGCCTGGACTGCAGGTAGAACGTCCGATCGCCGGGCATTCCGATGGTGCCGGCGACGAATCGGTCGGGCACGCCGTGGTCGGTCACGTGACGTGGCATGGATCAGACTCTACCTACCCGATGCGGGGACTACCTACCGGTCGGGCCACCGGGGACGGCCTCTTCGCCGCCGGCTGAACGAAGCCCGTCCAATGCCCCCCCAACGTCGTTCATGCGTTCGACGAAGACCTGGTAAGGCGTGTACCGGATCACCGAGAGCGATCCGGGATCGACCACGATGCGCTGGAAGGCATCGAGGTGCATGCCCAGGGCGTCGGCGAGGATCGCCTTGATGATGTCGCCGTGGGACACCACCAGGACGTTCGGCGGAGCTGCTGACCCGGCCGCCTTGTCAGCTGCCTTGTCGCCGGCTTTCCGGGCGGCCTTACGGACGCCCTTCGCATCTGCCTTGACCTCGCCAGCCCTGGCGGCTTTGCGAGCCGCCTTCTCCTCGGCCTTGCGGCGGGCCTTCTCCTGGGCGGTTCGCGCTGCGGACTTGGCTCGTTGCTCGGCATTCCGGCCGATCCGGCGCACCGCCGCGACTGCCCTCGCGGAGGACTCGGGTAGGGACTCGCCGCCGGGGAACACCACCGCAGACGGTTGACGCTGCACAGTGGCCCACAGGGGGTCCTTCGCCAAGTCCGCCAGCGGCTTCCCGGTCCATTCGCCGTAGTCGCATTCGGCTAAGTCGGGTTCGATCTCCAGTTCCACCGATAGCCCCCGAAGGATCGCCTCGGCGGTCTGCCGGGTACGCAGCATGGGACTGCTGACGGCCATTGTGAGCGGTACGCCCGCCAGCCGATAGCCGAGATCCTGGGCCTGCAGTGTCCCGTCCTTGTCCAATCCGACGTCGCTTCGACCGGCGAGGATGCCGGTGGCATTGGCAGTGGTCCGACCGTGCCGCACGAGCAGGATTCGGGTCATGTGCCAACCATAGGCGACGCATTTCGAGCAACGCTCACACCGCCGGGACCGGCAGGGTTCAATAGAGCCGTGATCAGAGGCATGGGCTACTACCGGCATGGTCAGCTGGTGGACGTGGACATCGACATCTCCGGCGAGCTACCCGGTGATGGCGCGATCGTGGACAAGATGTCGGTCCTCGTCGAACAGGCCCAAGTCGATGATGACGCCTTCCTCTGGCTAGGACTCCTACAGCCGACCAAACCGGAGATCTCCGCGGTGGCCGAGATCCTGAAACTGGACCCGCTGCTGGTGGAGGATGCCCTGAACCCTCGTCAGCGGACCAAACTCGACGTCCGTCATGACCAGACCTTCCTGGTCTTGAAGGTGATCAACTACATCGACGAGACGTCCTCGTTGGAGACCGGGCAATTGGCGGTCTTCGTGGGCAACCATTTCGTCCTGACGATCAGACTCGGCCCGGTCGGGGACCTTCGGCCAGTGCGCGAGGAGCTCGAGTCGAGCCCGGAGCTGCTCAGGTACGGGCCCAGCGCGGTGCTCTACGCCCTGCTCGACTCAGTGGTTGACGGCTATCTCTCAGTCACCGATGAGATTGCCATCGACATCGAGGAACTCGAGGAGCAGGTGTTCAGCCCCGAGCCGACGGACCCGGGAATGGTGTACCGGCTCAAGCGCGAGAACCTCGAACTCCGGCGGGCGGCGGTGCCGCTGATCGGTATCTCTGCCGAACTGTCGGAGATCGGCGGGGATCGGATCCCGAAGGTGTTCCTGCCACTGTTCGAGGACATCAACGATCACGTACTTC
The DNA here is from genome assembly GCA_964392145.1 of uncultured Actinomycetes bacterium. Classification (GTDB taxonomy): domain Bacteria; phylum Actinomycetota; class Actinomycetes; order S36-B12; family UBA10799; genus JACJWR01. Next base: position 3,580 of record CAYMPK010000045.1, on the reverse strand, counting down.
GAGTTCGCGACAGCGCCGATACCAACGACAGTCTGCTTATCACCCTGTTGATGGCCACCACCGCCCGCTCGGACCTGCAACAGAACTCGGATATGCGCAAGATCTCCGCCTGGGTGGCGATCGCGGCGGTTCCCACAATGATCGCGGGTATCTACGGGATGAACTTCGACTTCATGCCGGAACTGCACTGGAGGTTCGGTTACCTGCTGGTGATAGGTGGAATGGCAACGATTGCGTTTCTGATGTATCGCGCCTTCAAACGCAGCGGCTGGTTGTAGCGGAGATCGGCTGACGGCCCAGGGAGTATGAGTGCTGCGCCTCAGCCTGTGGTCAGCACTCCGGTGGCCAGCAGAATCAGAACCGCGGACCCGAGTACAACGCGATAGATCACGAACGGCATGTAGGAGTTCGTCGAGATGTACTTGATCAACCAGGCGATCACTGCGTAGCCGATGGCGAAGGCGATCACGGTGGCGACGATCGTCTGGCCCCATTGGACGTTGGCCTCGTCACCGATCTTGGTGGCCTCGTACAAACCTGAGGTGAGGACGGCTGGGATCGCCAGCAGGAAGGCATACCGGGTTGCGGCCTCGCGCGTGAAGCCCATGAAGAGTCCGACGCTGATGGTGGCGCCGGATCGTGAAACACCCGGAATGAGGGCCAGCGCCTGACCGAAGCCATAGACGAGTCCGGAGCGGATGGAGAGCGTCTCAACCCCACGGGTCTTAGCACCAACCCGATCGGCGATCCCCAGAATGATGCCGAAGACGATGAGCGTCGAGGCCACCAACCAGAGGTTGCGGGCGATCGTCTCGATCTGGTTCGAGAACAGCAGACCGAGCACCGCGATCGGGATGGTGCCGATGATCACGTACCAACCCATCCGGGCGTCGATGTTTCCCCGGAGTTCCGGTTTGACCAAGGACTTCGCCCAGGTGGAGATGATCCTGCCGATGTCCTTGGCGAAGTAGATGATCACCGCCATCTCGGTGCCGATCTGGGTGACGGCGGTGAAGGCGGCGCCCGGGTCGCCCCAGCCGAAGATGTTGGACAGGATCAGGATGTGGGCGCTGGAGGAGATCGGCAGGAACTCGGTGAGCCCCTGCACAACTCCGAGGACGAGCGCTTCGAACCAACTCATGCGAGCCCCGCCTCGTCGACTAGCTCCGACATGGCACGCACGGTGTTCAGGCGGTCCTCGAGGCTGCCGGCGTACGCGGCGATTGTCAACGTGGTGACGCCGGCGTCGGCGTAGGCATGGAGACGTTCGCGGATGCGCTCCCGTGGACCGATCAGGGAGGTCTTGTCAATGAAGTCCAAGGGCACAGCCGCCATGGCTCCCGCGATGTCCTTGGCCAGGTACTTGTCCTGTACCTCTGCCGCGCCCTCGTCGTAGCCCATGCGGGTCGCGAGTTGGTTGTAGAAGTTCTTCTCTCGACTGCCCATCCCGCCGACGTAGAGCGCCGCATAGGCTCGAACCGGCTCGGCACACGCTTCGACATCGTCACCGATAACGACGGGGACGGTGGGCACGATGTCGAAACCATCCAGGGACTTGCCGACCTTCTCCCTCCCTGCCAGGAGGTTCGCCCGCAGCTCAGCGGCGAACTCCGGACTGAAGAAGATGGCAAGCCAACCGTCGAAGAGTTCTCCGGCCAGCTCGAGGTTCTTGGGTCCGATGGCAGCGAGGTAGGTGGGGATGTGGTCGCGTACCGGATGGACCGTCAAGGTCAGGGCCTTGCCTGGGCCGTCCGGCAACGGGAGGGTGAAGAATTCGCCGTCGAATTGCAGCCTCTCCCGCGAGAGAGCCTTCTCGACGATGGTGATGTACTCCCTGGTTCGAGCCAGCGGCTTGGCGAACCGTACTCCGTGCCAGCCTTCGGATACCTGCGGCCCCGAAACGCCGAGCCCGAGGCGGAAGCGACCGCCGGACAGGGTGTCGAGGGTTGCGGCGGTCATCGCCGTGTTGGCGGGGGTCCGGCCGGGGATTTGGAACACCGCACTGCCGATGTCGATCTGCTCGGTCTGCGCGGCGATCCAACTCAGGACAGTGGCGGCGTCCGAACCGTAGGCCTCCGCAGCCCACACCACCCGATAGCCGAGGCGGTCCGCCTCCCGCGCCAACTCCAGATTGTCCGAATCGTTGCCCATACCCCAGTAGCCGAGGTTGATCCCGAGATCCATGGTTTTGGAGCCTACGGCAACCGGAGTTCAGCGCCGGAAGGCGGTAGGTTCGTGTCTGTGGAGCAACGAGCAGTTGGCGATACCGGCCTGCGAGTGAGCCGGCTGGGCATCGGAACCATGACCTGGGGACGTGACACCGACGATCATGAGGCGCGGGCGATTCTGAGCGGCTTCGTCGATGTCGGTGGCTCGCTGGTGGATTGCGCGGATGTGTACGCCGATGGTGAGTCCGAACGACTCCTGGGCCGATTGATAGCGGAGATGGAGATACGCGACCGGGTGGTGCTCGCCACCAAGGCGGTGTCTCGGCCCGGCACGGAACGACGATTCGACGCCTCTCGCTCTCACTTGATGTCGTCCCTCGACAAGTCGCTGCGACGCCTGGGCGTGAGCCACATCGACCTATGGCAGATGCACGCCTGGGATCCGTGGACGCCGATGGAGGAGACCCTGGCCGTTGCCGACGATGCGGTGCGCAGCGGCAAGGTGCGCTACGTAGGAGTGTCGAACTACAGCGGCTGGCAGACTGCGGCGGCCGCCATGTGGCAGCGGGCACTTCCGGGTCGGGTGGCGTTAGCCAGCACCCAGGTGGAGTACTCCCTGCTCGCCCGCGGAGTCGAGAGAGAAGTGATTCCAGCGGCACGGGCACTCGGGATGGGCGTGTTGGCCTGGTCACCCTTGGGCCGGGGTGTCCTGACGGGGAAGTACCGCGGAGGGGTACCCAACGACTCCCGCGGAGGCAGCTCGACGTTCGCCTCATTCGTTCAGCCGTACTTGAACGATCGAAGCCGAGGGGTGGTCGACGCCGTCGCCACCGCAGCCGAGGGCCTCAGCGTCACTCCGCTCGAGATCGCGCTCACGTGGGTGCGCGACCGGCCGGGAGTCACGGCTCCGATCGTCGGGCTGCGAACAGCCGAGCAATTGGCGCCGGTGCTGGCCACGGAAGACATCGAACTGCCCGCAGAGATCCGCGACGCACTCGACGACGTTTCCGCGATTCCCGTGGGATACCCGGAAGCCGGCTGGAACCAGCGCTGAGCCTTGGGGCATCGGAACCGGGTTCTGTTGGGTGTTCGCCGTGTTGATGCCGCGCGCCTGGATCCGCTGGCTCGCGGCTAGATCCGCCGGACGAAGTCGTCGAGCACCTGCACCCCGAATTGCAGCGCCGACACCGGTACCCGCTCATCAGGGGCGTGAAACATCCCCCAGAAGTTCAAATTGGGGTCCAGCTGCAGGGGCGAGAATCCCAGATAGCGAACACCAGCCTCGTGGAACGCCTTTCCATCGGTCCCGCCGGTCATCAGGTAGGGCACCGGCACACCTTGCGGGTCGTATCGGGCCAATGCGGCGATCATCCCTTCGACCAGAGTTCCATCGAAGCCGGTCTCCAGCGCAA
>CAYMPK010000044.1:0-14635 GCA_964392145.1 uncultured Actinomycetes bacterium | reverse complement strand
TCGTCGGCGACGTGCACGAGGGCATCGCGCAGATGTTCAAGGTCATCGAGTACGCGCGGATGATGGTGGGTACCAAGGCCATCGCGACCCTGTCGACCGGCTACCTCAACGCACTTGACTACGCCAAGAACCGCGTCCAGGGCGCCGACCTGACCCAGATGCTGGACAAGACGGCTCCCCGCGTCACGGTGACCCACCACCCCGATGTGCGGCGCAGCCTGATGCTGCAGAAGTCGTACGCCGAGGGTATGCGGGCGCTGGTCCTCTACACGGCGATGTGGCAGGACGACGTGGTGCTGGCGGAGGCCACCGGCGGCGACGCCGACCTGGCCATTCGCATGAACGACCTGCTGCTGCCCATCGTCAAGGGCGTCGGCTCCGAGCGCTCGTATGAGATGCTCGCGCAGTCGCTGCAGACCCTTGGCGGCTCCGGCTACCTGCAGGACTACCCGATCGAGCAGTACATCCGCGATGCCAAGATCGACACCCTGTACGAGGGCACGACCGCCATCCAAGGGCTCGACTTCTTCTTCCGGAAGATGGTGCGCGACCAGTTCCAGGCCGTCACCCGGTTGGCGAGCGACATCACCGAGACCGTCAAGGGCGACACCGGCGGCGGCGAATTGCTGGCCGAGCGCGAACTGCTGGGCACCGCGCTGGAGGACGTCCAGGGCACCATCGGGGCCATGGGCGGCTGGCTCATGAAGTCGCAGGAGAACACCCAGGAGATGTACCGGGTCGGACTCAACACCACCCGCCTGCTGATGATGGTGGGCGACCTGGTGATTGGGTGGCTCTTGCTGCGCCAAGCCGAAGTGGCCATCGAGGCGCTTGCCGCCGAGGGACTGTCCGAGAAGGACCGCACCTTCTACAAGGGCAAGGTCACCACGGCGAAGTGGTTCGCTCAGAACAGGCTTCCGCTGCTGAGCGCCGAGAAGGCGGTTGCCGAGGCGACAACGCTCGAGGTCATGGACCTCGACGAGGCCAGCTTCTAGGACCGACTACGCCGGAGTCTCGCGACTCCAACAATCGATCCTGAGGGGGTCGATCGGAGGTTATCCCTTCGGTCGACCCCCTCGGGCTATCACGAGGAGTGACGGATTCCGGGTACGCTCGGCAGCATGACCGACCGACCCGGACCACGAGGACCAGGCGTCCGGGTGGCCCTGGTGCAGATGCGCGTCGACGGCCACCAGTCGGCCCAGGAGCGGTTCGTTGAGGTTCGTCGGGAAGTGGCCCGGGCTGCGGACGGCGGGGCGGACATCGTCGTACTGCCCGAACTCTGGACCTGCGGCGCCTTCAACGTCGAAGCGGGTCTGCGGCAGGCCGAGAGGATTCCCGGTCCGACGTCGGTAGCGCTCGGCGAGTTGGCAGCGCGCTGCCGAGTCTGGCTACACGCGGGTTCCATTCTGTCCATCGGCGCCGACGCGGGACATCGAGGCGACGCGAGTTCCGCCGAGGGGATCTTCAACACCGCGCTACTGTTCGACCCGAACGGCGACCTGGTCACCCTGTACCGCAAGATCCACCTCTTCGGATTCGACACCGGTGAGGCCGCGATCCTGAGCTCCGGTACTGAACTTGCGATCGCCGACACACCACTGGGTCGCACCGGGCTCGCCACCTGCTACGACCTACGCTTTCCCGAACTGTTTCGCGCCTTCTCCGCCGAGGGTGTCGAAGCCGTGCTGGTCTGCTCCAGTTGGCCACTAGCCCGAATCGGCCACTGGCGGACACTGGTGGCCGCCCGGGCGATCGAGAACCAGTTCCCGGTGGTGGCCTGCAACGCCACCGGAACCCACAACGGCATCACCCTGGGTGGCGAGAGCATGGTCATCGATGCGACGGGGATGCAGCTCGCCAAGGCCGGCCATGACGAGTCCCTGCTGACGACCTCGATACAACCGGCGACTACCCGCGCCGCGCGGACCGACTTCCCCGTGCTGCGCGACCGTCGTCTTGGACCCGGTACTTCGCCCAACGAATCGGGTTGGGTCGGCATCCGGCGATAGCGTGTGGGCATGACCACAGGACTGCGGTTGTCCGACGCCGACCACGCCACCTTGGTGGACGCTTGGGAGAGCGCGATCGAGAGTTTCACCGACCTTGCGGAGATCGTCACAGATGAGCAATGGCTCGCCCCCAGCGGCCTGCCGGGGTGGACCAACGCCGACGTCGTCGCACACGTGATCGGGATCGAGCGCGATCTCTTGGGTGAAGCCCCACCGAACCTCGACATCGACTGGGAGCTGCTGCCACACGCGGACGATCTCTTCAGCCGCTACACCGAGCTTCCGGTCGCCGCCCGTCGAGGCGTCGACCGCGCGGAAGTGTTGGCCGAGTTGCGCAAGACAATCCCTGCCCGCCGCGCCCAACTCAGCGCGGACGCCGGAGACCTGGGCGAGATCGTGAGTGGTCCGGGGGGCTGGCAGCTTCCCCGAGGTGTCGTTCTGAGGATGCGCATCTTCGACATCTGGCTCCACGATCAAGACCTTCGCCGGTCAACCGGAACGGTGGGCGAACTGGACACCGACGCAGCGTGGGTGGCCGCCGATCGGATGGTCGGGGCTCTGGGGTACTCCTGGTCGAAGCTCGCAGGTGCCCCGATCGGCAGTTCCGTCGCTATCTCCGTCACAGGTCCCGGGGTCGCGTTCCGGGTCGCGGCGGTGGTGGCGGACAACGGTCGGGGGCAGCTCGTGTCCGCGGACAGCCTTGGGGAGCCCGACGTCGACGTGGCGATGTCCTGGCCGGACTACGCGGCCTTGTGCGCCGGGCGCATCCCGCCGAGTTCGGCCCTGGTTGCGATCGAGGGCGACCCAGATCTCGCGGCACGACTTCTGCCGGCCCTTGAGATCACTCCGTAGCATCCTGGATAGGGCGTCGTCGCTCCACCACGACACCCTCGTCGAGTACGACGACCTCATCGGCGATGGCCGCGTCCTCCTCCCGGTGGGTGATCAGCAGGGTCGCCCGGCCGGTGGTCGCTCCTCGAAGATCCGCCATCAGCGCGTCAGCAGTCGGCGCATCGAGGTGCTCGGTGGGCTCATCCAGGATCAGCACCCGGAAATCCGCCAGCAACGCGCGCGCGAGACCGAGCCGCTGGCGTTGACCCCCCGAAAGAGCTGCGCCGTGGACGCCGACCCTGGTTTCCAGCCCACGGGGCAGCGCTCGCACCCAATCGCCCAAGTGCGCGGCATCCAACGCGGCGAAGAGCTCTTCGTCAGTGGCCTCTCGTCGCGCCAGCCGCAGGTTCTCCCCGATGGTGCTGTCGAACACGTGGCCGTCCTGCAGACTCGCCCCGATTACCGTTCGCACCTCATCCGAGTCGAGGTCGCGCAGTTGCCCACCGTCGAGCTCAGCCGAACCCGAGTAGTCGAGGAACCGCTCAAGGGTGGCGGCGACCGTGCTCTTGCCCGACCCGCTTCGCCCCACCAGTGCCGTGGTCGTTCCCGGCCTCAGATCGAGATCGATACCGGAGACCACATCCGCTTGGCCGTCTGGGTACTTGGCCGAGAGCCCGACCGTTGTCACCCGTGGTCCAGCCCACTCGGCCGCGGGGATCGGCTCCGGATCCGGGCTCTCGTGCACGGCCGTGGGCGCATCGGTGAGGGCGAAGATCCGCCGGGCCGCCGCGGAGACATTCAGGTAGGCCAAAGCCGCCGTTGGCATGCCTAGAACCGCTTCGTACGCGGCCAACGGAAGCAGCACGACGACTGCGAGGTTCACCCCCGACAACTCACCCGCCCGCACTGCGGGGACTGCGATGAGGATGGCGCCGACGACGGCCGCGCCTTGAGCGAGGGTCCCCAGGCCGGCTGCGATCCCGGCAGCACCGGCATTCCGATCCTCGGCGGCCGTCAGTGTTGCTTCGGTGCCCGCAAGTCGTTCGAGGGCACGCCCGTCCGCGCTGTTCGACAGAAGATCAGCGGTACCGGACAGCACATCCACAACTTCCGCGGAGAGCTGCCCCTTGATCGGCGCCAGCCGCTTGGCGGAGGCCGATGCCACCCGGACGACGAGCCAGGGGACGATCACGCCACCGACGATCAAGGCGGCCGCCAGGACAGCCCCGGCTGCCGGCAGCAGCCACACCGCGAGGGCCACGGAGGCCGCGCCGACCAGGAATCCGGACAGGGTCGGGACGAGCACCCGCAATGACAGGTCCTGGACGGCGTCGACGTCGCTGACCGACCTGGATAACAGATCCCCACGCCGATAGGGCCTCAGCGCCACCGGCCCGTTGGCCGCCAATCGGGAGTAGATGGCGACTCGGAGGTCGGTGAGCGTGCGGAAGGCTGCATCGTGACTGACAAGACGCTCGGCGTACCGGAATACCGCCCGACCCAATCCGAACGCCCGAACCGCGACGATAGCGACTTCGAGGGTCAGGATCGGTGGCTGCTGGGAGGCCCTGGAGATCAGCCAGGCGCTGACGGCGAGGAGGCCGATGCTCGACCCAATCGCCATCGCGCCGAGCACGCAGGCAAGGATGAGCCGACCGGACACCGGTCTGCTCAGTCGCAGCAGCCTCCGCATCGGTCCGGCGTCATCCACGCGTTCGAGTCCCCTCACCCCCCCCGAGGTGGCGCCCGCTGCGGCACCGGCCGTCCCCGTCACGGTCTCACCGTGCCGGCTCGGGAGGTGCCGGCGGGTGTATCCAGACCCGCTGCAGGATCCGGTTCCGCCGGTGGCGGCAGTTCCACGACCCGATCGGCGATGGCGAGCAGTGCCGGACGGTGAGCCACCAACACGACAGTGCGATCGCCGCCCAGCTGGCTCACGATCCGCGCCTCGGTCGCCGCATCGAGCGCCGCGGTCGGCTCATCGAGAAGTAGCAGCGGAGCGCGACGCAACAAGGCCCTCGCCAGGGCGATTCGTCGCGTCTGTCCAGCCGAGAGGGTGCGCCCGGACTCGCCCAGCAACGTATCCAGGCCGTCGGGAAGGTCTGTCACGAAGTCAGCACCCGCGTCGGCCAGGGCAGCTGCAACCTCGACGTCGTCGGCCTCGGGTCGGCCCAACGCAACGTTCTCCCGCAGGGTCATGGTGAAGATGTGGGGCGACTGCGGAACATATGCCACCCGCTGGCGCCAGAGATCTGGATCCAACTCGGCCAGGTCGGCGCCTCCCACCCGAACCTGTCCGCCCGAGGGTGCCGTGAACCCGAGCAGGACCGCCAGCAGGGTGCTCTTGCCGCAGCCGGAGGGGCCGGTGATGACGGTGGTCAGGCCGGGCTGGATGAGCAACGACACCTGGTCCAGGGCCGGAGCGGGCCTGCCCGGGTACTCGACCGTCAGTTGGTCGACGGTGATCGTCTCGGTCCCCGGATCGGGGATATCGGTTGAGGTGCCGGCCGCCGCCGGTTCAGTCTGGATGATGTCCAAGGCCTTACCCGCCGCGCCGAGTCCTTCCGCAGCCGCGTGAAAGTTCGCACCGACCAGGCGCAGGGGCAGGTACACCTCAGGGGCGAGGATCAACACCACAAGCCCTGCCTTGAGGCTGAAGTCGCCGCCGACCAAGCGCAGCCCGATGGACACGGCGATCATCGCTACGGACAGAGTCGCGAGCAGTTCCAGAACCAGCGAGGACAGGAACGACACCCTGAGTACTTTCATCGTCGCGACCCGATATTGGTCGCCGATGACTCTGATGTTGTGCGCCTGGGCCTTGGCACGACCGAAGACGGCCAGCGTCGGCAGTCCCGCGACGATGTCCAGGAAATGGCCGCTGAGGACGCCCAGAGTGCGCCACTGTCGATCCACGCGGGACTGGGTGAATCGGCCCACCAGGATCATGAAGATCGGGATCAACGGCAGTGTGACCGCGACGATGATCGCGGCCAGCACGTCCTGGGTGAGGATCGCCACGCCGCCGATGATGGGTACCGTTATGGCGAGCACGAGCATCGGAAGGTACTTCGCGAAGTAGGCGTCCAAGCCGTCGATGCCGCGGGTACTCAGGGTCGTCAGTTCTCCCTCGCCCTGACCGGCGATCCAGGTCGGCCCGAGTCGCAAGACCTGAGCGACCAGCGCGCTTCGCAGCTGGCTCTTTGCCTTGGCGGCGGAGCGCTGGGCCGCCACCTCCGCCAACCACAGCAGCAGCGCACGAGCGAGGATCACCCCGATCACGACGATGATCGAACTGCGAACTACCTCGAGGGTGGCGCCGCGCTGGAAGACCGCAGTGATGATGTTGGCGAGCGCGAAGGCCTGCACCACCACCAGTCCGGCAACTGCCGAACCGATGACGACGCACGCAACCAAGAAGCCCCGAGTCGCCCGCGCATACTGAAGTAGGCGGGGATCCAGTGGTTTCACACGCTCACGCTACCCACCGTGCGCCGAGACGCACGGTGGGACCTACCGAGAGTTTCAGCCCTTGACGGCGGCGGCCGTCTCCTCCGCCTCGTGCGGCAGATCGAGCGAACCTTCGTGCGGATCGGGGATCTCCGACGGACTGACCCTCTTGCGGAAGACCCAGTAGGTCCAGGACTGGTAGATGAGAACGATCGGGGTGAAGATCACCGCAACGATCGTCATAATCTTCAACGTGTACGGCGTGGACGACGCGTTCGTGATCGTCAGCGAGTACTCCGGGTTGATGCTCGAGGGCATCACGTTCGGGTACAGCACACAGAACAGGAACGCCACCGCGCCCACCAAGGTGATTGCTGAGAAGATGAACGACCAGCCCTCGCGCTTGATGCGATTCATCCAGAGACCCGCCAGCCAGCAGACGGCGGCGACCGCCACCAGCGCCCAGGTCCACGTCTTGGTGGAGTAGGCCAACTGCGTCCAGAGCAGGAAGACAACGGCCAGCACCGTGGCGGCCAAGCCGACCTGCGTTGCGATCTTGTTCGACCGTTCCCGAATCTCGCCGGTCGTCTTGAGCGTCAGGAAGACCGCGCCGTGCGTCAGGAACAACGTGAGCGTCGTGAGACCGCCCACCAGAGCGTACGGGTTCAGCAGGTTGAAGAAGCCGCCGGTGTAGATGATGTTGCCCTGGGCCGTCGGCTCCAGCGGTGTGCCCTTGACGATGTTGGCGAATGCCACACCCCACAGCAGTGCCGGGATGAAGGACCCCACCACGATGGCGATGTCCCAGTTGCGGCGCCACTTCATCGACGAACGCTTGCTGCGGTACTCGAACGCCACACCGCGCACGATCAGTGCCAGCAGGATGATGAACAGTGGCAGGTAGAACCCGGAGAAGAGGGTCGCATACCACTCGGGGAAGGCCGCGAACGTGGCGCCACCGGCGACCAGCAACCAGACCTCGTTGCCGTCCCATACCGGTCCCAAAGTAGTGAGGATGGCACGACGCTCGGCCTCGTCCTTGCCGACCACCGGAAGCAATATGCCGACGCCGAAGTCGAAGCCCTCCAGGACGAAGTAGCCCGACCAGAGGACGGCGATCAGGATGATCCAGACTGTCGTGAGTTCCATGACTGCTCCCCTCCCTTCAGTACGTCACGGTGAGTTGACGGTCCGGCTGATCCGGTTGGTAGGGATCCGGATCCACACTGTCCGGCACCCCGATAAGGACGGCTCGACGTAGCAGGCCGACTTCGATCACGGCCAGTCCTGCGTAGAGCAGGGTGAACACGATCACCGAGACCCACACCTGCCACCCGGAGATCCCCGGCGAAACACCGTTCTCGGTCTTCATGAGGCCGAAGACGATCCAGGGCTGGCGTCCCATCTCGGTGAAGATCCATCCCAGCGAAGTACCCAGCAGGGGGAACAGCGGTGAGATGATCGCTATTCGTCGGAACCAACTCGACGTCGGCACCCGGCCCTTCCTAGTGGCCCAGAGCGCCCAGATGGCGAACAGCACTGCCAGTCCGCCACCCAGGATCATCAGGCGGAACGACCAGTAGGCCATCGGGATGTTCGGCTTGTAGTCCCCAGGACCGTACTGCTGTACGTACTGCTCCTGCAGTTGATTGATCCCGGTGACGGAGCCGTCCCAGCTGTGGGTGGCCAGTAGCGACAACCCGTGTGGGATATCGATCGAGAAGAGCGGCTTGGACCCGTCGAGGGTTCCGACGGTGAAGATACTGAACGGTGCCGGCGCGGCCGTCTCGTACAGGGCCTCGGCGGACGCCATCTTCATGGGCTGCTGCTTGAACATCAGAACGGCCTGCGAGTCACCTGACCATCCCACGATGACGAAGGAGACGATCGCGGTGATCATGCCGAGTTTGAGCGTTGAACGCACGACCTCGGGGCTCTTGCCCTTTACCAACATCCAAGCGGAGATTCCGCCGACGAAGAGTCCCGCCACCAGGAAGCACGAGGAGATCACGTGCGCGAACGTGACCAGCGTGGTGCTCTGGAACAGTACGGCTCCGAAATCGACCATCTCGGCCCGGTTCGTCGTGGGGTTGTAGACGTACCCGACCGGGTGCTGCATGAAGGAGTTGGCCGCAAGAATGAAGTAGGCCGAGAGCAGTGTGCCGATGGACGCCAACCAGATGGTCGCGAGGTGGAGTTTCTTGGGCAACCTGTCCCAACCGAAGATCCACAGACCGAGGAACGTCGACTCCAGGAAGAAGGCCAGCAGGCCCTCGACGGCGAGTGGCGCTCCGAAGATGTCCCCCACGAATCGCGAGTAGTCCGACCAGTTCATACCGAACTGGAACTCCTGCACGATCCCGGTCACCACCCCCATGGCGAAGTTGATCAGGAACAACTTCCCGAAGAACTTGGTCGCGCGGAGCCACTTCTCGTTACCCGTACGGACCCACGCCGTCTGCATCCCGGCCACCAGGAACGAGGTTCCGATGGTGATCGGTACGAAGAAGAAGTGGTACACCGTCGTGATGCCGAACTGCCACTGTGAAAGTCCCAAGGCACTCATGTGCTTATCGTGGCCCTCCTGCAGAGGGACCTGCAATGTCTTTCGCCGGGTAAAGAGTCCCAATTACGAGACAATTTCCGGCACAAATTGACTTTGCAACGTTTTTGCGTCGATCATGTGGCCCCTGATGAGACCCGGCTCACATTTCAGCTGCCTATGCCGCTCCCTGACGCGGCCTCGGACTCGTTGCCTCCCAGGGGGCATAGCGTCTGCCGTCGCCCGGGATCCATCAGGATCGGGGTGGGTTGGGCCGTTGCCTGGGACCGGTCACAACACCCCTGCGGGGCGCGGCGAACGATTAGTGTGACGGCGTGAGTCTGCGGAACCGGAGCCTGGTGGTGCTCATTTCCGTGCTCGCCGTTCTGGTGCTGCTGGCAACTCTGGTCGGAGTCCTGTTCCACCAGGTCCAGAGCGAGGCGACCATTGCCATCGACCGGCTCCAACCAGCGGCTGGTGCCGCGGCCCGGGTGGCTGTCGGCAACGAGGCCATGGAGCGCGGGGTCTTGGCCTACACCATCACGACGGACCCGTCCGCTCTGGATTCCTTCATCGTCGGACGTGCCGAGTCGGAACAGGCGCTCAATCAGCTGGAGGGCTACCTCGAAGGTCTCGATCCCGTCGTCACCGAGCTGCTGCAGGACACCAAGACCTCACGGGACCGATGGCTCTACGGGGTTGCCGAGCCGCAGATCGCCCTGGTGCAGAACGGGCAAGCTGCCAAGGCCCGATTCCAACAGACCGAGGGCCTCGGCCGTCGGTCCTCGGCAGGCCTGCGCACAGATGTGCAGATCCTCAGCGATCGCATCGATTCGCTGATCGCGACGAAGTACAACTTCCTGCGCAAGATCAACCGACGCCTGGCGCTGGCACTCATCGTCACTGGATTGATGCTGTTGGGCGTGACGCTACTCGCGTCCTGGGGCCTCGTTCGGCTGGTGCTGCGCCCGATCGAGGACCTGAGGGAGCAGATGCGCAGGGCCGCCGCCAGTCCGGATGCGGTCATCACGCCGCGCGGCCCCCCGGAGATCCATGACATGGGTGGCGATGCGGAATACCTGCGCAGTCGACTGGTCAGCGAGATCGATCTGGTGCGGGCCGCGGATGAGGGGCTCGCCCAGCAGGGTCCCCTCGTGAGTGCGATCAGGGCGGAGCTCGCCTCGCCGAGCGCGCCGGAGGTGCCGGGCTTCGCGGTGTGGGGCACGATCCTTCCCGCCGAAGGCGTGCTCGCCGGCGACTGGTGGAGTGTGACCGAGCAGGAGGAGGACCGCAGCGCCTTGGTGGTGATGGACATCTCAGGACACGGGGCGGAGGCCGGAGTCACCGGTCTGCAGCTCAAGTACTTCCTCACGAATACCCTGGGAAAAGGACTGTCGGCGACGAAAGCGTTCGCGGAGGCCGCTGACGTCTTCGAGGACGCCCCGCAACGATTCGCGACCGGCACCATCGTCGAACTGTCAGCGGGCTCGGACACAGTGCGTTGGACGAGCGCCGGGCAGCATCCACCCTTGATCCTCCGACAGGACGACCAACCCCTGTGGCTCAGCCCCACAGGCCCGATCCTGTCCACCCTCGGAGGCGCTTGGACGACCTCGTCCACCACCTTCACCCCAGGTGATGTTCTGCTCTGCTACACCGACGGACTGGTGGAGAGCCGCGATGGTCGCGGCCATGAATTGGGGCAAGACGGTTTGCTGGAATGGTGCACCTCCATATGGCACGAGCAGCGAGACCACGATCCACTCGTTCGTGCGGAGCGCTTTGCGAACAGCATCATCACCAAGGCGCGCGAGCGATCACCGGAACTGCGCCGAGATGACGTGACCGTCGTCGCGGTCGTACCACTTTGACGGCCCGAGGTGGGTGTCAAGGCCGGTGTCAGGTGATCGCCGTAACCGCCGCGCCGAAGAGTTCGGTGTGGGTATCAACGTCCCGCGCGGTTGTGTCGGGACACATCAGCGCCATGTTGTGGAATGGCGTGATCAGAACACCTCGATTGCTCAGGTACAGATGCAGGTACTCCTCGAGTTCCTCGTCCCCGGAACGGGCCGCCTCGGTGCCGTTGGTGGGTGCCGGACTCGCAAACCGGTATTCCGAGCGGGCGCCCAACTGGCTGACGGACCAGGGCACACCGCAATCGTCGATGACCTTCTGCACCCCCTCGTTGAAGCGGGTACCGAGGTCGATCATCGGGCCGAAGGCGTCGTCCGTGAGTACCTGGCCCAGTGTCGCGCGCATCGCAGCGAGTGAGACCGCGTTTCCCGCCAAGGTGCCCCCCACCCCGCCAACGTCGACGAGGTCGGCTTCGGTGTGCAGGAAGGCCCGCCGCGCCACGTCCTCACTGAGCCCGTAGGCGCCACACGGGATGCCCCCTCCCAGCGACTTACCGATGACGAAGATGTCCGGCCGAAGGTCCCAGGCCGCGGTGCAGCCACCGGGACCTGCACTGAACGTGTGGGTCTCGTCGATCAGCAGGAGCGTGCCGTAGCGATCGCAGAGTTCGCGCAGGCCCTCGAGGAAACCAGACTCCGGCAGGACGATACCTATGTTGGTCATGGCCGGTTCGGTGATGAGAACGGCCACGTCCCGACCGGCCAGCGCACGCTCCACGGAATCCAGATCGTTGAACTCCGCTGCCACGGTCGTGGACGCGATCTCGATCGGCGGTCCGACATTGCCCGGTCGGGTGGTCGTCGCGCCGTCGGGACCGACGATCGCGAAGGTCTCATCAACCGATCCGTGATAGCTGTAGGAGAAGGCGAGCACCTTCGGCCGACCGGTAACCATCCGCCCGATCCGCAGCGCCCACCGATTCGCGTCGGACGCGCTGAGCGTGAACGACCACTTGGGCATCCGGAATCGCCGAGTCAACTCCGCCGCCACCCACTGGGCGTCCTCGCTGGGCAACATCGTCGTGATACCGCCGAGTTCGCCGGCCCGGCGGGCCAGGGCGGCCACTGTGGCCGGTGGCGAGTGCCCCGCCATGGCACCCGTGTCGCCCAGCGCGAAGTCGATGTACGTGTTCCCGTCGACGTCGGTGATCCGATTGCCGTGGGCGGATGCCAGGTACATGGGGGTCCCGCCGGCCCACTTGTTCATCCACGTCATCGGAACCCGTCCGAAGAGGTTGTCCGCGGAGTTGTAGAACTCGACGCTGGTGGGGTTGCGCCGCTGGTGGGTGGCCCGCTCGCGTTCGAGCGCGGCTTCGAGCCTCGTCCGGTCGATAGTCATCGTGCCTCCATTCGAGACCAGACACTAGTGCCGCACGACGGGCGGGCGCGACTCCTGACTGAGCGGATAATCTGGCGGCGTGAACATGCGAGCGGCCACCCGGACCCTCGAGGTGGGCGGCCTCCTTCTCGCACTCTCGGCGTCCAGTTCGGCCGCGTGGGCGACAACGCCGTACCCCGAGACCGACAGTGGGCGTAACTCCGGCGGAATCGAACGAACACTCTCGGGACGGGCGGGGCCGTCGGCGGTCCCGGCAGAGCGGAGCGTGCCGCGCACCACCGCCACTGCTGCGAACGCTGCCATCGCCGCGAAACTGCGGGCCCGGCTGGCATCACCTGATGCCAGCAGCGTTCTCGGATCCTCGTACTCCTATCAGGTCGTCGACGTGGGCACCGGGGCCACCGTGTCCTCCAGGGAGCGGGACACCGCGCGATTGCCCGCGTCGAACATGAAACTCCTCACGGCCGCAGCCGCACTACGCACCTTCGGGCCGAACCACCGATTCAACACCGACGTGCTCACCAATGGGCGCGGAGGCGTGTTCGTCCGGGGCGGTGGCGATCCAGCCTTGAGCGCTACGAATCTGGACGCCGCTGCTGCCCGGACTGCCGCCGCCTTGCGGGCCAGCGGCCGTCGCGGAGGATCGGTCAACGTGTTCGTCGACTCCAGCGCCTATCCCGAGGCCAGCCTCGCGCCGGGTTGGCCGGCGTCGTACGTCCCGAGCGTGGCGAGGCCGGTGCAATCGTTGGCACCCGACGGTTACTACGGGTCGAGCCCGCGTTCCGCCGTGGGGCGATACTTCACCGAGAGGCTCGCCGCGCGTGGTTTCGCGGCCCGCTACCTGGGTGTCTACACGACGCCACGAGGTAGCAGGAAGCTCACCACGGCGTGGTCATCGCCCACCGCCGACATTGTGAAGTACATGCTGCTCCCCAGCGAGAACAACGTCGCCGAGCACCTCTTCCGCAACGTCGCCATGGCCCGCGGGGTCTACCCCGACTGGGCCAATTCCTCCCGCGCCGTGCGACGGGCGCTCGATGAACTCGGCGTCGACACCCGCGGGCTGAATCTCGCTGACGGCAGCGGCTTGTCCCGCGACGATCGGGTCACCGCCGTCGCACTCACGACTGTGTTGCGCCTAGCCGCGGATCGCAATCGGCACCCGGAGTTGGCGGCCATCTTCTTCGGCCGCGGACTCCCCACCGCCGGCCTCACCGGAACCTTGTCCCCTGCGTATGGCCGATTCGTCACGCCCCCGACAAGTTGCGCGCGGGGCAGGATCTGGGCGAAGACCGGAACGCTATTCGACACCATCGCGCTGTCGGGCCTCACCTACGGCTCCGACCGGCGACTGAAGGCGTTCTCGGTGCTGATCAACGACCGGGTGCAGGCCTACCCGGTCGAGACCACGAGACAGTACGCCGACCGGATCGCAGCGACCGTCAATGGCTGCTACTGAAGGCAACCGGTGGCACGCGCGCGCCCGGGGCTACCGGTCGCGGAATGCCCGACTGACTAGCTGACGATGACCTGGCGCTGCGACCGAAGGGACATCACCAGAGCGATGATCCAGCCCACGATGGTCCAACCCAGCAGCAGGTTCACCCAGAACACAGACCAGTGCGGTACATCGCGCACAGCGGCGATCGCCCAGGGCAGCATGTAGCCGACCGTGAGGATGGCGACGATGACGGCCACGATCTTGGTCGTGGTCCAGGACTTGTCTACGGGCTCCACCCGAACTTGAGTCATGCCGAGGAGTCTACGTCAGCGGACCACGTCGCAACCAGGGATTCTGGAGGTGATCCTGCTTATTGCAAGGCGTTTGCAATAAGCAGGATCACCTCACTAGGGTGGGTCTGCGCTGGGCTTCGACAACAACCGTCAGCGCTGGTCGTGGCTTCCGGGAGGGTTCCTGAATGGCGGTTCGGTCGAAGGGACGTGCTGCCAGGATGCGAAAGGCTCTCACGCCGCGGGAGTGGCTGGCCATGGCGGGCATGGGCGGCTTCGTGCTGCTTCTGCACATCATCGGCTGGGGAACGCTGATCTTCCTCGTCGCTCCCCGGAACTACCAGGTGACGTCTGGGCAGGTGTTCGGGGTGGGGCTCGGGATCACCGCTTACACCTTGGGCATGCGTCATGCCTTCGACGCAGACCACATCGCTGCGATTGACAACACCACCCGGAAGTTGATGGCCGACGGTCGACGGCCGCTGTCGGTCGGATTCTGGTTCTCGCTGGGACATTCCTCGGTCGTGTTCGGACTGTGCGTCTTCCTCGCCCTCGGTGTGCGGGCCCTGGCCGGGCAGGTCGCGAACGACACATCGACCCTTCATTCGATAACGGCTTTGATCGGCACCGCGGTTTCGGGCGTCTTCCTGCTGCTGATCGGGCTGCTGAACCTCATAGTTCTGCGTCAGATCCTGGGGGTCTTCCGGGGGATGCGGCGCGGTGAGTTCAACGAGGAGGAGCTCGAGGCCCACCTCGACAATCGGGGCCTGATCAACCGCATCCTTGCTCGATTCACCAAGACGATCACTAAGCCGTG
>CAYMPK010000043.1:0-14913 GCA_964392145.1 uncultured Actinomycetes bacterium | reverse complement strand
CAAGCCCCTCGGCGTGGTGGGAACGGCCTGGCTCACCGCTCGATTCACGAGGGCCTCGCTGTCGTCCTCCCTCAAGTGGCGGGACATCGTCGCGGTGGGGCTGCTCGCCGGCGTCGGTTTCACGGTGTCCCTGCTCATCGCGGAACTGGCCTTCTACAACGAACCGGCCGTCGGCTCCTCAGCGCGACTGGCGGTTCTGTTGGCTTCGACGTTGGCAGCGCTGCTCGCCAGCGCAGCCCTGATCTCTCGCTCGAGGTACTACCGCGCGTTGGCGGCCGAGGAGGACCGCGACGACGACGGCGACGGGATACCTGACGTCTACCAGCGACCGGAGCCCCGGTCGGGATAGCCTAAGCCAACATCGAAGACTCGCGGAGGAATGTCCCATGGCGCTCACTTCAGAAACCGAGCCGAGCATCGCCCAGTTGGTCAAGTCGGCCAGCGCCGACGTCTCGACCCTGGTCTCCGACCAGATCGAGCTGACCAAGACTGAGATCCGGACCACGGCCAAGCGGGCCGGCAACGCCTTCGGGTTGCTGGCCGGGGCGGCCTTCGTCGGGGTCCTCTTCTTGGTGTTCTTCCTGGTCACGATCGCCTACGTGCTGGTGCAGCTGGGGCTACCCACCTGGGCCGGGTTCGGCATCGTCGCCCTGGTCTTGCTGATCATCACCATCGTGCTGGGTCTGCTGGGAAAGAAGAAGGCCGACAGCGTGAAGGGTCTGGAGAACACCGTGGCCCAGATCGAGGCAACCAAGGCTACCTTCGCCCGCAGCTCGGAGTAGGACGCGCTCGACGTGCCTGCTCGAACTCCGGGTGAGGCCATCTACGCCGAGGGCCCCTGGACCCACGAGGCCGTCTCCGCGAACGGTGCACGCTTCCATGTCGTGCATATGGGCTCAGGCCCGCTCGTCCTGTTGTTGCACGGCTTCCCGACCTACTGGTGGACGTGGCGCCATCAGCTACCTGCCCTGGCGGCCGCGGGCTACCGTGCGGCCGCCATGGATCTGCGCGGATATGGCGGCAGCGACCACACCCCCCGGGGTTACGACCCGTTCGCAGCCAGCCTCGACGTGGTCGGAGTGATCCGCTCGCTGGGTGAGGAGCGTGCCACGATCGTCGGACACGGTTGGGGCGGTTTCCTTGCCTGGACCGCGGGAGCCCTCCACCCCGAGGCTGTGGAGGGTCTCATCCCGGTGTCCATGGGTCACCCCCGACGGTTGCGGGATGCGATCGTCGGCGACACCGCCCAACTCCGGGCATCCGGCTACGTTCTCGGATTCCAACGACCTTGGGTACCGGAACGTCAGTTGGTGGCCGATGATGCCCGGCGCATCGGCGAGTTCCTCAGCGAGTGGTCGGCAACCCCCGACTGGCCTTCCCCGGAGGACTCGGTGATGTTCCGGCGGGCGTTCCAGCACACGAACACGGCCCACTGCGCACTCGAGTACCACCGCTGGGCGATGCGTTCGATCCCCAGACGCGACGGTCGAAGGTTCGTGCACGAGGTCAGCGTGAACAGTGTCAATGCCCCGGTTCTGCAGGTGCACGGCGCTTTGGATCGAACGGTGCTGCCCCGCACCGCCGCGGGCTCGCGGGAGTTCACCGCGGGGCCGTTCGCCTGGCGTCTGATGGACGAGGTGGGCCACTTCCCGCACGAGGAGGCGCCGGACCGGTTCAACGAACTGCTCACCGGCTGGCTGGCCGACGGCAGGGATTGGCTGGATCCTCCAGAGACCAGCCCTTTCGACCTTCACGCGTGATGTCGTCGGTGCGCTGAATCGGGAGATGGGAAGGCCTCAGCGAACCGGGCAGGGGCCCGTATCCACTGGCTGGGTGGCCGCCCCGGCTTGTCGGGACGTGACCCTGAACTGTTCCGCGGTGAGCGCGAACCCCACACCGCCGTCTTCCTTAGCCTGGGCGAAGACGAGCCCGAGCACACGTCCGTCGGATGACAGCAGCGGCCCGCCCGAGTTTCCTGGCCGAACCTGTGCCGAGAGGACGAACACCTGACGCTGAACTCCGGGTCGCCCGTAGATGTCGGTTCCGGCTGCATCGCGGCCGTCGATGATGGTGCGGATACGAGCGCCGCTGACCTTGAGCGGACCGCCACCTGGATAACCTGCGACTGCGGCGGACTCCCCATCCTGCGCCCCGGCCAGGGTCGGAACCGGCTCGAGCTGCAGACCTGGAACGTACAGGACCGCCACGTCGACACCAGGATCGAAGGCCACGACTTGGGCCGGGTAGGTCTCACCACTGTCGGTCTCGACCTGCGGATTCTCCATGGCTGCCACGACGTGGGCGTTCGTCGTCACGTGTTCGGGCGTCGACACGTACCCCGAGCCGGTCGCGCCGCTACCGCAGGCCGGTTTGTTGCCGGACACTCTCACCACTGACGCGAGCACACTGCGCACCCCAGGCGTCTTCGCCTGAGCCTCGTCCGGCGCCTTCTGTCCTTCCGGCGCGATGTAGAAGCCGTCGACAACCTTGGGCAACCCGGAGTTGTCGATGATCGTCTGCATGTTCGCAACCGCGTCCTTCGCGGCCGCCGGCATCGAACTGTTCAGCCCTCGCAGCAGCGCCGACTCCTTCAGCGGTCCGGAGACCGCCATGGCGGGCACCGCGAGAATGGCCGTGGTCACCAACCAGATGGTCAGCAGCACCCCGAATACCGCGAGCGCCGCGCCCAGTAGCCGGTCGACCCACTGGGCAGGTTCCCACGACAGGGTGCCCTTTAGTCGTGATCCGAGCCATGATCCCAGCGCCTGACCGACCCCGGCGATCAGCAGCACGAGGCCCAGGGTCAGCAGCAGTCGCCACGGGTTCGATACGTGCCAACTCGACACCATGTCGGGAACCAACTGAGCGGCAACCAGACCGAACCCGAAGAATCCCGCGAAACTCAAGGCTCCCTGCACGAAGCCGGTGCGCCAACCGATGAGGGCGAACAGGACCAGCGCGATGATGAGCACCAGATCGACGACGTTCATAGCGGCACCTCGAGCACCCTAGAGGGCTCCCAGGGACGCTCCCAGCCGCCCAGTTTGAGCAGGCTCGCGACGAGTCCACCGGTGAAGCCCCAGACCGTCATCCCGGCCACGTCGAAGCCGGGACCCACGAACCCGGAAGGATGGCGCACCCGCACCCGGTTGGCCGGGTTCGCCAGGTCGGCGATCGGAACCCGCCGCACTGATGCCACCTCTGCCTCCGCGGCGAACACTTCGTTGGGACGGCGCCACCAGGCGAGCACGGGGGTGACCGCGAATCCGGTTGGAGGTACCCATAGTTGCGGCAGGGTGGCGACGACCTGCACTCCTGAGGGGTCCACGCCGACCTCCTCCTGGGCCTCGCGCAGCGCACAGGCCGCTGCGTCTGCGTCCGTCTCGTCCTGGGCACCGCCGGGGAATGCCGGTTGCCCCGAATGCGCCCGCATGCCATCGGCACGCTGGGTGAGTAACACATCCGGCTGGCCTTCCGATTCCCCGAGCAGCATCAGGACGGCGGACGGCCGTCCGCCCTCCGGAGGCGCCAGGAATCGGGTGAGGTCCTCGGGGCGCAGTTCGCGCACCGCGGTGGCCAACGGTTCGAACCAGGCGGGCAGCGGCTCCGCCGCGGTCGACCCGGTCATGGCGCGGACCTTCGAGGGCCCGCTTTGGCCACCTGCACTTCGGCACTCGGACATAGTGTGGTCAATGGACACCGCCCACACTCAGGTCGCCGGGCCTTGCAGCACCTCCGACCATGGAAGATCAGCCGATGGCAGAGCATCGTCCAATCAGCGGGCGGGAACAGCTCCTGGAGGTCGCGTTCCACCTTCACCGGATCGTGATGGTCGGTCCAGCCGAGCCGACGCGAGAGTCGTCCGACGTGGGTATCGACGGTGATGCCGGGCACTCCGAAGGCGTTCCCCAACACGACGTTGGCTGTTTTGCGACCCACCCCCGGCAAGGCGACGAGTTCGTCGAGGGTGTCCGGCACTTCGCCATCATGGCGATCGCACAGGGCCTGAGCCATCCCGATGATATTGCCGGCCTTGGCCCGGAAGAAGCCGGTCGGCTTGATGATCTCCTCGAGTTCCTCCCGATCCGCCGACGCGAGATCCGCCGCGGACCGATAGCGGTCGAACAACGCCGGTGTCACCTGGTTCACCCGGACATCGGTGCACTGGGCGCTCAGAATCGTCGCCACCAACAGCTGCAGCGGGGTCTCGAAGTCGAGTTCGCAGCGGGCATCGGGATACTCGACGGCGAGAATCCGATTGGCTTTCCTGGCACGCCGAACAAGGGCGACATGGCTGTCGCTCCTACCCTTGGGCGCCGTCAGGTTCACGTGTTCAGGGTACGTTGCCACTTCCCCCGCCGCGTGGGGCAAGCCCGGGAAATCGTCTCGGCCGGGACTCGGCAAGCAGCGGGCACCAACGTCGGGCAACTGGGCCGTGCACACGAATAGTGGACGCGTTTTCGCTAGCCTCGGGGACGGAGCCCGCCGGAGGAGTGAGATGGTCGAGGACGAGGACGCAGCTGCCCGCCGCGCTGCTCGGAAGAAGGCACGGCTGAGTGTGGAGCCCCCGGAGCCTGCCCCGGAGTTCGCCGAGCTGAGCCTGGACGACATCCGCCGCAACCGCGCGGCGCTCAATGACTACGAGACCCGCGTCTCCTACTGGCGGCGCATTCTGCAAGCCCGTCTCGACCTACTCGATCAAGGACGCACAAGCGACAACCTGGAAGCCCTGGCCGACGCCCTGGCCGACGCTCCCAGCCAGTCCCGCAGGATGGCCATGCTCTCGATCCTGCCGCCGGACCAAGTGCCGCCGCTTCCCGACCTGGCTGAACTCTGGCGCTACCAGCCGACCGACGACGCGGACCTGGCCGACTACGTTGAGCGGCTCCGGGCCCGCGAACGGGACCTTTCAGACCATCGCCGCGGGCTCCACCGCCAGATCGACGCGCTACAGCGCGAACTTATCGCGCGGTACCGCCAGGAACCCGCCCTGGCACTGACCGCGTTGCCGTTGCGGGGCGACGCGGGCACCTCGGACGGCTAGGCTGAACGGAATGGCCCGTACATCGGCGAGAGGACCGCAGTGGACGACGTTCTGAGTTCCGCTCCGCTGTTCGCTGCTCTGGACGCGGAGGCCGCCGCGGCGCTGCGTTCGTCCATGGAGACGACCCGAGTTGCCAAGGGCGACGTGCTGTTCCTGGAGGGACAGCTCGGGGATCGGATGTACATCCTCACCGAGGGCAAGATCAAGTTGGGGCACACCGCTCCGGACGGCCGCGAGAGCATACTCGCGGTCTTGGGCCCCGGCGAACTATTGGGCGAGTTGTCGTTGTTCGACCCGGGACCAAGGACCGCAACCGCCGTGGCACTGACCGACGTGACCGCCCTCGGGCTGGGCCACCAGGCGCTGCGACCCTGGCTGACGGGCAGACCAGAGGTGGCGGAGTCGTTGCTGCAGGCGCTGGCGCAGCGGCTGCGCCGGACCAACGACGCTCTGGCCGACCTGGTCTTCTCCGACGTCCCGGGACGGGTTGCCAAGGCGCTGCTCGAACTCGGCGACAAGTTCGGCCAGTCCATGCCGGACGGCGTCCACGTGACCCACGACATGACCCAGGAGGAATTGGCCCAACTGGTCGGGGCCTCCCGGGAGACGGTCAACAAGGCCCTCGCCGACTTCGCCACCCGGGGCTGGATCAGGTTGGAGTCCCGTTCGGTGGTGCTGATCGACACCGAACGTCTGGCACGCCGAGCGCGCTAGCCGTTTTCCGCCAAGTACTCCAACTGGGCTCGGACGCTCAACTCCGCTGCTGGCCACACCTGCTGAGGCACGTCCGCGTAGACCACGCGAACGAGTGCCATCGGTAGTTCGGATGCTGGGGGGAGGTCACCCTCTTCCGCCAGGTCGGCCAGGGCCGCTCGGATCTGTTCGAGCCGATCCTGCCGGTGAGCGAGGTAGCCGTTGATGGCGGCCAGCGGATCCGCCAGCGCAGGACCGTGCCCGGGCAGGATGTGTCCCGCACCCCGTTGCGCCACCAGGTCTCGCAGTCTGGCCAACGAATCCAGGTAGTCGGCGAGCCGTCCATCCGGATGAGCGACCACCGTGGTGCCCCTGCCGAGGACCGTGTCGCCGGTGAGCACCGCGTCGGGCAGCACGAAGGTGACCGAGTCGCTGGTGTGCCCCGGGGTCGCGACAACCCCGATGTCCAACCCTCCGACCTGGATAACATCGCCCTCCGCCACGCCCTCCTCCCCGAGTCGGTGGGCGGGATCCCAGGCGCGCACCGGGCTGCCGACGGCGGCTGCGAAGTCCGCTGCGCCTCCGCTGTGATCGTCGTGGCCGTGGGTGAGCAACACCAGGGACACCCGGGCGTCGGACTCCTCGACGTGTCTCGCGACCGCCTCCAAGTGGCCTCGGTGGGCAGGCCCAGGATCGATCACGACCGCATCGCGCGAACCGGGTGCGCGCAGCACCCAGGTGTTCGTACCATCCAGGGTCATCGGGCCCGGATTGGGGGCAAGCACACAGACCGCATAGTCGGTCACGGCCCCGCCACTCCAGGTCAACATCTGCTCAGCCATCCGTCTCGCCCTAGCCCAACCCCATGCCCCAGGTGGGCGGTAGGCCGGCATCCGCGAGGTCCGTGATCGTGGCCCCGCTGTGGTAGTCGACCAGCTCCCAAGCCACGCCCTCACCTGCGGCGCGCGGCACCGGCATGAGCGCTGGACGAGGCAGGAGGGAGACCGCGACGAGCGCCGAGGCGACGTCGGCGTGCCCGTCGAGCTGACCGAGCGTGGCAAGGGTGGGAGGCAGCATCGCCATCTCGCCGGCAGCATTGGCGGCCAGTGCCCGAGCGGGCGTCAGCCACCGGGCCTGCGACGCCTCGGTCCCGACCAGGGCCGGCAGTTGCGCTGCCGGCACAGCCGTGGCGAAGAACGCGGTGTCGTAGCGACGCTTCTCGACGGCTGGCGTGACCCAGCGAGCGAACGGCACGAGGTCGCTGACGGCCGCGATCCGCACACCGGTCTCCTCCTCGACTTCCCGGATGGCCGCCGCCCGGAAGGCCTCCTCCGACCCGTCGGGGCCGTCCTCGGCCTCAACGGCCCCACCGGGAAACACGTGCATCTCCGGCGCGAACGCCATCGTCGAGGTGCGACGCATCAGGTAGACCTCCACCCCGGCTTCCCCGTCGCGTAACAGGGCCACCGTGGCCGCGGCCCGCACCGGCGGCGGAGTCCATGCGTCGGTGTCCCCCTGGGCCACCGCCCTGATCCGGGTCGCTAGATCTGGAACTGCGGCCATACCTCAGCCCACCGTTCCGGAGTCCACGATCTCGAAGACGGCGTCCAGTTCAACGGCGGCATTCTTCGGCAGGGAGGCCACACCGACGGCGCTACGGGCGTGAACCCCCGCCTCACCGAGCGCTGAACCGAAGAGTTCCGAGGCACCGTCGGCGACCGCGGGATGATCGGTGAAGCCCGAGGTGGCATTCACGAAGACGACAACCTTCACCAACCGTAGACGGGCGCCATCACCGACGGCGGAGAAACCCGCGGCCAAGGCGTTCAGCGCGCAGATCCTGGCCGCCGATCGGGCGTCCGTCAAGGCAAGGCCCTCCGGGCCCACCGGACCGCGCGCGGTCAATTCCCCCGCGACCACGGGCAACTGCCCGGCCGTGTAGACGAAGCCTCTAGTGATGACCGCGGGTTGATAGGCAGCCAGCGGAGCCGCGACACCGGGGACCTCATGTCCATGTCCTGCCAGGGCCGTCTCCACCTCGGCGCGGGTGGCTCCGGTCATGCGCGCGGCCGCTTGAAATAGGCCACCAGGTTCTCGGCGTTGGGTCCCGGCACGACCTGGACGAGTTCCCAGCCGTCCGCCCCGAAGTTGTCGAGGATCGCCTTGGTGTTGTGGATGAGCAGAGGTGCGGTGAGGTACTCCCAGGTAGTCATGCTCGAAAGCCTATTGCGCCATCCTGGACTAGGCTCTGGTGGTGTGACCACAGCGGCGCAGAAGATGAACGACCACATCGGCCGGTGGGCGGATCTGTCCAGTGCCAGGCTGCACGTCGTGTCGGGCAAGGGTGGCACCGGCAAGACCACCGTGGCGGCGGCGCTGGCGCTGGCGTTGGCCGCCGGAGGTCGGCGCACCTTGCTGCTGGAGGTCGAGGGCCGGCAAGGAATCGCCCGGCTGTTCGACGTTCCCCCGCTGCCGTACGAGGAACGGAAGGTGGCGATCGCGCCGAAGGGCGGCGACGTCATCGCGCTCGCCGTGGATCCCGAGGCCGCGCTGCTCGAGTACTTGGAGATGTTCTACAACATGCGGCGCGCCGGCAACGCGCTGCGACGCCTCGGAGCCATCGACTTCGCCACCACCATCGCGCCGGGCGTCCGGGATGTGCTGCTCACGGGGAAGGCGGCGGAGGCTACCCGTCGTAAGGACAAGGGCCGCTTCATCTACGACGCCGTCGTGCTGGACGCCCCACCCACCGGCCGGGTGGTGAGGTTCCTCAACGTCAACACCGAAGTAGCCGGCCTTGCGAAGGTGGGCCCGATCCGAAGCCAGGCCGACTCCGTGATGAGCGTCATCAGGTCCCGCGACACGGTCGTCCACCTGGTGACTCTGCTCGAGGAGATGCCGGTGCAGGAGACCGTCGACGGGTTCGCCGAACTGGCCGCCGCGGACCTGCCGCTCGGCGGTGTCTTCGTCAACATGGTCCGCATTCCGGTGTTGAGCCCTGAGGCCTTGGCGGAAGCCGCCGATGGTGCTCTGGACACCTCGGAACTGCAGCGAGGTCTGGTCGACGCGGGCCTAGGCTCACCGACCGGCAAACGGAGTGGTCGGGTCAAGGCCTGGGCCGATGCCCTCGCTGCCGAAGCGGCCGAGCATGCTGCTCGGGTGGCTCTAGAACACCAGGAGCGCGAGACGCTGGAGACAACCAAGCGACCGATCATCGAGCTGCCCTACCTCGCGGGCGGTATCGACACTGGGTCCCTCTACCACTTGGCGGCGGTCCTGGCTGCGAACGGAGTCGGTCGATGATCGCCACGACGGACGTGCTGGCACCCGGGGTCCCCCGACTCGGGATAGACGACATGCTGTCCGACCCCGGCGTGCGCGTGATTGTGTGCTGCGGATCGGGCGGCGTCGGCAAGACCACCACGGCGGCCGCGCTGGCGCTCCGGGCGGCTGAGGCCGGTCGCCAGGTGTGCGTGCTGACGATCGACCCTGCGCGCCGGCTCGCCCAGTCCATGGGCCTGACCGAACTGGACAACACCCCGCGACCCATTCCCGACGTCGCCAACGGATCGTTGAGCGCGATGATGCTGGATATGAAGCGCACGTTCGATGAGATCGTCGAGGCGCACGCAGACTCCGCCCGGGCCGCGGCGATCCTGGAGAACCCCTTCTACCAAGCCCTGAGTACCTCTTTCGCCGGTACGCAGGAGTACATGGCGATGGAGAAGCTCGGGCAACTCCGGGCAGAGATGGGCGACGACGGACCGTGGGATCTCATCATCGTCGACACGCCCCCATCGCGTTCCGCCCTGGACTTCCTCGATGCTCCGAAACGGCTGGGGTCCTTCCTGGATGGTCGGCTCATCCGACTGCTCGCCGCTCCGGCCCGCGGCGCGGGCAAGTTCACCTCGAGGGTCGTGGCGGCCTCGTTCGGGGTCTTCACCAACGTCCTGTCCAAGATCATCGGCGCCCAGGTCCTGCAGGACATCCAGGTGTTCGTGGCGAGTTTCGACGCCCTCTTCGGCGGCTTCCGCGAACGCGCCGAGGCGACCTACCAGCAGCTCAAGGCCCCCGATACCAGGTTCGTCGTGGTGGCGATTCCTGAGACTGACGCACTTCGGGAAGCGAGTTACTTCGTGGAACGCCTCGAGGATGAGGGCATGCCGCTGGCCGGCATGGTGCTGAACCGGGTGAGCCCGGCGCATGCGGTCGACCTGACCGCGGAGGCAGCGGAGGCTGGCGCTGAAGTGCTCGATGATCGGGAGGAGCATGCGACCACGGCGGCCCTGCTCCACCTGCATGCGGAGCGTCAACGGGACATCAGAAGACAGGCTCACCTGACGGAGAGTTTCACCGCTGCACATCCGGGGGTGCCGATCGCGCCCGTGCCGGCCTTCGGCGACGACGTCCACGACCTGGAGGGACTACGCGCCATCGGTGAGGCTGCCGCCCAACTTCCGGAATGACCTTCAACTGCACACCGATCGGGTTGACCGGGCTGGAGCGCAGGCTCAGGCAGAGACCCGACCGGTGCTGGGCATAGGAGTTGCACCGCTTTCGGAATAGTGCTCCCGGGCCGAGACCAGCAGGTTGGTCCAGGAGGTGACCTCCGGACGACGCCGGAGCAGCGCGCGCCGTTCCCGCTCGGTCATTCCGCCCCAGACCCCGAACTCGATTCTGTTATCGAGGGCATCGGCCAAACATTCCGTGCGCACGACGCACCCGCCGCACACCTGTTTCGCCCGATTCTGGGCAGCACCTTGGACGAACAGAGCATCCGGATCCTGCCCCCGGCATGAAGCCTGGGAGATCCAATCACTTACCCACACCACAGTCACGTTCCTCCCAACCTCGCGCCACTGATGCCGCCGATGGGGAATATCGACGTCCTCCACATACGCGTGCGCGAGCGAGTGATGTGACACTATGCAGCCAGGGAATCCCTGCCTAGGTTCGTATGGGTGGTTATCAATAGTTATTTCTTACTAATTTGTGTGACGAAAGGTACGTTCTGGGGGCTGTTGACGCCTGTGAGACTAACTACTTAGAGTAACACCATGACCCAGCGCGGCGCCCCGCCACACAGTGAGATTCCCGGACCGTGCTCGGCAACCGTTCGAATCCGGACTTCGGTGACATGGGATGAAACCAAGCCACGTATCCTTTCGTCCTATGGCCATGCCGCCGTCCTCCTCTGAGCCGCCAACTCCGGAGACCCCCGACAACGACTCGGCTCCGACGTCCGCGGACTCCTCCGACGCTACCCCCGCTGCCGCCTCCGCCGCGGGTGCCGCCGGGGTCGCCGCGCGCGGACGCAAGTGGGCCGCCGGAGCCAAGTTCGCCGGCGTCAGCGTGTTGGCGGGTGTCGTCACGGCCGGACTGCTCCTGCCGTTCGCCGGCGCTGCAGGTGTCGGCGCGCAGTCGACGATCGCCTCGTATGAGGACCTTCCGGCATCTCTCACCACGCCACCGTTGCCGGTGCGCACAGTGATCCGGGACAAGAACGGCGGGCAGATCGCGCAGCTCTACAAGGAGAACCGGGTCGAGGTACCGCTGTCGGCCATCTCGGTCTACCTGCAGCGTGCGGTGATCGCCACCGAGGACGCTCGCTTCTACGACCACAACGGTGTCGACCTGAAGGGTACGGCCCGGGCGCGGGCCAGCACCGCCGGTGGCGAACAGGTGCAGGGCGC
Organism: uncultured Actinomycetes bacterium; assembly: GCA_964392145.1. Lineage (GTDB taxonomy): Bacteria > Actinomycetota > Actinomycetes > S36-B12 > UBA10799 > JACJWR01. The sequence continues at coordinate 3,483 of CAYMPK010000043.1, read as the reverse complement.
GTCGACCATCACCATGCAGTACGTCAAGAACGTGCTTATCACCGGCGCCGAGACACAGGAGGGCGCAGCCGCGGCTCAGGCGCGCAGCGCCGCCCGCAAGGTGCAGGAGGTGCGCTACGCGGTCGAGGTCGAACGGCGATTGACCAAGTCCGAGATCCTCAACAACTACCTGAACATCAGCTACTTCGGGGCCGGCGCCTACGGTGCTGAGGCCGCGGCGAACCGCTACTTCAGCACCAGCGCGGCCAACCTGACCCTCACCCAGGCAGCCACCCTCGCGGGACTCGTGCAGTCCCCGGTCAAGTACGACCCGACCAAGAACGCTGACGCCGCCATGAAGCGCCGCAACCAGGTGCTGGGACGAATGCTCGAGACCGGGGCAATCACCAAGGCCCAATACACCGAGGCAATCGCCCGACCGGTCAGCGACGACCTGAAGCCGCAGAACCAGAACAACGGCTGCGCGGAGAGCACCGTGCCGTTCTACTGCGACTTCGTCGTACGGCAGATCCTCGCCGACCCGCGATGGGGGAAGACCCCGGCCGAGCGTGAGAAGTTCTTGGAGACCGGCGGCCTGGTGATCGACACCCCGCTGGATCCGCTGGCGCAGAATGCGGCCCACGAGGCGGCCGTCGACCGCGTGCCGGCCGCCGATGAGAGCGAGAAGGCCGTGGCGGTCGCGATGGTGCAGCCCGGCACCGGCAACGTGCTGGCGCTGGCCCAGAACAAGGACTGGGGAACCAGCGGGCCGGGCAAGACGACATTCAACTACGCGGTGGACGCGGACGAGGGCGGCACCATCGGCATGCAGGCCGGCTCGACCTTCAAGCCGTTCACGCTGGCCGCCGCCATCGACTCGGGGATCGATCCCAACGAACGCATCAATGCCACGAGCCCGCTGTGGCTGGACGGCGGCGACTGGGGTTGTCCCGGCATGTCCTTCGGTGGTTTCACCGGCGAGAACTCCACCCAATCCGGCTTCTTCAACATGTGGGAGGCCACCGCCTACTCGACGAACACCTACTTCCTCCAGCGGGAGAAGGATGCCGGGTTGTGCAAGACGGTCGAGATGGCCCGTCGCGCCGGGATCCACCGAGCCGACGGCAAGCCACTGGAACCCAACATCAGCTTCACCCTGGGTACCACCGAGGTGTCACCGCTGACGCTGGCGAACTCTTACGCGACTTTCGCCGCCCATGGCAACCGCTGCGAACCCAAGGCGGTCAACTCCATCACCGACCGGGCCGGCAAGACGATCACGGTGCCACCCGTCTGCGAACAGACGATCCCGCGGGATGTTGCGGACAGCGTCACCGCCGTGCTCACCGGGGTCGTGGATGGGCCTTTCGAAGGACGTACGGGTGCCAACATGACGTTGGGCCGCGAGACCACCGGTAAGACCGGTACCACCGACTCGCACGCGGCCGTCTGGTTCGCCGGATACACCCCCGAGATCGCCACGGCCGTCTGGACCGGTGATCCCCGGGGAGGATTCAAGTACCCCATGCAGGACGTGACCATCAACGGGGAGTACTTCGGCGAGGTCTTCGGATCCTCCCTGCCCGGTCCGATCTGGCAGCAGGCGATGCTCGGCGCTCTGGCCGACACTCCCGCAAGCAACTTCGAACTCGAGGCCAAGTACGGGATGAAGAGCGTGCAGCAGGGCGGCGGACCCGCCGCCGTCGCCAACGGTCGCAATGGTCAGACGGGTCAGTACCAGCCCTACCAGCAGTACCCCCAGTACCAGCAGTACCCGCAGAACGGCACCACCGGCCAGTTCGGCGGTAATGGCACCACGCCTTAGGTCGGGATTCAGCCCACGCTCAGTTGCCGTCTTACCTCAGCGGATAGGCGCTTGCCATCCACGCTCCCCGCTGCCGCCGCGGTAGCCGCCTTCATCGCCGGTCCCATGGCCGAGGGCCCACTCGCGTCGATTCCGGCCAACGCCGAGGACACCAGGGCCGCCACTTCCTCATCGCTGAGCTGCTTCGGCAGGTAGCCCTCCACGACCACCAGCTCCGCTTCCTCCTGCGCGGCCAATTCAGCGCGTCCCGCATCGCGGAAAGCCTCCGAGGACTCCCGCCGGCGCTTCGCCTCCCGCTGCAGGATCTTCACCACATCGGCGTCGGATAGTTCGCGCGCCTCGTCGCCCGCGACTTCCTCGGCAGTCACCGCGGACAGCACCATGCGCAAGGTCTCGCGCTTCGTCACGTCCTGCGCCTTCATCGCGTCGGTCAGATCGCTGCGCAGTTGCTCTTTCAGGGTCGCCATGGTGTCCATCGTGGCAGGTGGGCCACCTGCGGTCGCAGGGCACCACGCCTGACGGCTGCATGCGTACCCGGACGTGCGAACATTGGCGGGTGAACTCGACGAGCAGGACCCTCATCGCGACTGCCGCGATCGGCGCGTGTGTGGGAGCCGGCACCCTCGCCTACACGTTGTGGGAAGCCCGCTCCTACCGGCTCCGGGAAGTGTCGGTACCGGTGCTGCCGTCGGGGGCGAGTCCCATTCGACTGCTTCACCTTTCGGACCTGCACCTGACCGCAGCCCAGCGTTCGAAGGCCATCTGGGTTTCGCAACTCGCCGAACTCGAACCGGATCTCGTTGTCGTGACCGGGGACTTCATCTCCAACGCCGAGGCGTTGCCCGCGGTACTGCGGAGCCTGGAACCGTTGCTAGGGATCCCGGGTGCCTTCGTCTTCGGTTCCAACGATTACTACGCCGCCCAATTGAAGAATCCGCTGCGATACTTCGCCGGGCCCAGTTCCTTGGCGGACCGGAAGCCGAACTTGCCCACCGAACAACTCCGGTCCGGCCTCACCTCCAGAGGCTGGCTCGATCTCAACAACCGGCCGGGCGAGCTCAAGGTCGAGGGCAGTCTGGTCTCCATGCTGGGAACGGACGATCCGCACATCTATCGCGATGACTACGCCCTGGTCGCCGGCAAATTCGACCCGCGGGCCGACGTGCGCCTCGGCGTCACGCACGCACCGTACCTGCGGGTCCTTGACGCGATGGCCGCTGATGGTGCGCAACTGATTCTCGCCGGGCACACCCATGGTGGCCAGGTATGCCTACCGGGTGTCGGCACCCTGGTGACCAACTGCGACCTGGATCGGGACCGCGCCCGAGGACTCTCCCGACACGAGGACGCGTGGCTGCACGTATCGGCAGGCCTGGGCACCAACCCCTACACGCCGATCAGGGTCGCCTGTCCGCCGGAGGCCACGCTTCTCACCCTCACCGGAGGGTAGGGCCAGTCCCGACGGCCTCGGCGCCCGCCGGGGGGAATGGCCCAATCCGAGCGCGACCGACACGAAGCCCGCCCGTTCCACTCACGAGTGAGCGACCCGGGCGGGCTTCGGTGTGCCTCAGGGCGAGGCTGTCATTCGATCACGCGGCGACCGGCTCGTTGCCGAACTGCCGGTACATGTTGGCCATGAACAGCACCTCGAAGGGCAGCACCACCAGGGCGCCGATCCC
>CAYMPK010000042.1:9772-15014 GCA_964392145.1 uncultured Actinomycetes bacterium | reverse complement strand
GCCAGCGGTGACGCCGTCCGAACCGGGAAGCGCGAACGTCGCTATCCCCGAACCAGCCTCGGCGAGCAGTGCGTCGGAGTGGCCGTGGTAGCAGCCGGCGAACTTGACGATCTTGTTCCGTCCGGTGAAGCCGCGGGCAACCCGGATGGCGCTCATCGTTGCCTCGGTGCCCGAACTCACCAGCCGCACCGACTCCACCGGCTCGACCCTCGAGCAGATTTCCTCCGCGAGCAGCACCTCGGCCATGCTGGGGGCACCGAAGGAAAACCCGCGCGCGACGGCCGCTTCGACGGCCTCGCGCACCTCCGGGTGGCTGTGACCGAGGATCATCGGGCCCCAGGAACACACCAGGTCGACGTAGGAATTGCCGTCAGCATCGACGACTTCGGCCCCGCGACCGGAGACGAAGAACAGCGGGGTGCCGCCCACGGCACGGAAGGCTCTCACCGGGGAGTTGACCCCGCCCGGGATGACCTCCTGCGCCCGGGCGAACCACGTGCGGGAGATCTCGTCATCGCGGTGGATGTTCACGTGCGACCTCCCAGCTTGGCCGCCACTTCGGCCGCCCAATAGGTGAGTATGCCGTCCGCGCCTGCCCGCCTGATCGACAGCAGGGTCTCGACGATGACGGCGTCGCGGTCGAGCATCCCCGCCGCGGCGGCCGCCTCGACCATGGCCAGTTCGCCGGAGACCTGATAGGCGAGCAGCGGCACCGTCACCGTGCGAGCGGCGTCGGCAATCACATCCAGATAGGCCAGCGCGGGCTTGACCATCACCATGTCAGCGCCCTCGGCGATGTCCATCGCGATCTCGCGGGCGGCTTCGCGTCGGTTGGCCGGGTCCTGCTGGTAACTGCGGCGGTCACCGTCCAGCGTGCTGTCGACCGCTTCCCGGAAGGGCCCGTAGAAGGCCGAGGCGTACTTGGCGGCGTAGGCCAGCACCGCGACATCGAGGTGACCGGCTTGCTCCAGCGATGTGCGGATGGCGCCGACCTGGCCATCCATCATGCCGCTGGGTGCGACCACGTTGGCACCTGCGTCCGCCAGCACGACCGCCATCTGCGCATAGAGGTCCACGGTGGCGTCGTTGTCCACCTCACCCCGATCATCGAGCACCCCGCAGTGACCGTGGTCGGTGAACTCATCATGACAGAGGTCGGCCATCACCACGGTGTCCCGACCGACCTCGGCGACCACCTCGGCCACGGCTCGACTCAGCGCCCCCTCCGGATCCAACGCCCCCGAACCGGCGGCGTCGCGGTGGAGCGGGACGGCGAACAGCATGAGGCCACCGACGCCGGCCGCCACAGCTTCCGCGGCGGTTCGTCGTAGCGAAGCGATGTCGAGTTGCGACACCCCCGGCATGGCGCCCACCGGCCGTGGCGAGTCCAGCCCCTCCTTGTGGAACAGCGGTTGGATCAACTGGCGGCCACTGAGTTCGGTCTCAGCGACAAGCCTGCGCATCGCGGCCGTGCCGCGCAGGCGTCGGGGCCGCGCCGCGATCATGAGGAGCGGCGCCGGGATGCCCGCTTACGGCTGGGGCGCCAGGAGGTATCTCCGTTCTCGGCGGCCTTCAGTCGCAGTTGCTCGCCGAACTGCGCGAGCTCGGTGACCAGGACCTCTATCTTCGGGTCGCTGGCCAGCACGTCCACCCGCAGGCCGTGCTCCTCGGCGGTCTTCGCAGTGGCCGGACCGATGCAGGCGACGACGGTGGTCGCGTGAGGCTTACCCGCGATGCCGACCAGGTTGCGTACGGTGCTCGACGAGGTGAATAGCACAGCGTCGAATCCACCGGTTTTGATCGCCTCGCGGGTTTCGGCCGCCGGAGGGGCCGCCCGAACGGTCCGATACGCCGTGATGTCGTCGACTTCCCATCCCCGCTCGGTCAGTCCCTCCACCAGGATCTCGGTGGCGATGTCGGCGCGCGGCAGGAAGACGCGATTGATCGGGTCTATCGACGAGTCGAAGGATGGCCATTCGGCGACCAACCCGGCGCTGGACTGTTCGCCGGTGGGTACCAACTCCGGCTGCGCTCCGAACTCTCGGAGTGCGTCGGCCGTCTTGTCACCCACAGCCGCAAGCTTGATACCGGCCAGAGCACGGGCATCCAGGCCGTAGTCCTCCAGCCGCTCCCGCACGGCGCGCACGGCGTTGGAGGAGGTGAACACGATCCACTGGTACTTGCCGGTGACGACTCCCTGGATGGCCTTCTCCATCTGCTGGGGGGTGCGCGGCGGTTCGACGCTGATGGTCGGCACCTCGACACCGACGGCTCCGTAGGGCACCAGTTGCGCGGTCACGGCACCGGCCTGTTCGCGGGTACGGGGGATCAACACCCGCCAGCCGAACAGCGGTTTGGTCTCGAACCAGTTCAGCGAGTCCCTGGCCGAAACGGCGTCGCCCACGACCACCGTTCCCGGTCCTGCGAGCTTGGCCGCCTTCGCAGCCTTGGTCACCTCACCCAGGGTTGATACCAGCGTGCGCTGGTCCACAGTGGAACCCGCCCGGGTGACCCCGATGGGGGTGGTCGCCGCATATCCGGCGTCCATCAATTCCGCGGCGATGGCCGGGGCCTCGTCGGCGCCCGAGAGGAACACCAACGTGGTCTTCGGGTCCTGCGCCGGTAGGGGTCCGGAACCGAGCTCGGTGAACAGGACGATCTCGCCGTGCTTCTTGCCGGTGAGGCCGAACCCGGCGAAAGCCGCCACGCCGGAGAAAGTGGACGCACCCGGGACCACTTCGAAGCGCACCTCGCCACGATGCAGCACTTCACCCTCTTCGGAGAGGGCGCCGTCCAGTACCGGATCACCGGCCATGAGACGCACGACGGTCGCTCCCTTGCGGGCGGCCGAGATCGCCTTCTTCGCCCGGGCGTTCCGGGTGAGCGGCAGCCCGTTGGCGTCGATGACCGGCTCGATCTCGGCCTGTGGGGCAAACCTCTCCGCGATGGCCAGCGCGTCAGCGTCGGCCAGCACGACGTCGGCTCGCCCGAGGGCGGCCACCGCCCGCAGGGTGAGAAGTTCAGGATCTCCCGGGCCTGCCGCAACCAGGGTGATGGTTCCGACGGGGGGCTTGCTCTTTGTGCTCACAGACTCGACTCCGATAACAGACCGGCCGCCCCGCTCGCCAGCAGTTGGTCGGCCAGTTCGCGTCCCACCTCCTCGGCGGCCGCAACGGGACCGGTAACCGACATTCGTACCGCCTTGGCGTCGGCGAACACGCCGCCGCGAAGGAAGATTTCAGGGGCCCAGAAGCCCGGTTCACTGACTTCGGCGTAGGCACCGACAGGAGCCGAACAACCGGCCTCCAGGGTCGCCAACAGAGACCGCTCGGCCGTGACAGCGGCCCGGGTAGCGGCGTCGTCCAATTGCGCCAGCGCAACAGTCAGACCCTCGTCATCCGACCGCACCTCAACCGCGAGTGCGCCTTGACCCGGCGCTGGAAGCACCACCTCGGGGTCCAGGTACTCGGTGACCACGCCCGTGCGGCCCAACCGCCGCAGACCCGCCGCCGCCAGCAGCACAGCATCGAGGTCGGAGTCCAGATGCGCCAACCGGGTGTCGACGTTGCCCCGGAGATCGACGACCTGACAATCCGGCCGACGAAGGCTCAACTGTGCCCCACGACGAGGGGATCCGGTGCCGATTCGAGCGCCGGCGGGTAGCTCGGCCAGGCCCGCGCCATGAGAACACAGCGCGTCCCTGGGATCCTCCCGCTCGGGCACCGCGGCCAGCACGATGCCCTCACAGGCCGCGGTCGGCAGGTCCTTCAACGAGTGCACCGCGACATCGGCGTGACCGTCGATGACCGCCTGCCGAACCGCGGCGACGAACACCCCGGCACCGCCGATGCTCGTCAGCGGGCTGCTGTCCAGGTCCCCCTGGGTGACCGTTTGCACGAGTTCGACCGGCCGTCCCGTAACGGCAGTGATCCGCTCGGCGACCAGGCTGGATTGCGCGAGGGCGAGCGGGCTGCGCCGCGTCGCCACCCGGATGGGCTCACTCATCGGCACCGCCGGCACCCGGCGCCTCAGGTGGCGTCGACAGCACCTGGACGGTCGCCGGGTCAAGGTCGAACAACGCTTGCAGGGCCGCCGCGAACCGCTCACCACCGGGATCCGAGGCGAACTGCTTCATCCGGACGGTTGGGGTATGGAGCAGGGCGGACATGGCCCTGCGAAGGGCCTTCTCGACCTCGGCGGCGCCCGCGTCGTCGAGGTTCGGCAACTTGAGGCGCAACCTCTTGACCTCGTCCTCGAGGATGCCGTCCGCGCGCGCCCTCAGGGATACCACCACGGGCTCCACCGAGGCGGCTGCCTGGGCCGCCACGAAGGCGTCGGTCTCCTGGTCGACGAGGAGGCCGGCAGCGGCCTCGGCCGCGGAATGGTGCCCCGGAAGCAGCGCGAGTGCGGCGAGATTGATCAGTGCCACCCCAGGCACCCCGGCGACATCGGGTTCCACATCGTGCGGCAATGCCAGGTCGACGACCACCCGGGTGGCCGGTGACAGGTCGGCGGCCGAGAGCACCGTGCCACTGGCGCCGGTACACGTGACGACGATGTCGACCCCGTCGATCGCTTCGCGGAGGTCGTCCAGCCCAGCCAGCCGCACAGGTGCCGGCAGGCCACTGGGGAGTTCGGCCGACAGGAAGCGCTCGGCATTGGCCTGTGTCCTGTTGATCACCACCAGGTCGGTGACGCCGGCGGTCAACAGTTGGTTCACGGCCAGGGCCCCCATGGCACCGGCCCCGATGAGCGCAGCCCGCCGGCCACGAAGACCAGCCAGTAGGTCATCGGCACGGTTCAACGCCACCGAGACCACGGAGGCACCGTGGCGATCGATACCGGTCTCGCTATGGATGCGCTTGCCGACCCGCAGGGCCGTCTGGCCGAGCTCGTTGATGACCCGACCTGCCGTCCCGGACTCCTGGGCCTGCCGAAGGGCAGAGCGCACCTGACCTACGATCTGCTGTTCCCCTGTGACCATCGAGTCGAGTCCGGAGGCCACGGTGAACATGTGATGCACCGCGCGCTCGTCGTAATGGATATAGGCGTAGCCCGCGAAATCCCCGACCGGCAATCCGGCGTGCTTGGCGAGCATCGCCGTCACATCCTCGACAGCCCCGTGGAAGCGATCCACGTCCGCGTAGACCTCGACCCGGTTGCACGTCGACAGCACCATCGCCTCGGCAACGTGGTCGCTCGCGACCACCGTGTCCAACAGGTGTTTGGCGCCGTCGTCTCC
>CAYMPK010000042.1:735-9762 GCA_964392145.1 uncultured Actinomycetes bacterium | reverse complement strand
CGAGGAGGTCGAAGGAGGCAGAACGGTGGCTTACCCCCACCACGATGAGCGTCATTTCGGGGTGCTCCACAGGTGGATCGACGAAGCGGCGGCGATCGACGACGGCTGCATATCACGGCACGCGTCAGACTGCCTGAGGGTCATGCTGCTCCGGATCTTCCGCACTCACGGGGGCCGCCACGAACGGGCGGATACCGGTACAGACTACGAGTTCGGCAAAGAACTCACAAAGCGGGTCGGGAATAGCTGTCCGGATATCGGAATCTTTCTGGTGTTGGATCGCCCAGACCGTCCAGGTGGACGGCGGATCAGGCCAGCGCGGCGCGAAGCTCCGCCGGAGTGATCCGCCAGTGGGCCACCTGCCGGCCATCGACCAGCACGACCGGGATCAGTTCGGCATAGGCATCGAACAGCGACGGGTCATCGAACACCGAGACCTCCTCGAAGCCTTCGGGGCAGACGGCCTCAACAACCAGGCGTGCGTCGTCGCACAGGTGGCAGTCGGGCTTTCCGATGAGAGTGACCCTCACGGCGCCTGGTGCACCCGCCGGGCGACATCCCGCAAGGCGCCCTTGGAGATCTTGCCGGTGCCGGAGTGGGGCAGCATGGCCACGAACTCCACCACCGTCGGGCACTTGAACCGCGCGAGTCGGGTCTGGCAGAACTCGATCACGGAATCGCTCGTCACGTCCTCGCTCGCCACCACGAGTGCTTTCACGGTCTCCCCGGTATACGGGTGCTCCGTGCCCATCACGGCCACCTCGGCCACACCCGGCAGACGCGCGATGATCTCCTCGACTTCGCGCGGGTAAACATTGAACCCGCTGACGATGATCAGGTCGTTCCGCCGGTCGACCAGGCGCAACTCCCCGAACTGGTCGAGGATGCCGACGTCGGAGGTAGCCCACCACCCCTGGTCGTCGGGGCCGTCGGCGCCGTCGGGCCAGTAGCCCGAGAAGAGGTTCGCGCCCCGGATCACAACCTCGCCGGGATCACCCTCATCGACTTCGCCGCCGCCCTCATCGACCAGCTTGAGATCCACCCCTGGCAGCGGTGCGCCCACCGAACCCGGGCGCGGCTCGCCGGTGACCAGGGTCGAGCTGATGACGGGGCTGGCCTCAGTCATCCCGTAGCCCTCCCACACGGGCTTCCCGGCCGCCTCGGTGAAGGCGTCCAGCACCCGCTCGCTGAGCGGAGCCGCACCGGACACCAGAAGTCGGACCCCCTCCAGGCGCTCGGCGAGGTCGTCGACCTCAAGCCACGCCTGGTAGACCGGCGGGGCGGTGGCAACCACCGAGACGTGGTACTTGCGCACCATGTCCAGCGTGAGCTGCGGGTCGAATCGGTCGGTGAGAACGGCGGTGGCGCCCACCTTCGCGAGCAGGCCGAGACCGCCGTTGAGCGCGTAGACGTGGAACAGCGGCAGGATCAGCAGCAGAACATCCTCGGACAGCAGCGCCGGTGGGTTATCCAACGCTGTTGTCTGGTCGAGGTTCGCGCCAAGTGCCCGGTGGCTGAGCATGGCGCCCTTCGGCCTCCCGGAGGTCCCCGACGTGAACATGAGAACTGCCAGTTCCTCGGGGTCGGTATCGAGCAGCGGCGGCGGGGTCTTGCCGACCATCAACCGTCGCCAATCCTCGGTGCCGACCGTGACGATGGGAACCGAACCTGCCGCCTCGCGGGCAGTCGTCGCCGTCGACGCATCCGCGATCAGCAACTCGGCGCCGGACTGCTCCAAGTGATATTTGACCTCGAAAGGCGTATAGCCGCTGTTGATCGGGACCGCTACCAGGCCGGCGCGCAGCACCCCGAAGTACGAGGTGACGAACTCAAGGCTGTTCGAGAGCAGGAGCCCGACCCGTGCCCCGCGCTCCAGACCGCGTTCGCGCAGGCCGCCGGCGACCGCCCGCACGAGGTGCTCCAGCTCAGACCAGGAGGTGGTGCGATCAGCGCAGATGATGGCGGGCGCGCCCGGTGTGCGCGCGGCCGATTCGGTGACCAGATCGGCGAGGTTGGCTCCCACAGCCAGAAGTCTCGCACAGCCCCGCAACAGCCGACTGCGGACCTACCGGAAGACGGAGCGCCGTTGCACCAGTAGTCGGTACAGCGTCTGCTGGATGTTCTCGCGCACCTGATCGGTCAGGTTGAAGACCAGCATCGGGTCGTCGGCCGCCCCGTCCGGGAAATCATCGGTCCTGATCGGCTCGCCGAACTCGATGATCCACTTGGAGGGCATCGGGATAAGGCCGAGCGGACCCAACCAGGGGAATGTCGGGGTGAGTGGGAAGTACGGCACCCCCAGCATCCGGGCGATGACCTTAGAATTCCCGATAATCGGGTAGATCTCCTCCGCGCCGACGATGGCGCACGGGACGATCGGCGTCTTCGTGCGCAGGGCAGCAGCGACGAAACCGCCGCGACCGAACCGCTGCAGTTTGTACCGCTCGCTGTAGGGCTTGCCGATGCCCTTGTAGCCCTCGGGCCAGACCCCCACCAGTTCGCCGCTGGAGAGCAGGCGCTCCGCGTCGGGGGCGCAGGCGAGGGTATTGCCGCCCTTCCGCGACAGTTCACCGACGAACGGGGTGGAGAACACCAGGTTGGCGCCCAGCATGCGCAGGTGCCGATGCGCGGGATGGTGGTCGAGCAGGGCCAACTGCGTCATCACGGCGTCCAGCGCGATCGTGCCGGAATGGTTGGCCACCACCAGCGCGCCACCGCTGTCCGGAACGTTCTCCAGACCACGGGTCTCCACCCGGAAGTACTTGGAGTACAGCGGGCGCGCCGGCGCCAGCAGCACCCGGTCGGTGAGTTCGGGGTCGAAGCCGAAGTCGTCGACGTAGTATTCGCCGGTTATGCGGCGGCGCAGGAACGCCAACGCATCACTGACCCGCTCCGCGAACCCGACGCCCTCGTCGCCGTACTCTTCGGGGCTCAGGAACACGTCCGCCTCGTCGACCGGCAGCGCGGATTCACCTCCCCGCCGTCGGCGGTCGGGACCGCGGTCGTCGCCGTCGATCGGGATGACTCGGGCGTTAGGCATTGACGGCACCCTTTCCTGCGAACAGGTTCACGATCCGATTCTCCACCGACTCCACCCGTTCCGGCGGCAACACTCGGTTGAGGTCACGCGCGCGCACGAACTCGTCGAAGGTCTCGACCGTGGTGTGCTGCGGGAAGAAGCCCAACACATCGCGCATTCGGGAGGTATCGACGCCCCGGCCATAGGTGAGGAAACGCACCTGCTCGGGTGAGAAGTCCGCCAACCCGGCGCGGCGCACCATCGCTCCGACGAAGGGCACCATCGGTCGGGCGATCGGCCAGATCGGACGCCCGGCGCGGCGGGCGGCCTGGGACAGCAGCAGGACGCCGTCGCCGGCGATGTTGAACGTGCCGGGATGGTCCTCGGAGGTCACCATGCGCAGCGCCTCCAACCCGTCATCCTCATGGATGAACTGCAGCCTGGCGTCGTACCCGAGCACCGTCGGGATCACCGGCAAGGAGAAGTAGGCGGCCATCGGGGTGTCGACGGTGGGTCCGAGGAAATTGGCGAACCGTAGTTTCGTCACGAGCACGTCGGGTCGGCGGCGGGCGAAGCCGCGCACGTAGCCCCCCACCTCCATCGAGTCCTTGGCCCAACCCGAGGACGGCGCGTGCCGCGGCTCCATCTCCTCGGTGAACATCGCCGGATCCTTGGGGCCGGCGCCGTATACGGCCGTGGTCGACTTCACAACGAGCTTGCGCAGCGTCGGCGCCTTCTGGCAGGCCGCGAGCAACTGCATCGTCCCGATGACGTTGATTTCCTTCATCGACATCCGGCCACCGGCCTGCACCGGGGTCGCGATGACACCCATGTGAACCACAGTGTCCACGCTCGCCGCCCGAATGACCTTGGCGATGATCGGGTTGCGGATATCCGCCCGGACGAATTCCGCGCCGCCGATGTCCTCCCGCGGCGGGATGACGTCCACGCCGATCACCCTGGAGACGCCGGGCTCGGCGGTCAGGATTCGAGCCATGCGGCCGCCCAGGTGGCGGGAGACCCCGGTGACAAGCACCACTCGTGACATCGTCGCTACCCCTTATTCGGTGGTGGACCACGTGACAGCCGGCGAGGTTCGGCGCCGGACCATACGGCTACTTCTTGTTACGGCGCTGGACCCTCGTCTTGCGCAGCAGTTTGCGGTGCTTCTTCTTCGCCATACGCTTGCGGCGCTTCTTGACAACGGAACCCACGGAGAATTCAGCCCTTCAACAGATCCAGCACTTCCGACCCCCAAAGACTACGGGGCTGACGCCGTCCGTGGGTCGTCGGAGGGGTGGCGAGTCACGATGGGTCGGCGGCGGATCAGCCGGCCGCGGTGAAAGAACGCCTCAAATAGTCGTGAACCGCCTTCTCCGGCACCCGAAAGGAGCGCCCGACGCGAACGGCAGGAAGATCACCCGCGTGTACCAACCGGTAGACGGTCATCTTGGACACACGCATGATCTGCGCGACCTCGGCCACGGTCAAGAACCTGACCTGCTCCAACGCCTGCTCGGTGTCGTCCGACGCCATCGATATCCAGCTTTCGAGTCTGCGCCCCGCAACGGCTTCCCCTCCACCACGGCTGCGTCGCAACCCTAGTGAGGCTGTGGAGTCGATGCGCGCACTTTGTGCCATTTGGCACTTTCGGGCACCAGACTGGCACCTTCGGGCGATACCGATGGCGGCGATCACCACTCGGCGGCGCGCCACCCCGGGTCACATGCCGTGCCAGTCGTCCAGATCGATGCCCAACAGCGGGAAAATGGCCCTGCGGGTGGCGAGGATGGCCCGGTCCACCGGATCCTCCGGGTTGAGGCGGGCATCCCAGCAGACCTCGGGAATGGTCCGGCCGTCCGTCATCCGGCCAGGTGTGGGGCGCCCGAGCGCGCGGTGGACGAACTCCACGTAGGCCTCGGGGACCTCGGTGTCATTCGGGATGGGGGTGCCGAAGGCGATTGCCGACAAGTGCGTCCAGGCCCGCGGCACCACCTCCAGCCACTCGTAGCCGCCTCCCCCAACCGCCAACCACTTGCCGTCGGCATACCGATGGGCGAATTCGTGCAGCAGCTCGTAGGTGCGGCGCTGACCGTCGATGGTCAGTGCGAGGTGGGCCAACGGATCCTCGGTGTGACTGTCGCACCCCTGCTGTGTGACGAGGATCTGCGGATTGAATGCCTCCAACACCTCTGGGACGACGGCCTCAAAGGCCCGCAGCCACTCCACGTCCCCGATACCGGGCGGCAGCGCGACGTTCACCGAGGCGCCGAGTGCCCCCGGCCCTCCGGTCTCCTCCGGGAACCCGGAACCCGGGAAGAGGGTCCTTCCGGTCTCGTGCAGGGAGATCGTCATCACCCTGGGCTCGTCCCAGAAGATCGCCTGCACCCCGTCACCATGATGGGCGTCGACATCGACGTAGGCGATCCGCTCGTACCCCTGCTCCAGCAGCCAGGAGATCGCCACGCCGATATCGTTGTAGACGCAGAAGCCACTGGCCGCCCGCGGCCCGGAATGGTGCAATCCGCCCGCCACGTTCACCGCATGGTCGTAGCCACCGTCCGCGATCGCGGCAGCGGCCGTCATGGTCGCCCCGCATACGTGGCGCGATGCGTCATGCATCCCGGCGAACGCCGGTACGTCCTCGGTGCCAAGTCCGAAGGAGGGGTCGGCCGCCCCCGGATCAGCAGAGGCAGCCATCACGGCGGTGATGAACGCAGGATCGTGCACCCTCAGCAGATCGACGACGTCAGCGGAGGGCGCCGGGGCCAGAAGGTCGACGTCGTCGTTGTCGAGCAACTTGAAATCCCGGATCAGCCGATATGCCAGCTGCACCCGAACAGGTGCCAGCGGGTGACCCGGTCCGAAGTCGTAGTGACGCAGTTCGTCGTCCCAGATGAACGCGGCGCGGCCGGTCATCGGGGTCCGCCGGTGTGCCTGGTCATGCTCCGCCCGCGAGTTCGGCGGACCGGTCGCGGGCGGCCTCGATCGCTGAAACGAAGGCGGCCCGCACCCTGTGCCGGTCGAGTTCGCGCAGCGCCGCGACGGTGGTGCCGGCCGGGGAGCTGACGTTCTCGCGAAGCACCGATGGGTGCTCGCCGGTCTCCCGCAGCATGGCCGCAGAGCCGACCAGGGTCTGAACCACCAGGTCGGTGGACATTGCCCGAGGCAGCCCGAGCAGCACACCGGCCTCGATCATCGCCTCCACCACGTAGAAGATGTAAGCGGGCCCGGAACCGGAGATCGCGGTGACGGCGTCCAGGTAGGCCTCCGGCACCGTAACCACCCGACCGACGGACGACAGCAGCCTGGTGGCCTCCGCCGCGTGCGAGTCATCGCAGGTGGGGCCGGGGGCGATCGCGGCCATCCCTTCGTCGACCAGCGCAGGGGTGTTGGGCATGACCCGCACGACTGCGTGACCCGCGGGGAGACGGTCGGCCAGGAAGTTGGTGGTGATGCCGGCTGCCAAGGAGACGACCAGAGAGTCCGGCCGCAGGTGCGGACCGATCTCGTTGAGCACGGTCGCCATGTCCTGGGGCTTGACCACCAGCACGATGGTATGGGCCCGACTTGCAGCAGCCACATTGCTGACCGCCTCGGCCTGATACTTGGCCGCAACCTCCTCGGCACGGCTTGCGAAGTGATCGCTCACCAGCAGTTCGTCGGCATCTCGATCCCCCCGCGACAAGCCGGAGATGAGGGCTTCCCCCATCACGCCTGCACCCACCACGGCCACGCACCGGCCACTCGATCCATCGGTCATGGACACCAGCGTCTCACTTCGTACTCGTGAGCGACCGCAGGAGTAGCCCCAGATTCGCGGGTTTCTCGGCCATCCGTCGGACCAGATACCCGTACCACTCCGCCCCGTAGGGCACATACACCCGAACCCGCTCGCCGTGGTCGTTGAGGCGACGCTGCTCGTCGGGTCGAACTCCCAGCAGCAACTGGTACTCGTACTCCTCGGCCGATCTGCCTGCCCGAACCGCCAGGGCCTCGGCGATCTCGATCAGACGGGGATCGTGGGTGGCCACCATCGGGTAGCCGTCACCTGCCAGCAAGAGTTTCAGGCACCGGACGTAGTTGAGGTCGACTTCCGCACGGCTCTGGAAGGCAACGCTGGCCGGCTCGGCGTAGGCGCCCTTCACCAGCCGGACCCTCGAACCAGAAGTAGCCAGGTCCCGGCAGTCCCCTTCGGTTCGGAACAGGTAGGACTGCAGCACCGCGCCGGTCTCGGGGAAATCCTCCCTCAGCTCCCGGAGGGTCTCCAGTGTGGAGTCGATGGTGGTGTGATCCTCCATATCCAGCGTCACGCAGGTGCCAGCTTCCGAAGCCGCGGCACAGATGGCCTGAGCGTTCTCGGTCGCGATCTGCCGACCGCCACCGGGTAGCGACTGTCCGATGGCCGAGAGCTTCACCGATACTTCCGCCGAGGCCCCGAGGCCCGCCCGGACCAGCTCCCCCAACAATTCCACGTAGGCGTCCCGGACTGCTTCCGCATGCTGCCGGTCGATCGTGTCCTCCCCCAGGTGGTCCACCGTCGCGAGCAGCCCCATGTCCGCCAGACCGGCAACCGTCCGGACGGCATCCCCGGTCGTCTCACCCGCCACGAAACGGCCGACGACGTCGCGGGCGACCGGCGCGGAGACCGACAACCTCTTGAGGTTGTCGCTGCGCGAAGCGGTCAACAGGATCTGGCGTAACACGGTGGCGTCCTCGCCTGCCTCAGAAAGGCGAGGACGAACTCAACGGCCAGTCGGCGTCGCCGCCGGAACCGGAAGACCCGGAGGCCTTCTTCTTGGCCGCTGCGCCGCCCGAACGTGACCCGCTGGGTCCGGACTTGGACCTACTGGTCGAACTCGACCGTCCGGAGCCGGACCGACTGCCGGACGAGCCCCTCCTGCTCGACTTCTTGGGTGAGCCCGGGAGTGGGGTCGACGGGTCGAGGAGTGACTGGATCGTGGGGGACACGACCCGCACCAGGTCGTCCTCCGGCATCGACGCGATCGGCTCCAACCTCGTCACGTACCGGTTGATCGCGATCCCGACGAGGTAGCTGGAGATCAAGCCGACCCGCAGCCGGGCGTCCGGCACCCCGATCGTCCTGGCCAGCCGGTCGAGCACCGACTGTTCCATGAAGTCCTTGAGCCCCTGCGCCGCCTTCGCGCCGGAGGCACCGGCCCGGAACAGCGCGATGAGATCCTCTCGGTTCTCCTCATCGCCCAAGGTGTCCAGGGTGAGTCGCACAAGGCGCTCACCCATTCCCTCCAACCCCGGCGCCACCAGCTGCGGCACCGCGGTCGCGGGATCGAACGGCAGCTTCATGGCCGCCGCGAACAGCGTGTCCTTGGACCCCCAATAGCGGCTGACCACCTCGGGGGCGACCCCCGCGGCCGCGGCGACCCCCTTCACGGATGTCCGCAGATAGCCCTTGGCGTGGAAGGCAGCACGGGCCGAATCGAGCACGGCCTCTCTGACGTCGTCGGTACCCATGCGGACACCCTAGGCCTATTTTGGGGGTGGTGGCGAAGGATGTGTTCGTCGTCGGTGCTCAGGGCAGGTCGAGGCTCGACGCGGCCGCCGGATCGGCGACCACCAGGTGCAACCTGGCGTAGGCCAGTGCCTCGGCGAGGTCGGCCTCACGCTCGGCCCGGTTGGCAGCCTTGCGGGTGGTCACCTCCACCACGACCGTGCCGTTGAATTCCCGACGGGCGATGTACTCGAGCAGTTCGCCGCACGGTTGTGATCCCCGACCCGGAATCAGGTGTTCATCACGCGCGCTGCCCGAACCATCGGCCAAGTGGATGTGCACCAGCGAATCCCCGAGGTCATCGGCCATCCGAAGCGCGTCCGAGCCGCTGACGGCGGTATGGGAAAGATCGAGGGTCGTGTGCGGGTAGTCCTCGTCGCGAACATCCCAACCCGGCGAGTAGGCGGCCAACTCCCGGGAGCGCGCCCGCCAGGGATACATGTTCTCGACCGCGAACCTGATGTCCGTCTCGTCGCCC
>CAYMPK010000042.1:0-725 GCA_964392145.1 uncultured Actinomycetes bacterium | reverse complement strand
GCCCATCCGGGCAAGCCCGCGGACGAAGTCCCGGGCGTAGTCCCGCTGCCAGCGAAACGGTGGATGCACCACCACGGTGTCCGCGCCGAGGGTGTCGGCAGCTTCCTTCGCCCGCTCGAGTTTGTGCCACGGGTCGGTACTCCATACGCGTTGGGTGACCAGCAGGCATGGAGCGTGGACCGCCAGGATCGGCACGCTGTAGTGCTCCGAGAGTCTGCGCAACTCATCGGGGTCCTGGCTCACCGGATCGGTCATCACCATGATCTCGACCCCGTCGTAGCCGAGCCGACCGGCGATCTCGAAAGCCGCCGCGACCCCCTCGGGATACACCGAGACGGTGGACAGCGCGACCTTGGCCTGCGCGGAGCGCACCACCGGCGACGGTTCGACTGTCATGGGCTACAGCCTAAGTGGCCTTGGCCTTCCCGTTGGCGGCGGAGGCATCCGTGGCCGGCGCGACTTGCTGCGGAGCTGCGGGCGCCTCGTGCCGATGGGGCAGGTGCATGGGTGCCATCGGCGCTCCGGGCTGCCCCAGACTCGGCGACAGCCGCACTTCGATGGTGCGACCGACCAACACCAGGAGTCCGGCGCCCAGGATGCCCAGCCCAATGGCGATCGAGGTCTTGGCGTCGCGATCGAGCCGCAGGGCGAAGAAGTCGTTCAGACCGGGGATGAACAGTACCGCCAGGAATCCCAAGCCCCTGACCACCACGATGAGCAACCGC
>CAYMPK010000041.1:0-15059 GCA_964392145.1 uncultured Actinomycetes bacterium | reverse complement strand
GAACCCCTCCAAACCTTTCCTGTCACCAGTTTATGCCGCCAGCTGTCGATTCGACATGGGCATATCGGCGAATGGGCGGTCACTCGGGTGGGCTGGAGTTCAGCGCCAGACTCGATCCTTCGCGGTTCCCAGGCCACCCGGCGGGTTGGCCGGTGTTGTCGGGATCAGCCGCCCCAGGGTCCCCAACCGGCAATCCGCCAGTAGGACCACGCGACGAAATCCTGGGCCCAGGCGGGCGCCCGATCAGCCGTGTTGGCGAACCGGCCGCCCCCGTTGGCCAGCCAGGATGAGTAGTCGAATTGGTAGGCGCCGTAGTAGCCGTTGCCCGTGTTGATCGTGTAGTCGCCGCCAGACTCCCGCTGGCGTACGTAGCGCGGCTTCTCTCCGGAAGCCCAGATCCGAGCCTCGGCGATGCCGCGCAGATCTGCGGCGGAGAGCCGGTAGCCCAGTGCTTCGCGTTCACTGATCGGCAGGGGATAGACGCCGAACTTCGACAGGATTCGATGGGCGGCCTGGCTCGCCTTCCTGTCGGAGACGGCTTTGGCGCGGGCAGCAGCGCACACGGCACCGGATCGATCCGCGGCCGTGCGGGCAATCAGCTCCCGGGCCTTGGCGATTCCGTCATCCCTACGGGTCTCGGTCGTCGAGGCGGTCTGCACAGCGACGCGTGCCCAGTAGAGGACCATCGATGCTTTCGCCGCGGTCTGGCACGTCGCCACAGCGCGCCGGTTAGAGGCACCGGCAGCCGCGTCCAAAGCCGCGATCGTTGGAACTGCGCGGGTACTGCTCGGCTGGACGGTCGGACCCGCCGCAAGGCGCGCCGACGCGGACGCGGGCATCGCAGCCCCAGCCGTCAGGGCGGTCCCAGCAGCGATCAACGCGACTGACCGCAGAACTCGACCGTTTCCTGACACGAGTGGGCACATCCTTCGATTTGCAGATCCGGGACGGGAAAGCCGGACCCAAGGGGTCCGGCGCACAGCCAGGAAAGCATGTTCGACACGCACCCCGCGGCGCATGTGACCAGGTCCACACCGATAGCCAAGGAATGTTCAAGAGTTGACCAAGTTCACTTGATAGCCGGACGGGGCGCACAAGGGCTGGTGCGGGGCGGGGGTGCTCATGAAAGCCTGTCGGACCTGTCGCCTAGCGTTCACTGCATGAAGAGGGACCTCGACCGCGTCGCGGTATACCGGTGCGAGGACCTCTACTCCCGGATGTGCGATCGGGCCAATCCGCCGTCGGGCCCAGTGGTCACACAGTTGGCCGGTTCCGAGGTGATGCTGCCCGCGCAGCGGAAGTTCTCCTCCGTGGAGGAGGCGAGGCCGTACATCGCGGCGGTGTTGTCCGCAGTGCGTCCCCGCTGGCCCGGCGGCTTCCCGGGGGTTCAGCTGCGGCGGTCGCGGGGGGAAAGTGCCCATTGGGAGGCACCGGCCACCATTGCGATCCCCGAATCCCGTTCGATGCTGCGGGAACATGTCGTTCTCCATGAACTCGCGCACCACATCGATCATCACGTGTGTCCCGTCGGCGGCCCGGCGCACGGTGCGCACTTTCGACAGGTGCTCTGTCACCTTCATCGGGCAGCCACCGGTGTCGTGGGGGGCTGGGCACTCCAGGTCATTTTCGACACCCACCTCGCAACCGACGACTTGAGCGGCTAGGAGACAGCATCATGCCGACCATCGACACAGTCTCTGCCCTGCTCGCGAAGGCTGAGCGGACCGAGAACAGCCATGAGGCCGAGGCTTATCTGGCGAAGGCGCAGGAACTGGCGACGTTGCATGCGATCGACTTGGCGGCCGCGGCACTTGCGGCAGGTGGCCCGGCGCGTGCGACGGTGCCCGTCCAGCGGACGATTACGATCGGAGAACCGCGCAAGCGGGCCAATCCGCACCTGATCTCGTTGTTCTCCGTCATCGCGTCCGCCAACGATGTGGTGATCGACGTCGCCCACAACTCCACCTACGTCATTGCCTACGGGTTGGGACAGGACATCGACACGGTGGAGGCACTATGGCTGGTGTGTGCACCCCGGATGATCGATGACGCCGGAGCATGGGTCCGGTCCAAGAAGTGGAAATCGGATACGGTGACCCGCCACGACGACTATGGCTTCCCGGTTCAGGCTCCGGCCACAGCGCACAGTGCCAAAGCGACGTTCTTCGTGGCGTTCACCGAGCGGATCTCTCATAGACTGGCGCAGGCGCGGGCCGATGCGATCCACGAGGCAGACGAGGTGGTCGAGGGACAGGTCCATGATGGCGGTGGCGCGGCCTTAGTGCTGGTGGCAAAGGCGCACCGAGTCCAGGAGTTCTACTCCGGCGCATCTCAGGCCCGGGGTAGTTGGCGCGGCTATCGAGGTGCATCCTCGTCGCGCAGCTCCGCATCGGCTCGTGCCGGAGACGCGTCGGGAAGGCGTGCACGCCTCACTGCAGACCCGGAACTGGGCTCGCGGGCAGGGGAACTCCAAGCGGGTTAGTGGCTGTCGCCAGGCGCCGCCGACGGCCTGATGACCATGGGGGACCTATGGGGTGATGAGGTTTCCCTTGGGTTGGCCGATATCGGCGAGAAGTTCAGTGAACCAGGCCTGATCGATATCGAAGGGCTTACCCCCGGCAATCCTGGTGAACTCGATCGCACGCAGTTCGTCATTTCGATCCTCGTCCTGACCAACCACACCACCTTGGCCGCTCAGGGCGCAGTCGACGGCCAGGTCGGTGCACGCACGGATGAGCTCCAGGTCCGCCGCGTTCGAGGCGGCTGACCGGGCGAAGTAGCCGCTCTTGAACACCTGAGTCTTGCCGGCTCCCAGCCTGGCGGCGAACTGATCCCCGAACCATTTACCGGGGTTCACCTGATCGAGACGTACATGCCCGAACGGATCGCGCGGCACGGTCTCACCGGCCGCCTCCAACTCCGTCAGGATCGCGCCGATCCCGGCGCCCTCCGACAGGAAGATGTTGACGTTGCCCAACTCGTCCATGATCGCGCTGAGCCGTTCAGCCTCCTCCGCCAAGTCGATCTCCATCTCCGGGATGAACACCGCGTGGACATCCCAACGACGGCGGTCCAAACCGATCCCCGGCAGCCACTCGCGGGAATCCAGCCACCGCCGATAGGCCTGCGCTGTTTCGGCAGTCAGGTAGCCGCAGCCACGGCCCATCACCTCGTGAACGATCAGGGCCCGAGGTCCAGCGGAATGCTCGGCGATGACGTTCTGCGCGAAGATCGACCCCTGCTCGGCCGCAGTCCAGGCACCCAGGGACTGCTTGATAGGGAAGATGTCGTTGTCGATGGTCTTCGGCAGGCCGACGACGATGAGTTCGTAGGAGTTCTCGTGCAAGTAGGCGGCGAGGTCCGCGGCCGTCGTGTTGGTGTCGTCGCCGCCGATCGTGTGCAGCACATCCACGCCATCGGCTGTCAACTGGTCAGCGGCGACCTTCAACGGATCCTGGCCCTCGGCGACCAGTCCGCGCTTCACGCAGTCGGCCACGTTGGTCAGTTTCACCCGACTGTTGCCGATCGGGCTGCCGCCGAAACCGAACAGTCGTTCGGCGCCCGCCCTCACCTCGGGCGTCACCGAAACGTGCCGACCCCGCAATAGTCCCTCGTAGCCGTCGGTGTAGGCGATTATCTCGATAGTCGGGTCCTTCTCGGTGTAGCGCTGGATGAGGCCACCCACCGCGGACGAAAGACAGGGAGCCAAGCCACCGGCCGTCAACAGGGCCACTCTGCGTGCAGTCATGGATCAAAACCTAGTCCCTGGACCCGGGTGACATGCCAGTCGACCCGTTTCGGTGGCCCCCGAAATGCCTCCTCACCCTTCGATGGGCAAACATGGTGCCCGACGTGAGTCGAGGAGGGAAGAATGGAGAAGGAGTACGAGTTCTTCATCAAGGCCACGCCGTCTCAGGTCTGGGATGCCATCACCGATGGGGAAGTCCGTGGCAGGTTCCAATTCGGTGCGCAGATCATCTCCGACTGGCTGCCAGGTTCCCGATACGAAGTCACGAGTCCCACGGCATCCCTGCTCCTCATCGAAGGGGTGAACCTCGAGGTCGACCCGCCTCGGCGACTCGTGCAGAGCGCCCTCATGCATTTCAATGACGAAGTCACAGCTGAAGGAACCAGCAGGGTGACATGGGAGATCGAGCCAGTCGGTTCTGATTCCGCACGGCTGGTCCTGGTCCACGACGAGATGCGCGAGGGTGCCAACCCGATGCTCTATGGCGGCTGGCCGATGATCCTGTCAGGGTTGAAGACCTGGCTGGAGACCGGCGAGGAACTCACCACGCCCGGGTCGCTGATGTACCGGAGTGGTTGACCCGGCCATGAGGTGTTTCACGACCAGGTCGGCGACTGCTGACGCCGACAGCGCGTTCAGCGTCCACGCCCCCTGTTCAGTGTCCAGGCGATCACGCCCGCACCAGCGATCAATGGCAACGCCACCGCGAACTCGGAGAAGAAGTACGCCACGGCTATCAGGACAGCTGCGAGCACCACGACGACGAGGGCGATCGTCCAGCCGGCGATTGGTCGAGCAGGACCGGGATTCCAGTACTCGCCCACGCCCGGGGGGCCCTCGCGGCGGCTTGGCGGCACCGTGGTCGGGTTCGACGGGTAGCGGGCGGATCGGGTGGGATCGCTGTTCGTGGTGCTCGGCCGTGCCTGCTCACCTGTAGTCGGCGCTAGGGTGCGGTCATACCTACGTCGTTCCAGGGGGTCACTGAGCACCCGGTAGGCCAACTCGATTTGCTGGAATCCCGCGACCGTGCCGCCCGAGTCGGGGTGGGCGTTCTTCGCGGCGCGCTTCCAAGCCTCCGCGATGGCACTGCTGTCAGCAGACTCGGACACACCGAGCACGTCGTAGAGGTTGCCGTCAACCTGGTCCCACAGTTCGTGTCGAGACACGGCCCCACCTCCTCGACTGCGCGGACGGTCGCCAACGCCTCACGCTACAGTCGCCCATCGCGATGGCGGACTGGTACATGCTGACTTCATGTCCGACGACCTGGAGGTCACCGACACGGTGCGGATTCCCGCCGCGGAACTCCACTGGCGGTTCTCCCGCTCCTCGGGACCCGGCGGACAAGGGGTCAACACGACGGATAGTCGAGTCCAACTCTCCTTCGATGTGAAACGGTCGCCGAGCCTGCCGGAACACCTGCGTGGGCGGGTGCTACGTCGGCTGGCACCGAAGTTGCGTGACGGCACCTTGGTCATCACCGCGGCTGAGCAGCGCTCCCAATTCCAGAACAGGAGATCTGCAGAGAACCGTCTGGCCACCTTGCTGCGCGATGCACTGGCCCCGCCGCCCAAGCATCGGCGACCGACGCGTCCGAGCCGTGCTGCAAAGGAACGTCGGCTGGAGGCCAAACGTCGCCGTGGTCGCACCAAGGGCCTACGACGGTCCGGGGGACTCGATCGGGATGCCGAGTGAACTGAAGCCCTCGCGCTGGTTCGGGCCGTGGGTCCTGCCGGGGGCGCGGCTAGGATCTCCCACGGGTCGAGGCCGGATGCCTCCAGACCTGCCAGAAGCCCGGAATCGGATCGCCAGGTTCGGTATCGGCGATGACAACAAGGAGACGGAATGCCCGCTAACAGGAATGCCCGACTGGTGATCATCGGTGCGGTCGCAACAGGGGCCCTGGCCCTGGCTGGATGCTCGAGCAACGCAGCGACGGATGCTGCGTCTTCGGCCGCGAGCGCGGCCGGTAACGCTGCCTCCAGCGCCGCCGCAGTAGCCAGCGATGCTGCCTCTCAGGCGGCATCTGCCGCGTCGTCCGCACTCGCCAGTGCCACCGCCGGCGGGGCTACGGCTGACGCGGCGTTCTGCCAGTCGCTCGCCCAGTTGATGAACTCGGGTGCAGGTCAGCAACTCGCGGCCGCCGAGGACGCGGACAGCCCGGAGCAGGCAGCCTCGGCGCTGAAGGCAGCCGCACCTGAGTTCAAGCAGTTCGTGGCCTCACTCCCGGCAGGGGTGTCAGAGGAGATCAAGACCGATCTGCAGACCTACTCAACGCAACTCGAGCAGTTCGCCGCCTCAGGGCAGATCTCCCAGCCAGACCTCGCCAAGTTGAAGGCCGCCGGCGACAAGATCGACAACTACGTCACCAGCGCCTGCTCCGGCCAAACCGGTGTCAACAACAACCAGGGCACGCAGATGGACAGCACGGATACCGACAACTGATCCACACTCCACATGCAGTTCGGGTAC
Source organism: uncultured Actinomycetes bacterium (assembly GCA_964392145.1). Lineage (GTDB taxonomy): Bacteria > Actinomycetota > Actinomycetes > S36-B12 > UBA10799 > JACJWR01. Next base: position 8,839 of record CAYMPK010000041.1, on the reverse strand, counting down.
CCGGTGCGGTTCCGCCGAAGCCCCTCAAGCGGGGTCGACGGCGGAACTGCCCCTGGGCCAGCAGTCGGCGCGCGCCGTATACTCGACGTCTGGAAGAGGCCACCTGAGAGGACAGAAAGAGGACTCCGTGACTGAGGTAGATCTCGTTGGCGCTGGGGTGGTGGTCACCGGCGCCGGTAATGGCATCGGACGCGCACTGGCCCGGCGCCTCGCCGATGAGGGCGCCAGGGTGGTGGTCAACGACCTGGACGGTGAGGCCTGCCGCGCTGTCGCCCAGGAGATCGGCGGACTCGCACTCCCAGGTGACGCCGCCCAGGCCGACGCCATCGATGCTTTGATCGGCCACAGCAGGGACTACCTCGGCGAGATCGACATCTTCTTCGCCAATGCCGGCATCGAGACCGGCGGCAGGGACTCTGACGAGGACTGGCAACGATCCTGGGAAGTCAACGTGATGTCCCATGTGCGGGCCTTTCGGGCGCTCGCGCCGTCGTGGCTCGAACGGGGTCGAGGGCGCTTCATCCCCACGGTCTCTGCGGCCGGACTGCTGACGATGCTGGGAGCAGCACCGTATGCGGCAACCAAGCATGCCGCGCTAGCCCACGCGGAGTGGCTCAGCGCCACGTACGGCCACCGGGGAATCACGGTTCAGTGCATCTGCCCGCAAGGGGTGAGAACCGCCATGGTGCGCCTGGACACCCCGGAAGGGCAGCTCATCCTTGGGCCGACCCTCATCGAGCCGGAGGACGTGGCCGACGTGGTGATTGCGTCCATTGCCGATGGCCGGTTCCTGATCCTTCCCCATCCGGAGGTGGCCAACTACTACGAACTCCGGGCCCGGCACCCCGACCGGTGGTTGCAGGGGATGCGCGGCATACAGGAGGAACTCGACCGAAGCCGGCAGCGCCTCTGAGCGACGCCGCTTAGCCCGTCGAGTACGTGATCCCGGCCCGTAGATCTAGTGGGCGTTCAGGGCGCCGTTCGAGCCCGCAGCGTCGGAGACGGTGACGACGATCTCGTTGCGACGGGCGAAGGCGGGCTTCCAAGGAGGGTCGAATCGGGCCCACCGGGGCTGTCCTTCAGCTTCCCAGCCAGCAGCTTCCACCTGGCTCAACAATTCGCGCGTTCGCTTGGCCACGTTGGCAGACGTCCAGCGACCGGACCATCGCAGGGCGGCCGCCCGACGAGGCGCCACCTCGCGCAGTCGAACCCTGCTGTCAGTCGGTTGTGGGTAGGCATCGATGGCACCGTCGCCCGGCAGCACGAACGAAACCGTCCACAGACCAGGGGCCGTCGACTCCTGAAGCATCGGGCTCGGCATCTCCTGGCCTATGTCGGTCGGTTCCTGGATGACTGGTGCAGTCATCGCAAACTTCCCCCCGTCCTGGTTCTGACCTCCGATGTACGACACCAGCGGTCGAAAGGCGTGATTGCCCGCCTCCTCGGCACTTCCCTCGACCTGGATCTCCGCAAGCGTGCAGCGCGCGTACTCGCGCAACTCCACACCTCCGAAGGTGTCAATCACGCGGTAACGCTGCTGTTGGGTCACGCAAGTGCAACCGACAACTGGGAAATGGCATTCCTGCTCACCCAGGTGCCGGAGGTCGGTCAAGACCGGACTCCTGGCTGACGATCACCAGGGGGTGGAAGGGGAGTGGGTCATGGGCCTGGTCAGGAAGTGGGGATCCATGCGGTCCGTGGCAGCATGCCTTGTCACGCTGGCGGTGGCGGTCTCCGGCGTCGGACTCTCCTCCGGTGCGGTTGCTGCGTCGGCCGCGCCGTCGGCTGTGACTGCGGGTGCGGCGACCGGGCCGGGCACGGTGGTGCCGGCGGAGATGTTCGGCATACATGTCATAAGTAGCAGCAACCCGAATCTGCCTTCCGGATCCGTGCGGATGGCGCTGCTGCCGAGTTGGCGTGAGGTCGAGGGAATCCGTGGCCACTACGACTGGCGCAAGTTTGACGGCATCCTGAGTCTCTATGAGTCGTGGGGGTTCACCGACATCCTCTACTGCATCGGTGGTACCCCGCTGTGGGCCGCGGGTACCCCGGTGCCCGGCTTTGAGAACATCGCGGAAGTGGGTGGCAAGGGTGCCGCATACCCGCCGGCGAACATCGCCGACTACCAGGCATACGTCCGCGCGGTGGCAACCAGGTACAAGGGGCGCATCGCCACGTATGAGACCTGGAACGAGCCCACGACCCCGCAGTTCTATCGCGGCACACCCGCGATGATGGCCGAGATGACTCGCACTGCCTATGCCACGGTCAAGCAAGTCGACCCATCGGCTCGAGTCACGTCGGGGTCGGTCCAGACCCACTCGTCCTATTACGGGTCGTTCGCCCTGCCCTACTTCCGCGAACTCGCCAAACGGGGCTGGCCCGTGGACATCATGGCTGGGCACTTCTACCCGGCACGCGATCGGTTCATGGATGCCCGCTACGAGCAGCTCGTCAAGATGCGAAACGACCTCAATGCCCTCGGCATGCCTGCAAGTCGTGAGCTTTGGGATACCGAGGTGAACCTGCCACCACACAACGGCCCGCAGGCCACCCCCGCGCAGGGCGCGTCAGCTGTGGTTCGCGACTACCTCGACACCCTGCGGGCTGGCTACAACCGGTCCTACTGGTTCATGGCGACCGACTACTTCTATGACTTCCTGACCGTGCAGATGCGGGAGGGTGACGCGGCCCGGACCGCGATGCGTGAGCTGGCGTCGAGGCTGATCGGGTCGACCTTCACCGGCTGCACGACCATGGGGTACTTCGTGTCGTGTGGGTTCACAAGAGGTGATGAACGATTCGCGTACTCGTGGGCCGATCAGGGAACTGTCGTCGCGCAATTGCCGAGTGCGCAGCAGGTCTGCCCGGTCTATGGCCCGTGCTACTCAGGCGTCGGTGCCATCACGTTGACGGGCGTCCCGGTGCTCACCCAGGACCGACTGACATCGACCAGGGCCGTGCCGACGCAACCCGGCACGCCGGTGGTGACACCGATCGGCGGCGGCATCGCACGACTCGACTGGGTTGCCCCCCGTTCGCCGGGCAGCAAGCCGATCGCGGGGTACCGGGTGGAGTATCAGGTCAATCGGGAGACCGTGTGGCGAACGGCGATCGCCAACACGTGGTCTGCCGTGCCCAGCGTGATCGTCCCGGGTCTGAGTCCCGACAAGCCCTATCAGTTCAGGGTCACGGCTCTCAGCTCGGTGGGTGGCAGCCAGCCCAGCGGAACCTCGCGGATGTGGCTGCTGCGTACGCCGCCGTGGGCCGTGCGCTCACTGACCGCGCGCTACCTGAGTCCAGGGCAGACCAGGGTCTCCTGGTTGCCGCCGCTCAACGATGGTGGCACCACCGCGCGCTACTGGGTGAGGTTGAGCGTGCGCAACTCGACGACACAATTCGGCACCTGGACCTACGCGGCAGTTCCCGGGACCACCCTGACGGGCCTTCGAAGGGGATCCCTCTACCGTGTGGAGGTGCGCTCCTTCTCAGCGTTCGGCCTCGGGCCGGTCGTCGGCTACAACTTCGTTCAGGCCGGCTGAGTCACCGGACCACCTTGAACTGAAACGCCGGTGTGCCGACTGCTCCCATCACCCTCAGCCACAGTGGCAGCAACATCTCCACCCCCCTGGCTGACGTGATGTCACCCAGGTCGAGGATGTCGGTGTGGCCCAGTTCGGTCAGCAGGGCAATGGTCAGGGCCTTCGCGGCGTCATCGTTACCGCAGATGAAGACGGTGTGATCGCCGTCGGCGACCATTTCGGGATGGACCATCACGCTGGCATTCATCGTGTTGAGGGCCTTCACCACTCTCACGCCGGGGAAGGCGCGTTGGATCTGCTCTCCCAGTGAGTCGGTGTCCTTGACGAGCAAGGTGGGCGGCATTCCGCCGGAGAAGTCCAAGGGATTGGCAACGTCGATCAGTACCTTGCCCGTCAGGTTCGCTTCGCCGGCACCTTCCAGGGCACTCAGCGAGTTTCCCCCGGACGTCGCGTTGATCACCACGTCGGCGCCACTCGCGGCATCCGCCAGGCTTGCCACCGCCACCTGCGGATGCTCCCGCGCCCAGGTCCCGAAGCCGGCGTTGCCCATCCCGTCGGGCTGCTGTCGCGACATCGCTGTCGCGACATCGCGCGTACCGACCGTCACCCCGTTCCCCAACTCGGCCAGCCGCTGTGCCAGGGCTTGTCCCACCATTCCCGTGCCCAACACCGCGATGCGCATATGGCCACCTTGTCACATACCTCACGGGCAAGGCCGATCCATCGGACGGGTTCGGCCAGGGCAACCATGACGCGCGTCCTGTCGGGTCTGGCGCAAGGATGGCCGCCATGAGTTCTGTGATCTCCCACGGACACGGGGACCTCGATCTCGTTGCCGCGGTGGCGGCGGCTGAGGCACGTATCCGACGTGCCGGACCGGAGTATGGGTCCCGAGCGCAGCTACTGGCTGACCTCGCGGAATGGCAGCGATGCGCGCTGGGTCGCTGGATGCTGATCAACGGTGGATGGAACGGAGAGTGGACCCGCTACTGCGTGACGTATCCGCAGCGGGTGTCCGCGGGGGAGGCGGAGCCCGACAACGAGGTGGAGCGTTTCTTCCTCACGCAGGCGCCGGCCGTCGTCGCGACCCAGCAACGTGCCGTCCTCTTCTCAACGGTGCTGTCTCCGCTGTTGCCCGGTGCCATCGCAATGTCAGTGCCATGCGGGGTCATGGACGACCTGCTCGGCTCGGCCGGGGCCTTCGAGGCACAGGCGCTGATCGGTGTCGATCTCGATCAGGATTCCCTCGAGCTGGCCCGCGAGGCAGCCTCGGCCCGCGGACTGCTGGACAAGACGGTGCTGGCGCGCTCGGACGCCTGGGATCTGTCAGCGGGCACCGTCATCGTGGGGTCGCCGGGGGTCTACCGCGACAGTGCGGCTGGGGGCGTGGACGTCATGACTTCGAACGGTCTGAACATCTATGTGGCCGACGAGGCGAAGGTCGTCGAACTCTATGCATCCTTCCGGACCGCACTCCGACCCGGCGGTCACCTGATCGTCAGCGCGCTGACCCCTCCCGCGGAGTGGGAGTCGGCGGACGTGGACATCGACGTCCTGCGCAGGGCCCGTGGACTGATGCTCATCAATGACGTCAAGTGGTCGAATCTTCGGCCGTTGCAGACCACGATCGAACAACTCGCCGCCGCCGGCCTCGAAGTGATCGACGTGCATCGGGACCGGATCGGGGCGTTCCCGACATTCCTGGCGCGCGCAGTCTGACCAGGTCAGTTGCGCTTGTCGACCGGCCTTGGATCGGGCGGGGGAACCGGACGCTCAGGCACGGTCGGTGGCGATTCGTCGAGGACACTCGGTCGCACCGCCGGGCAGCCCTCGCGGCCCGTCGGCGTCGCCGCCGACGCCGACGGCGTGCCTGAGCTGCTCCCTGAGGGTGATGGACTTGGCGTGGGCAGCGGCAGAGCGCACTCCGCAACGGCCGCCCGGTAGGCGGTCAAAGCCTCCTGCTGACGGGTGAGGAAGTTCGACCGGTCCGCTATCGCCTGCTGATAGGCGGCCAGCGCATTGTCGTAGTCCTCCCGCTGGTTGCGGATGGTCTGCCATGCAGTGGCGACGGCACTCACCTGCGTGGCGTAGGTGGTGTAGGAGGCGACGGACTTCCGGTACGCGGCCCATTGCCGGTAGTAGTTCACAACCGCGGGGGTCCACGCCGCCTGTCGTTGCAGCAGCGATGTGCGGGCGGCGGCCTCAAGCGACCGCGCCCTGTTGGACAGCGCCACCTTGTCCACGGCAGGAGTGGCCGCTCCTGTGAACGCCCAGCCACAGCCCGGGCCTATCGGGTCCGGTTGGGGGACCTTGATCCGGTCGCTCACCGGTTCCGGCCCAGGGGAGACGGGCGGTGTCGGTGTCGCAACTGCCGGGGGAACCGTATCGGGCCAGACCGGATCGGCGGGCCGTTCCGGCAGCTCGACTGCGGGGATCGGTTCAGGTGTCGCGTCCAAGGAAACCGCCGTCGTCCCTGCTGGAGCGGCAGGGTTGCCCTTGGCAGGGATGGTCACATCGCTGTCCACCTGCAGTCCCAGGTAGTCGACGCCCGCCAGCCAGGGATTCCTGCGCTCGTCGCCGATGGTGCCTGTCTGCGACGCGCACGTTCCGAGGTTGCGCGACAGGGTGGCGTCGATGCTCCGCGAGACCGCCACCGCATCGCTCGGCTGACCGAACACCCTGACCAGGACGTCACCCCGGCGAAAGGCAATCGCGTGTCCCGTGGGAACCTCCACGGCAGCGGCCGCGACGCCGAGGTCTTTCGGCGCCAACAGGGCGGCGACATCCTGGTGGCGGTCCGCGCAGGTGTTGAACTGCCCGGACATGCTTGCCAAGGTCCATGGTCCGGATCCGGTGGGAAGGGCAGATACGGTCACCTCGACTGTCCGGCCGCCCGCGCTGAACGTCCGATGCCGGCCCACCACGGGCTGGGTGGGACGGGTCAGAACGCAGGGGTAGGCGGCCAACTGGCCGGCTCCCACAGCCGCGTCGGCGGTGGCACTGTAGCCGGGCACGGGGGCCGCCAGCGTGGCGGCAACAACCTCGGCGGCGGGCGGTTCGGTGGCATTGATCGTGGTGGTTCCGCTTCCGACCTGTGCGGCGGATCCCGGTGAGAATTGGCCGGGCCAGGCGCCGATCGCGTACATGCCTCCGGCGGCGAGCACGTTCACCGCCAGCACCCCCGCCGTCAGCAGGCCTATCGTGCGGGCGGTGCCGAGGTTCCTGATGTCCTTTCGGGCAGTCGGCAGCCGCCGCGCGGAACCGCGAGGGTCCCGCCATGCGTCCGATGACTTACCCACAATTACTCCAGGTCGTGCGCTCGCGCCCGCGTGGGGCAGGGATGATTGCTGGTACCAGTGTTACTGATTGGTTGTCGGCGGCGGCGGGAACGTTCCACCGTGAGTCGTATTTGTTCGTCCGAGGTGCGGAGGAGGTGCGGGTCGGCCAGTGGTCAGCAGCGATGGCGGTGGTCGCGCCCGCCCGGATCGTTCCCCGGCGAGCCAGGGCGGTTTTCTCAGCCGGAGGTTCCCGACAGGTGCCGTGAGGAGCCCCGGAGGCCGACTCAAGGCCCTTGGGGCACTCGTGGTCGGTTCCTGTGTGGCCGGCGTGGTGGTGGCCCTGTGTGCGGCCCCTGGAGCCACTGCGGGCAGCTTGGGGGCTCTGCGCACGGTCGACGCCTGGGACTCCATGCATGTGGACGTGCCGTTCGACGCGGCCTTACCCCAGCGATCGGTGATGCTCGACCGCACGGGCACGACATTCGCGACCCTGTTCTCCGAGAACCGAATCCCGCTGACCAGGGCCGAGATATCCCCGCTCTTCGTCGATGCCCTGCTCGCCATCGAGGATGACCGCTTCTACAGCCACGGCGGGGTCGACCTGCAGGGTACGGCCCGTGCCCTGACCAACAACTTGACCGGCGGGAGTCGTCAGGGCGCCTCAACTATCACCCAGCAGTGGATCAAGAACGTGCTGCTGGCCGCCGCCGATACCCCAGAACGCAGGGCGGCCGCCGACGACGTCAGTGTGGCCCGAAAGATCTATGAGGCTCGAGCGGCCGTGGAAGCGGAGTCGCGCTTCAGCAAGGACGAGATCCTCACCCGCTACGTGAACACGGCCTACTTCGGCAACGGTGCCTACGGGCTGGGTGCCGCAGCGGCTCGCTACTACTCTGTGCCAGCCTCTCAACTGACCCTCAATCAGGCCGCGACACTTGCGGGGGTCTTGAATGCCCCAGCCATCTTCGACCCTGCCTCGAAGCCGGCGAACGCCCAACGCCGCCGTGACATCGTCCTGGACCGAATGGTGTCGACCGGTCGACTCGACGCCGCGTCAGCGGCGGCGGTGAAGAAGCAGCCGTTGGCCTTGAAGCCAGCCACACCGCCCAACGGGTGCGCCGCGTCCACCTACCCGGTCTACTGCCAATGGGTCAAGGACACGATTACGAACGATCCCGCCTTCGGCGCCACGGCCGAAGCTCGTCAGGAGTTGCTGTTCCGCGGTGGTCTGCGCATCGTGACTCCTCTCGATCCGGCGGTACAGGCCGCCGCTCAACAGGCGGCCAACGCCGCTTTGGAGCCCACCAACCGGGTGGCGGCCGGCGTTGCGGTGGTTCAGCCGGGCACCGGGCAGGTCCTGGCCCTGGTGAGCAATCGCCCGTGGGGGAGAGACGTCGCCTTGGGTCAGAGTGAGGTGCCTTATCCGGTGGTGGCGAAGTTCCAGCCGGGTTCCACGTTCAAGCCGATCACCTTGGCCGCTGCCGTGGAGCAAGGGTTCGACCTCGACACCGTCTGGGATGCACCGCCCGCGTACACGCCGGCCGAGTTGAACGCGCCCGAGGGAGGGTTCACCAACGCTGGGGACGGACCGGGCGGGACCATGTCGGCGCGGCAAGCCACCTGGCGATCGGTGAACACCTACTTCATCCAACTCATCGAGAACACCGGTGTGATGCCGGTGGCCGACATGGCAGGACGTCTGGGGATGAGCAGCATCCACACGTCCGGTCCCAAGGCCGTGACCCCTAAGGATGCGGCACTGACGCTCGGGGATTTCGATACCTCGCCGCTGCAGGTGGCAAACGTCTACGCCACCCTCGCGGCTGGTGGCGTTCGTTGCGATCCGGTGGCCGTGACGTCGATGGTTCGCGACGGTAAGGAGGAATTGCCGATCGCCGACGCCGACTGCCAGCAGACCATCGACCCCGCGGTGGCCGCCAAGGTCAACGACGTGCTCTTGGGGGTCGTAGACGGCCCCGACGAGGCTCGCACGGGCAAGGCGATGAGCATCGGGCGGCC
>CAYMPK010000040.1:0-15353 GCA_964392145.1 uncultured Actinomycetes bacterium | reverse complement strand
CGTGCTTCGTTCCGCCAGAGCGCTAGGGCTGCCACCGAGCTGAAGGCAAGTAGGGCCTTCCGACCGTCCTCGCGGGTCATCATCGCCGCGGCCATGTGGCTGTCCTTCTCCGAGCCGAGCGGATCCACCGACTCGAGCACCGCGACCAGGGCGACCAGCAGCCTCTCACCCCGCAACGCCGCAACCACGGCGGCTGCCTCAGGCGGGTGGCCCGCCAGCGCCGCGGCAAGCCCTAGCGTTGCCGAGCCATCGTCGTCACCGAAGCCGCTGTCCGGCACCACCATGTCTCGAAAGCGGTCGGGTGAACCTGTCGGGTGCCGTTCGGCAGCGCCGGGGGTCATCGGTCGTCACCCGAATCGTCGGTCCACGGTCGACCTGGTGCAACGGGCGGACCCACGGCCCGAGTGAACCTGCCGATCCGGTCTGGGGTGGGGGCTTGTCCGGGCAGCCACAGGCCTTGCGCCACCGCGTCGGCGCATTCACCCAGGAAGTCGGCCTCCCCTCCGGCCGTCAACGGGGGAACCAGTGCGTCCACCACCCCTAGCGATGCGAGTTCAACTGCGGTGATGCGCTGCTCGCGGGCCATCCGCGGTGCCTCGTCGGTCGTTCGATGCACGATGGCCGAGGCTCCCTCCGGCGGCAGCGGTGTGATCCAGGTGTCCGCCGCGGCGACCAGAACGTCCGAGGGCAGCAGCGCCAATGCCCCGCCGCCGCAACCGGAACCGAGCAGTAGGGCGACCACCCGCACGGGAAGCAGCGAGAGTTCCTCCAGATTGCGGGCGATCTCGCCGGCCATCGCACCTTCCTCCGCGGCGGCCGACAGCTCCGCCCCCTCGGTGTCCACGACCGTCAGCAGCGGCAGACCGAGTTCGGTCGCCAGCCGGTACCCCCGACGGGCGGTCCGGAGCCCTCCCGGGCCGAAGGTGCCGGCTGCAGAACGGTCCTGTCCCACAACGACGCACGACCGGCCGGCCAGCCGCGCCAACGCCAACAGGATGCCCGGATCGCGCTCGCCCTCCCCGGTCCCGGAAAGCTCCGTCACATCCGTGGCGGCGGCCGCGAGGAACTCCCGGACACCGGGCCGGTCGGGATCCCTGGTGGCCAACACACAGTCCCAGGCGTCGGGAATCCCGAGCCCCACCTTGTCGGCGGACCCGTCGCTCTCACGTCCGCGGTCGCCGGGGGCTGCGGTCGTATTGGACTCGCCCGGGGCCGCGACAACCGCCAGCACCCGGCGCACCCACTCGCGCAACTCCTCCTGCGGGACGACGGCATCGATCACTCCGACCCGGACCAGGTTCTCCGTGACCTGCACGCCGGTCGGGAAACCCTTTGAGAACACCGCCTCATAGACCCTCGGTCCGAGGAAGCCCGCCAACGCTCCAGGCGCCCCAACGCATACCTGCCCGAGCGAACCCCAAGTGGCCATTACTCCCCCGGTCGTGGGGTCTCGCAACCAGACGAGGTACGCGAGTCCTGCCCGTCGGTGTCTCGCCACGGCGGCGGCGATCGGGACCATCTGCAGGAAAGCCGGGGTCCCCTCCTGCATGCGGGTGCCTCCGGAGGTTGGCATGGCGAGCACCGGCAGTTTCTCTGCGGTGGCGCGATCGAGGGCTGCGACGATGGTCTCGGCCGCAGCCGCCCCCACCGAGCCGGCCAGGAAGCCGAACTCGCCCGCAATCACAGCGAGCCGCTGGCCCGCGAGCAGCAACTCGCCGACAACCACCGCCTCCGCGGTGCCGGATCGTTGCCGGGCCCTCTCGAGACTGGCCGCGTACGCCTCGTCCGATGGCATCTGCTGCTGGACAGTCCAGGCCTGGAAAGTGCCGGGATCTGCAACGGATTCGATGACCGACGCGGCGGAAGACGACTCTGCAGACATAGCGCAACGCTAGCGTGGCCCCATGGGCGTCTCGGAGGTGAAGTACCTGCAGCGCGCCCGCCTCGCGTCCTGGGCACTGATGGTCGGCGCGATCGTCAACTGCTCCTTCCTCGTTGAGGGCTACGTGGGCTCGGAATTGAACCGACGGACGTCGTTCATCAGCGAATTGAGCGCTAATGGTCAGCCCGCCCAAACCTTCTACCGGCTGTCGGACCTGATCGCCGGGACGCTACTGGTGATCGGCGGCCTCGCCTGTTACCGGCTGCTGCCGGACAGCCCCTGGGTGCGCATCGGTGATCTGTCTGCCGTGGTCGTAGGTCTGATCACGGCCGTGAATTCCTTCGTCCCGCTGGACTGCACACCGTCGGTCTCGGAGGCCTGTCGGGCAGCGGAGAAGTCCGGTCAGGTGAGCATGTCCCATGAGATCCACAACGTCACCGGCATCATCGAACCCATCTTCGGAGTGGCAGCCCTGGTGCTCATCGGAATCGGGTTGTGGCGGCTGCGTCGAAGCCGACGACTCCCCCCGCAGTGGACCGGGCTCGCACCCTTTCTCATCCTGGTCGCGGCCCTGTACGGTCTGATGGCGCTGCTCATCGCTGTCATCTATCTGTTCAACGATCCTGGCGGACTCGGGCTCGCGCAGCGGTTGCAGATCGTGCTCTATGGATCCGCCATCTTCGCCATCGGACTTGTCATGCGTCACTACTACGACCAGGAGAGCAAGAGACCAGATGGCTGAACCGCGGAAGTCCACCACACCCACGGCTGCGTTGCGTATGAAGCAGGTGGGAGGCTCATCGCCGACCGTCGTGTTCATCAACGGACTCGGGGAGACCCTCGAGTTCTGGCATCCGGTGACGACCCGTCTGGCGGGGCTCGCCATGGTGCGGTACGACCGGGCCGCGCAGGATCTGGACCAACCTGAGGGCAGTCTGTCAGCGGAGATCCAGCAGATCGATGAGGTCGTCGCCCACATCGACGGGCCGCTGGTGTTGGTCGGCCACTCGTACGGCGGGGTGTTGGCGGAGTCGTACACGCGAGCCCACCCGCAACGGGTCGTCGGGCTTGTGCTGCTCGACCCGAGCGTGCCCGGTGAGTACGCAGACGCTGACTCGGACGGGAAGGTGGGCGTTGTGCAGCGACGCGCCCAGTCCCTGCTGAAGAGCGACGCCATGCGCCCGGTAGTCAAGCGAGCGCTGCCGTGGGCGATGATCGGCTTGGGAACCCGCAAGGGCAAGACGAGGGAGATCATCGCCGCCCTGCCGCCGGACCTCGCCGAACATATGAGCGATCCGCGCCACATTGCCCGAGCCCAGTTCGACAACACCCACATCGGGGCCATCTGCGCGGAGGTGCTCGAGCAGCGAGCGGAAATCGACATGACCGACATACCGGTGCGACTACTGGTGGGCAGACTCGGTCCTCGTGTGTGGCGGCGGGAGCAACGCTCCTGGGTCGCCGATCAGCGCGAGCAACTCCGAGCCTTCGGCGAGCGAGCCGAACTCACCGAACTCGATGGGGCCCACATCCTCATGTTGGACTGTCCGGATGAGGTCGCAGCCGCCATCCGCGCCACCCACGCATCCACCGGATCGGCGTCATCGTGACCTCGGACGAGGATGCCGTCCGCCAGCGACGACGTCTCGACGCCGCCACAGCAGAACTGGACGCTCCGTTCGCGCTCGTGGATCTGGACGCCTTTGACAGGAACGCTGCCGACATGGCCCGCCGTGCCGATGGCATGCCCATCCGCGTCGCGAGCAAGTCGATCCGCGTGCGATCACTACTCGAACGGGCGCTGTCGCTACCCGGCTTCGCAGGCGTGTTGGCCTTCACCGCGCCAGAGGCCGTCTGGCTTGTGGAGGCGGGCACCAGTGACGACATCGTGGTGGGCTATCCCAGCGTCGACCGGACGGCGTTGACCCGCATCCGGCGCGATGCCCGGCTCGCCGAGCGGATAACCGTGATGATCGACGACATCGCACAGGTAGATCTGCTGCGGACCCTCGAGGAGACCCCGGCCGCACCCACCCGGGTGTGTCTCGACGTGGACGCCAGCTATCGACCCTTCGCCGGCGTCCATCTGGGGGCCCGGCGTTCACCGGTGCACACCGCCGACCAGGTGGCCGCGCTGGCCTCCTCGATCGCCGGCCGCCCCGACGTCGTCCTGGTGGGACTGATGTCCTACGACGCACAGGTGGCCGGTGTGGGAGACGCGGGCCGCGGGCCTCGTTCGATCGCGGTGCGCCGGATGCAGGCCGCGTCACTGACCGCCCTCGCCACCCAACGCCAGCAATGTGTCGACGCTGTCGCCGAGGTATTGGCCGGTTCGTCGCGCCCGCCGCTGGAGTTCGTCAACGGGGGTGGCACCGGTTCTTTGCACACCTCGGGTCGAGACCCCAGCCTCACCGAACTCGCCGCCGGTTCCGGCCTCCTCGCTCCCCGACTGTTCGACGGGTACCGCGCCTTTCACCCGGAGCCAGCGGCCTGGTTCGCCCTTCCGGTGGTCCGTCGACCCTCGACGGGCCGCGTCACTGTGCTGGGCGGTGGCTACTCCGCCTCCGGCGCCCCCGGACTCGACCGGCTGCCCACGCCCGCACTTCCACCGGGGCTCCGGTACGAGAGCACCGAGGGTGCCGGCGAGGTGCAGACCCCGCTTCGCGGGACGGCGGCCGACGAACTGGCCATCGGTGACAGGGTGTGGTTCCGCCACGCGAAGGCGGGCGAACTGGCGGAGCGCTTCGAACTGATGTGGTTGCTGGCGGGCGACGAACTGCTCGGCAGCGCGCCCACCTACCGCGGTGAGGGCCGCACTTTCCTGTAGTCGGGCATGCCCGGCACGCACCGCCCTGACGGCTGGCGAACAACCAAAGACGGTCCGGCCGCGTTCGGGGACTGGACTCAGAGTCGGCAGGCATGGATGTCGGTGACGAGGATGCCTCGACCGCCGAGGGTGAACAACTCGTCCATCACGAGGTGGATCCCCTCGCGGGGCACCATCGCCCGAATGGCCACCCAGTTCGAGTCGCGCAGCGGTGAGACCGTCGGTGATTCCAGCCCGGGGGTGATGGCACAGGCCTCGTCCACCAGGGCCACGTTGATGTCGTAGTCGACGAGCACATAGTTGCGGGCCACGATGACCCCTTGCAGCCGCCGAACGAACGTGTCGATCGCTTCCTCCCCGACCTCGTCTGCGTCGCGGGGGGTGCGCACAAGCACGGCCTCGCTGGTCAGCAGCGGTTCTCCCACGATCTCCAGACCTGCCTGCCGCAAGGTGGTACCGGTGTCCACCACATCCGCCACCGCATCAGCCACCCCCAGTTGCACCGCGTTCTCCACCGCCCCGTCCAGGCGCACGATGCGGGCGGAGAGGTTCCGGGAATCCAGCCAGGACTGCAGCAACCCCGCGTAGGACGTGGCGATGGTCTGGCCGTCGAGTTGGTCGACGTCGGTGATGCTGCCCGCAGGCGCAGCCAGTCGGAAGGATGACCCGCCGAAACCGAGGTCCAGCACATGCCGGGCCGGGGCACCCGCGTCGAGGTGCATGTCCATGCCGGTGATGCCCAGGTCGAGTGTTCCCGACCCGACGTAGGTGGCGATGTCCTTGGGACGCAGGAAGAAGAACTCGGCGTCGTTGGCCGGGTCTCGCACCATCAGTTCCCGGGGACCGCTGGAGCGCAGGTATCCCGCCTCGCGCAGCATGGCGCGGGCGGGTTCGGACAGAGCGCCCTTGTTGGGAACGGCGATCCTGAGCATGTGCGGCGGTCCCCTTACAGTTCGGCGTACACGTCGTCGAGGCTGACGCCGGCGGCGATCATCAGCACCTGGGCGTGGTAGAGCAACTGGGCGATCTCTTCGGCTGTGCGCCGGGGCCCTTCATGTTCGGCCGCCATCCAGGATTCGGCGGCTTCCTCCACCACCTTCTTGCCGACGGCGTGCACTCCGCCGTCGAGCAGTGCCACCGTGCCTGAGCCGGCGGGTCGTTCAGCGGCTCTGCTGAGGAGTTCCGCGTAGAGGGATTCGAAGGTCTTCACTCGCCCAAGCCTAGGTTCGCCAGGATGGTGGCCGCGGCCAGGGCTGCCTCCGCGGCTTCCCGACCCTTGTCCTCGCTGGAGCCGGGCAACCCGGATCGGTCGAGGGCCTGCGCGGCATCGTCGCAGGTGAGGACCCCGAAGCCGACCGGGACCCCGGTGTCGAGGGCGACCCGAGTGAGGCCGGAGGTGACCGCATCTGCGACATACTCGAAGTGCGGGGTACCGCCGCGCACGATGGTGCCCAGTGCCACCACGGCGTCATGGGTGGCCGCGAGTCTTTGAGCCACCACGGGTAGTTCGAAAGCGCCGGGCACCCTCACCACGGTCGGCTCGATCCCGAGCTCGGCGCAGGTGGCGACCGAACTCGCAAGCATCGCCTCCTGCACCTCGGCGTGCCAGCAGGCGGCGACCACCGCGACCTGAAGGTCCGACCTGATCTCGAACCCGCCGTCCGTCCTGCCCTCACCGCTCATCAGGACCTCCCAGTTCGTGACCCATCCGGGTGCGTTTGGTCTCAAGGTAGAAAGCGTTGTGCGGATTGGGTTCGATCTCCAGCGGCACCCGCTCGGAGATCTCCAACCCGAACCCGGACAGTCCGGCGCGCTTGGCCGGATTGTTCGTCAGCAGGCGCATCGAGGTGATGCCCAGGTCGGCCAGGATCTGCGCCCCGGTGCCGTACTCACGCGAGTCGCTGGGCAATCCCAACTCCAGGTTCGCGTCCACCGTGTCGGCGCCCTGATCCTGCAGTTGGTAGGCGCGCAGCTTGTGCATCAGTCCAATGCCGCGACCTTCGTGCCCACGCACGTACAGCAGCACCCCACGACCCTCGGCCGCTATCTGGTCCAAGGCCGCATTGAGTTGCGGCCCGCAGTCGCAGCGCAACGACCCGAAGACGTCGCCGGTCAGACACTCGGAATGCACACGCACCAGGATGTCCTGGCCATCGCCGATCTCGCCGAGGACGAGGGCGAGACTGTCGTGACCGGTGATGGTGGAGGAGTAGCCGATTGCCCGGAAGTCCCCCTGGGCGAGTGGCAGCAGCGCTTCGGTGACCCGGGTGACCTGAACCTCAGTTCGGCGAACGTACTCGATCAAGTCGGCGATGGAGATCATGACGAGGCCGTGCTGGTCGGCGAAGGCCCGACAGTCGGCCGCACGCATCATCGAACCGTCGTCCAGGACGAGTTCCGCGATCACCCCCGCGGGCGCCAGACCGGCGAGTCGCGCCAAGTCGACCGCGGCCTCGGTGTGTCCGGCGCGACGCAGCACGCCACCCGGCACGGCCCGGAGCGGGAAGACGTGTCCCGGTCGGGTGATCTCATACGGTTCGGTGGCCGAGTCGGCCAGCACCCGCACGGTATGGGCCCGGTCGGCGGCACTGATTCCGGTGGACACCCCATGGCGGGCGTCGACACTGACCGAGTAGGCGGTGCCCTTGGCGTCCTCGTTGACGTGGGTCATGGGCGGCAGTGAGAGCCTGTCGAGGTCCTCACCGACCATCGGCGCGCAGATAACCCCGGAGGTGTGCCGGATCATGAAGGCGAGCAGTTCCGGGGTCGCCAGGGACGCGGCGGCAATCAGGTCGCCCTCGTTCTCCCGATCCTCATCGTCGACCACCACTACCGGCTTGCCGGCCGCGATGGCGGCGATCCCGGCCGAGACATCGTCGAGTAGCACGTCGGCCCGTCGGCCCGTCGCGGGTGCGGCAGGAGGCGACGGGGCGGTCGGTTTCTCGCTCGTGGATGGCTCGTCGTGGTCCCCGAAGAGGTCGTCGTAGGGCATCATCGGCGTTCACCTTCGACCAGTTTCTCCACGTACTTCGCGAGCACGTCCACCTCCACGTTGACCCGGTCACCCACCGCCAGCCGTCCCAGGGTGGTCTCGGCCAGTGTTGTGGGGATCAGGGACACCTCGATCCAATCATCGCCGATAGCGGAAACGGTCAGAGATACCCCATCCAGGCAGATGGATCCCTTCTCCACGACGTAGCGCAGCAGATCTGACGGCACGGTCAACCTCATCAGCCGCCAGTGCTCCGACTGGTCCAGAACGGCGACCTTCGCCAAGCCATCGACGTGCCCCGACACCACGTGTCCACCCAACCGGTCGGATACCCGGAGGGCCCGCTCGAGGTTGACCCGGTCACCTGTCGTCACGTCACCCAGGCTGGATCGGTCCAGGCTCTCCTGCATCACGTCGGCGGAAAACCCCCGGCCGGAGGGTTCGACCGCGGTGAGACACACCCCGTTGACCGCGATGGAATCCCCTGGCGCGATGTCCGAGGTCACTACCGTGGCGGCAATGGTGAGCCTCCGGGAATCGGCGAACTCGATGACCCCGGTGACGGTGCCACATTCCTCGATGATGCCGGTGAACACCTCAACCTCCAACCTCTCGCGCCTCTCGGCTCAACTGTCGATCCCGTAGTCGATGAAGCTCGGTACGGGTATCGTCGCCGACTCGCTCCACCGACCCCAACCGCCAGCGGCGGGCGTCGGAGAGCGTCGCGACCCCTACATCGTCCACCACGGGGGTTCCGGAGCCTCCAAGCAGCATCGGTGCGGAGAACCAGACCACCCGGTCGACGAGGTCCTCGCGGAGGAACGCAGAGGCCAGCGCCGGCCCGCACTCGAGCAGGACGTGACGCACCCCCTCCGCCCCCAGCGAGATGAGAGCCTGCCCGGGATCCCTGGTTGCCAGCACTCGCGCGCGACCGTCCGGTTCGTCGAAGATGGCCGCGTTCGTCGGGATCGGGGTCAGTCCCATCACCACCCGCAGGGGCTGATCCGCCGGCTCCGGCCAGTCCGGGCGAGCGGTGAGGGAGGGGTCGTCGGCGAGCAAGGTGCCGGTGCCGGTCAGGACGGCGTCCACGCCCGCGCGCAGGGCATGGACCTGGGCGCGGGACTCGGCGCAGGTGATCCACTTCGAGGTGCCGTCGGCCGCCGCCACCCGACCGTCGAGACTGGCAGCGACCTTCCAGGTCACCAGCGGTCGGCCGAGCTCGACCGAGCGGGTCCAGATCGGATTCAACGCCTGCGCCTCCTCGACCCTGACGCCGCCCACGACGTCGATCCCGGCAGCCCGCAACCGCGCCGCGCCGCCGGTGGCCTCCGGATTCCCATCCGCGGCACCGAAGACCACCCGTCGGACCCCGGCGGAGATCAGCGCGTCCGCGCAGGGCGGCGTCCGACCGTGGTGCGCACACGGCTCGAGTGTGACCACCGCGGTCGCACCGCGCGCGGCGGACCCGGCCTCCGCCAGCGCGGCGGCCTCGGCATGCGCGGTGCCCGGACCCCGGTGGTACCCCTCTGCGACCGTCGACCCTTCGGCGTCCAACAGCACTGCCCCGACCGCCGGATTGGGCCCCTTGACCACTCCGGAGGTACGCGCCAACTCCAAGGCTCGACCCATCGCCTCGAACTCGGCCTGCGAGACGTCGCCCACGGCGCGCCTACTCGGCGACTGCTGTGAGCGCAGCTGCCCGCAGGGCATCGACTGCGGCGGCCGGGTCACCCGTGCCGTACACACTGGAACCGGCCACAAAGACGTTGGCCCCTGCCTCCGCGCACAGGTCGATGGTGTTCAGATCGACGCCGCCGTCGACCTGCAGCCAGACATCCACCTGCCGCCCTTCGATGAGTTCCCGCGTCCGGCGGATCTTGGGCACCACCACGTCCAGGAACTTCTGGCCGCCGAAGCCCGGCTCCACGGTCATGATCAGGATCATGTCGAACTCCGACAGCAGGTCGGCGAAGGGTTCGATCGGCGTGGCCGGCTTGAGACCTAGACCGGCGCGGGCGCCGATCGCCCGCAACTCCCTGGCCAGCCGGATGGGGGCGTGGGCGGCCTCGGCGTGGAAGGTCACGCTCCCGGCCCCCGCCTCGGCATATCCCGGCGCCCACCGGTCCGGATCCTCGATCATCAGGTGGCAATCGACCGGGGTCGACACCTGGGCGAGCAGTGATTCGACGACTGGCAGGCCCAGAGTGAGGTTGGGTACGAAGTGGCTGTCCATCACGTCGACGTGAAGCCAGTCCGCGTGACCGGCGACGGCCTGACATTCGGCGCCCAGGTTGGCGAAGTCCGAGGACAGGATGCTGGGGGAGATCTGCAGACCCATGTCCGCGAGCCTACCGATCACAGCGTGCGACGCAGGATGGACAGGAACATCCCGTCAGTCCCGTGGCGGTGGGGCCAGAGTCGGAGTCTCGGCCCCTGACCGGTATCCGGGATCTCGGGCAGTAGCGCGACCGCGGATTCCTCGGCGAGGTCGTTCCGTCGCGCCAACACGTCGTCCACCACCAGGTCGGTCTCGGCGATGTGCGGGGAGCACGTCGCGTAGCCGATGACCCCGCCTGGTCGCACGGCGGCCACCGCGGCCAGCAGCAGCTCCCGCTGTAGTTTCGCCAAGTCGGCCACATCCTCCGGGCTGCGCCGCCACCGTGATTCCGGGCGGCGCCTCAGCACCCCGAGGCCGGAGCAGGGGGCATCGACCAGGACCCGATCGAAACTCTCCGGAGACCAGGGTCCGTTGCGACCGTCGGCGACGACGACCCTGGTGGTCGCAGCGGAACCCGCAAGCGCCTTCTCGACCAGTCGCGCCCTCGCTTCCCGCGGTTCCACCGCGACCAAGGAAGCCCCCCGACGTGCCGCCAGGTCCGCCAGCAGGGCCGCCTTCCCGCCGGGCCCGGCACACAGATCCAGCCAGCGCGAATCCTCGCCCGTGACAGCCGCGGCTAGGAATGCCAGCACAACCAGCTGACTACCTTCGTCCTGCACCCCAGCGCGCTGCTCGCGCACCGCGGCACTGGATCCAGGGCGACCATGCCCCAGCGACACCGCGTAGGGCGACCATCGACCCGCGTGGGTGTCGAGTTCGGTGAGCAACTCCGCGACTTCGCAGCGATCGGGACGGGCCACCAACGTCACCGACGGCGCTTCGTTGTTCGTGTCGAGCAGCGCCGGCAACTCGGCCGAGTCCTCCCCGAGAGCGTCCCGGAGGGCACTGACTATCCAGCTTGGGTGGGAGGTGCGCAGGGCCAGTGAGTCGACGCTCCCGGCCGGCGCAAGCGTATCGAGCCACATGGGCAATTGGTTCCGGGTCACTGCGCGCATCACCGCATTGGTGAACCGCGAAGGACCCTCGCCTGCCACCTCGCGGGCGAGTTCGACGGTCGAACTCACCGCCGCGTGGTCGGCCGTGGCCAGGAACAGCACCTGATAGGCCCCCAGCCGAAGGACGTCGAGTACGCGGGGGTCGATCTTGGCCAGCGGTCGGTCGATGCAGGCTGCGAGTACCGCATCCAAGGTGCCGCGATGGCGAAGCGTTCCGAGGGCGAGTTCGGTGGCGAAGGCAGCATCGCGTTCGTCCAGTTTGCGTTCGGCGAGCACCTGCCGCAGCACCAGGTTGGAGTAGCCGTCGCGGGCGCCGACTTCGTGCAGCACGTCGTATGCCGCACGGCGGGCCGGATCGACCTTGCTTGCGCGCGGTCCGGAACGCTGCCCGGAACGGGCGTCATGCCGCTTGCGAGGACGGTTGCCGCCGCGACGCGAGTGAGTCATCCGAGTCGCTCGGCGCCTTCCGGCCGGACTCCCCTGGCCCAGTCCGGAGCCGACATCGCCCGCTTACCCACGGCCTTGACCTGGCCGAGCTCAACCGCGGTGGTGGCCGTACCGACCACGATCCGATGCTTGTCGACCCGCAACTCCCCCGGCGCGAGGCCATCGACGTCGACGGGTGTCAAGCGACCCAACTTGAGCCGCTCGCCGCGGAACTCTGTCCACGCACCCGGCGCGGGGTCGGTGGCGCGTACGAGTCGATCCACCGCCGGCGCCGGGTCGTGCCAGTTGATGCGGGCATCGTCCACGACGATCTTCGGCGCGTAGGAGATCCCTTCCGCGGGCTGCGGTTGGGCGACCAGAGCACCTTCGGCGATCCCGTCGAGGGTCGCGGTCAACAGCACCGCGCCGCTCTCAGAGAGCCGCCCGAGGAGGTCCCCGGCCGTGTCGTGGGGGCGAATGCTCTCAGTGACGACCCCGTAGATGGGTCCGGTGTCCATACCCGGGTCGAGCGCGAACGTCGTTGCGCCCGTGATGTCGTCGCCGTGCCAGATCGCATGCTGCACGGGGGCGGCACCCCGCCAGGCCGGTAGCAACGAGAAGTGCAGATTGACCCAGCCGTGGCGAGGGAGAGCAAGCAGGTCGGCACCGATCAGGGCCCCGTAGGCAACGACCGGGATGCAGTCCGGAGCCAGCTCGGCGAGTTCCGCCGCGAATCCGGGTTCGCTGGGTCTGGTAGGCGTGAGCACCTTGATCCCGGCCTCGTCTGCGACGGAGGCGACGGGCGATCGGAGTAGTTTCCTGCCCCGTCCGCTGGGCGCATCTGGACGGGTGACGACAGCCACCACTTCGTGCGGCGAATCGATCAGCGCTGTCAGTGCGGGGACCGCCACCGAGGGGGTTCCGGCGAAGACGAGACGCATCTGGTCACATCTCGAAGGGGCCGTGGTGCGGGCTGAACTTGACGGTGGGCGTGGCCCCGAACCAATCGGACTCGCGGATCAACTTCATCGCTTCCTTGCGCGCATCCTTGTCGAGCCGATCGATGAACAGCACACCATCGAGGTGGTCCGTCTCGTGTTGCACGCATCTGGCCAGCAGAGCCGTGCCCTCGATCGTCTGGGGTTCGCCGTGCATGTTCATCCCCCGGGCGACCACCCCGTAGGAACGCGGGGTCATGATCGCGATGTCGGGCAGGCTCAGGCAGCCTTCGAGGTCCTCTTCCTCCTCCTCCGACAACTCCAACGAAGGGTTGATCAGATGTCCGATCTCATTCCCCACGTTGTAGGTGAACACTCGCAGACTGACCCCGATCTGGGGCGCGGCGAGCCCAGAACCGGGCGCCTCGAGCATCGTCTCGGTCAGGTCCTTGACCAACACCCGGAGTTCTTTGTCGAAGGTCTCCACGGGCACCGCCGGAGTCCGCAGGATCGGATCGCCGAACAGCCTGATGGGTTGGACGGTCACGTAGCCTCATTCCTGCTGGTCAGCGGTCCCATGTGTTAGCCAAGTCTAGTCGATGTCGAGCGGGTCGACTCGCACGGCGACAACCGAGGCCCGGGCACGGGATCGCTCCGCTTGTAACGCCCCCATCTCAGCGGCCACCGCGGATGCCTGCTGGTGCGTGGTCCGGATGAGCCACCGAGTCCGGCCCTCGGCAAGCGGCACCGGACCGAGTGGCTCCGGCATCTCCAGGCCGACCGCGGCGCACCGGGCTCGGAGGTCTGTTGCGAACCCGGAGGCTGCGTCACCTTCCCCCGTCAGCGACACCATCCGGACCGCGGGGGGCAGCCCGGCCTCGCTCCGCAGGGCA
The DNA here is from genome assembly GCA_964392145.1 of uncultured Actinomycetes bacterium. Taxonomy (GTDB): domain Bacteria; phylum Actinomycetota; class Actinomycetes; order S36-B12; family UBA10799; genus JACJWR01. The sequence continues at coordinate 2,062 of CAYMPK010000040.1, read as the reverse complement.
AATTCGGCCTGAGCCCAGCCGATCGGGTCGGCCGTCACCAGAGCGCGCACGGGTGCCGCTCCGGCGCGCGCCACGAGCGTAACCTGCCCACCAGCCGAGCGTGGGCGCACCAGCGCGGCGGCCGTACTCCACCGCAACAGGGCTTCCTCGGCGGCTCGGAACCGGGGCCGCGCCAACGCCTGGTCGGCGTCGAGAAGAAGGGCCACCGGGTAACCCCCTGTCGCCACCGGCTCAGCACCAGGGGTCGCAACAACCAACCTCGGCTGAGCGTCGACCGCCCCAATGACCCCGACCTCGGAATCGCTGGTGACGACCTCGACTCCGGGGAATGCTTTGCGAAGTTCCTCGGTGGTGCGCGCGCTTCCGGCCTGGAGCGGTCGCAGGTGACTGCCTCCGCATTCCGGACACACCCAATCGGCAGCCAGTCGGCCGCATCGGACACAACTCGGGATGGCATGCCCGCTGGTCGCACGCAGCCCGCCGCCGCACTGGGCGCAACGGGCGACCGCCCGGCAACTACGACATGCCAGCATCGGCGAGTAGCCACGTCGGCCGACCTGAACCAGCACCGGCCCTGTTGCCAACCCCTCCCTGGCGGTTCGGATAGCCAGGTACGGCAGACGCGCGTACAGGGCAGCCGAGTCACGTCCCTGATCGGCCTCGCCGGGAACCCGCACCAGCGCACCACTGGTTCGCCAGACCTGCCGATCCGGGCTCAGTTCCCGGGCCCACCCGATGCTGACCAGGCGCTGCACCTCGGGCGTGCGCACCCGACCCGCCAACAGCACAGAGACATCCTCGATCTGGGCACGCATCCCCATCACCTCGCGGGCATGCCAGTAGGGTGCGTGCGGCTCGGACAAGACCTCCTCCGCGTCTTCCCACAACAGCAGCAGGCCCAGCTCCGGGAGTGGGGTGAAAGCCGCAGCCCGAGTACCCACCAGGACGTCCACTTCCCCCAGCAGGGCGCGAAGGTACGTCCGATACCGCGCCGCTGGACCCATGTCGGCGGTGAGCCGGGCACACCTGTCAGCACCGACGACCGACTTCACGGCCGTCAGGGCAGCGGCAACATCCCGTGCATCCGGCACCACGATGAGGACCCGGAGGCCGGCGGTCACCGTGGCCGCAACCGCCTGGCCCATCACGTCGACCGATGGCACACCGGTGGGGAGCGCCAGCGCACCGCGGATCCGGTTACCCGCCGCCAGATCGGCCAGCGCCGCGGACCACGCCTGCCAACCGGTTCCAGTCGGTCCATCGAAGTCGTCGGCTACCTGCGGCGCCTTGATCGGCGGCGACACCGGTCGTGGCGAGCTTTCACCGCCCCAGGCGACGCCGACGGCATCCTCCGCCCGCTTGTGCCGAGGTGGAACAGCGGAGCGGAGGACGTCCTGACGGGTGCCCACGTATCTGACGGCAACCCTGCCGGCGAGTTCCGCCAGAGCTGGAGTCACGACGGCCGGACCCTTGACCGCACGCAGGTCCAGCAGGTCGGTGCGTGAGCCGTCGCCTTCCGCGGCCAGGATGAAGCCGTCGGTCAGTCGACCGGCGAAACGCACGCGGACCCGCGCACCAGGCACTGCCAGGTGGCGCAGGTCCGCGGGGACGTGGTAGTCGAACAGCCTGTCCAGGTGCGGCAGTTGAGAGTCGACGAGGACGCCGACAGTCTCAGGAGGTTCCAGGACGTCAGCCCTTCACGGCAGCCGCAAGGGCCTCAGCGCGGTCTGTGCGCTCCCAGGTGAAGTCCGGCAATTCGCGTCCGAAGTGGCCGTAGGCGGCGGTCTGGGCGTAGATGGGCCTCAGCAGGTCGAGATCCATCACGATGGCCGCTGGCCGCAGGTCGAAGACCGACTTGACGGCCTCGGCGATCTGCACATCCGGGACCGTGCCGGTGCCGAAGGTCTCCACGAACAGCCCGACCGGGTGGGCGACGCCGATCGCGTAGGCGACCTGGACCTCGCATCGGGTTGCCAGTCCGGAGGCGACGACGTTCTTGGCGACCCAGCGCATCGCGTAGGCAGCGGAACGGTCGACCTTGGACGGGTCCTTTCCGGAGAAC
>CAYMPK010000039.1:0-15470 GCA_964392145.1 uncultured Actinomycetes bacterium | reverse complement strand
CCACTACACAACGGGGCCAGGAGTGTTCAGCGTAGCGCCCTTGTGGGGAGCCGCCGTCGGGGGTGGACTACCCGCGCGACGCTGGTGCCAAACGCTGGGGTACCAGGACTCGAACCTGAACTAACGGAACCAGAATCCGTTGGGCTGCCAATTACCCCATACCCCATGGGTCACGAACTGACCTGATCATTATAGAGGCCGGTCCAGGACAACGGCACACCCCCTTGAACTACCCCCGTACCGTCAGGCTCAATCGGCCGCCAGTTGCAGCGCCGCCCGGATTCGCCGTAGCGACGACTCCCGCCCCAGCAACTCCATCGACTCGAACAGCGGCGGCGACACCCGCCTGCCGGTGATCGCGACGCGCAGGGCCCCGAACGCCTGCCTGGGTTTCAGGCCCAGCCCCTCGATGAGCGCCGTCCGCAGTGCCGACTGGATAACTTCGGTGGTCCAGTCGGGCACCGACTCCAACGCCGACAGTGCGGCAGTCAACGACTCGGTGGAACCCACTACGAGTTTCTGCACGTCGGCTGGGTCCATCGACAGGTCCTCGTCGGACACCAGCAGGAACCCCAGCATCCCCGGTGCCTGCTCCAGGGTCTCCATCCGTTCGTGCACCAGCGGAGTGGCCTCCCGGATCATCTTTGCCTGCGCCTCAGTGGGGTGCGCACCGAGCACTCCCGCGCGCTGCAAGAAGGGCACCATTCGCTGGGCGAGGTCGTCCATGCTGATCGCGCGTATCCAGTCAGCGTTGATGGCCGTGCACTTCTTGAGGTCGAAACGCGCCGGGTTGGGATTGACCCGTGAAATCTCGAAAGCCGCGGCCATCTGCGCGGCCGAAAAGAACTCCTGGTCACCTCCAAGGGACCAGCCAAGCAGCCCCAGGTAGTTCACAAGTCCCTCGGGCAGGTAGCCGTTCTCCTTATACATGGCGAGGTGGGACTCGGGGTCACGCTTGGACAACTTCTTGTTGCCTTCGCCCATCACATAGGGCAGATGGCCGAATGCTGGGGTAGTCCCGTCACCGACGCCGATCTCCGCCAATGCCGCATACATCGCCAATTGCCGGGGCGTCGACGACAGCAGGTCCTCGCCCCGCAAGACGTGCGTGATACCCATCAGTGCGTCGTCCACCGGGTTGACCAACGTGTACAGCGGATGGCCGTTGCCGCGCACGATCACGAAGTCCGGCACGTGGGCGGTATCGAAGCGCAACTCACCGCGCACAAGGTCCTGCCACACCAACTCACCATCAGGCATCCGGAAGCGCAGCACCGGCACCCGGCCCTCGGCACGGTACGCCGCAATCTGATCGGCGGTGAGGTCGCGGCACATCCGGTCATAGCCGGGTGCCTTCCCCTCCGACCTGGCGATCTCCCGGCGCGCCTCGAGCTCCTCGGCACTGCAATAGCAGTCGTAGGCGAAGCCGGCCTCTCGCAGTCGAGCAGCGACGTCGGCGTAGATCGACATCCTCTCGGACTGTCGGTAGGGACCATGGGGGCCTCCGACCACAGGGCCCTCGTCCCACTCCAACCCAGCCCACCGCAACGCATCCAGCAATGCCTGGTAGCTGGCCTCCGAATCACGTTCGGCATCGGTGTCCTCGATGCGGAAGACGAATGTGCCCCCGGTGTGGCGGGCGTAGGCCCAGTTGAACAGCGCTGTTCGCAGCATTCCGACGTGCGGGTTGCCCGTGGGCGATGGGCAGAAGCGAACTCTTACCGGACTGCTACCCACGGCGGGCAGTGTCGGCTCGTCGACCCCCCTGCGGTCCGGATTCTCAGTCGGGTGGTCAGACACGCCGCGTCACCTCGTTGGTCAGGATGCCGATTCCTTCGATCGCCACCGACACCTCGTCTCCGGGCTCGATCGGCCCGACACCCGCGGGCGTGCCGGTCAGGATGACATCGCCGGGTGAAAGCGTCAGCACCGAAGATGTCCAAGACACCAGCGTGGCGATGTCGAAGCTGAGGTCGGCAGTGCTCCCGTCCTGTCGGACCGAGCCGTTGACTCGGGCACCGACACGCACCTGGGCCGCGCCGGTCGCCAGTCCCGGCAGGTCCACGACCCAGGGGCCCAACGGGCAGAAAGTGTCAAACCCCTTGGCCCGTCCCCACTGTCCATCCCGGGCCTGGAGATCACGAGCGCTGACATCATTCGCGCACGTGAAACCCAGGATCACGTCGGGAACCTGCTCGCGCGTCAGGTCGCGCGCTGTCCGCCCGATCACCACCGCAAGTTCCGCCTCGTGGTGAACCATCTCGCTCGCAGTGGGCAACTCAATTGCCGCACCTGGCCCGACGACGGCCGAGGACGGCTTGAGGAAGAACACCGGTTCGGCCGGTGGCTGCACGCCCATCTCCTCGGCATGTGCGGAGTAGTTCTTCGCGAAGGCCACGATCGTGTTGGGCACGACCGGCGACAGCAGTTCCGCGTCCTGCCACTTGACAGTTTCGCCCGTCGGTTGCGGATCCATGACAGGTACGTCGTCGATCACCCGCAGGTCGTCCCCGGGGCTGGAAGCCACCGCCGCCAGCACCCGGTTGCCCACCCGGGCCCGCACCCGGATGGCACCTGTCGGGGCGGCGGTGCCCTGCCACGTCTGATCCGTCATCGGGCGCCCCCGGGAAGGGTGATCGGGTGTTCGGACTCATCGGGCGCCGGGTCCGCGGCATGCAACAGTCCGTAGTCCACCGCGTCTCGAAGTGCCATCCAGGACGCGGCGACGACGTTGTCGTGCACGCCCACGGTCGTCCAGTACTTTCCACCGTCCTCGGATCCCACCAGGACCCGCGTGACGGCGTCGGTGCCGCGGACTCCTTCGATGATCCGTACTTTGTAGTCGGCCAACGAGATATCGGCCAACTGCGGGAAGATGACGGTCAACGCCGAACGCAGTGCGTTGTCCAGAGCATTGACGGGGCCGTTTCCCTCACCGGTTGCCACGATGCGTTCACCGCCGGCGTGCACCTTGACCGTAGCCTCGCTGACGACCTCGCCGTCGGATCGCTGTTCCACGATGGCTCGCCACGACTCCACCTCGAACGTCCGTACTTGTTCACCCAGCGCGTCCCGAAGCAGCAGCTCGAACGAAGCATCGGCGGCCTCGAAGGTCCAACCCTGCGACTCCAACTCCTTGACCTCTTCGACCACCACGGAAAGTGCCTCCGGATGGCCGGCCAGGTCGACCCCGAGCTCGCGACTCTTCAATTCCACCGAGGCGCGGCCCGCCATCTCGGTTACCAGCACCCGCATATCGTTTCCGACCAGCGAGGGATCCATGTGGTTGTACAACTCGGCGTTCACACGCAGTGCGCTAGCGTGCAGCCCGGCCTTATGAGCGAAGGCACTGACACCCACGTACGGCTGGTGGGTGTCCGGCGGGAGGTTGGCGATCTCGGCGAGGGCGTGGGCGACCCGATGCATGTCGGCCATCCGCTCAGCGGGTAGGACCTCGATTCCCAGCTTGAACTGCAAGTTGGCGGATACCGCGAACAGATCCGCGTTGCCCGTCCGTTCACCGTAGCCGTTGGCGGTGCACTGTGCGTGGGTCGCTCCGGCTTCCACCGCGGTGATCGTGTTGGCGACCGCGCACCCGGTGTCGTCCTGGCAATGGATGCCGATGCGAGCGTCGGTACCTTGCGCCACCGCCGTGACGACCCGAGCGATGCCCGAGGGCAGCATGCCACCGTTCGTGTCGCACAGGACCACGGCTTCGGCGCCGGCGGCGTGGGCAGCCCGCACGACGTCCAGGGCGTAGGCACCGTCATGAGAGAAACCGTCGAAGAAGTGCTCACAGTCGACGAACACCCGGCGGCCCTCCCCCACCAGAAAGGCCACGGTGTCAGTCACCATGGCCAGGTTCTCCTCGTTCGTAGTGCGCAGGGCCTTGGCGACGTGGCGTACATCGGACTTGGCGACCAGTGTGATCACCGGGGCACCGGAGTCCAGCAGCGCGCGCACCTGCTCGTCACTCTCAACATCCACCCCGGCGTGTCTGGTGGCCCCGAATGCCACCAGCAGGGAGCTCTGCAACGCGATCTCGTCCCGTGCCCGGGCGAAGTACTCGGTGTCCTTGGGCAGGGCACCGGGCCAGCCCCCCTCGATGAACCCGACTCCGAAACCGTCGAGGATACGAGTGACGGCGAGTTTGTCCTCGACCGAGTACGAGATGCCCTCGCGTTGGGCGCCGTCGCGCAAGGTCGTGTCATAGAGCTGGAACGCCGGTCCGGCCGAACCGCCCGGTTCGGCGTCTGTGGTTGTGCTGTCTGCGGTCATCGTCGAGATTCCTGTCTTGAACGAGGTGGGCTCACATGGCTGGGCATCGTCGGCACCGGTCGCAGCGTTCGCCACGACCGGTCACGGAATTCGATGCACCCAGCCGTGGACATCAGGGGCTCTGCCGGTCTGGATGTCCAACAGTGACTGCCGCAGTTCGATCGCGATCGGGCCCGCACTCGCATCGCGGACATCCCAACTATGGCGATGGGACCGCACCGAGCCGACTGGCGTGATGACGGCTGCGGTTCCGCACGCGAACACCTCGGTGATCTCACCGGACTCGCAGTCCTCGCGCCACTGGTCCATGCTGATCCGGCCTTCACCGACGTCGTACCCCTGGTCCGCGGCCAGGGTCAACAGCGATTCCCTGGTCACGCCCGGCAAAAGGGTGCCCGTCAGTTCCGGAGTCATGATGCGAGCACCTGGGCCTGACCCGTAGACGAAGAACAGGTTCATTCCACCCATCTCCTCGACCCAACGACGCTCGCGGGCATCGAGCCACACCACCTGGTCGCAGCCGTGCTCGGCGGCCTCAGCCTGTGCCACCAAGGAGGCCGCGTAGTTGCCGGCACATTTGGCCTCACCAGTACCGCCGGGCGCCGCCCGCACATACTCCTCGGAGATCCAGACCGTCACCGGCTTGACGCCATGGGTGAAGTAGGCCCCGGCGGGTGATGCGATGACCATGAAGTCGTAGGTGCTGGAGGGTCGCACGCCCAACCCGATCTCGGTACCCAGCATGAACGGCCTGATGTAGAGGGACTTCTCCTGATCGTCGGGCACCCAATCGGACTGGAGCGACACGAGGGTCTCGATGGAGGAAACGAAGAGTTCGGTCGGCAGTTCGGGCATCGCCAGTCGGATCGCCGAACGGTTGAACCTGGCTGCGTTGCGGTCCGGGCGGAAGAGTGCCAGCGAACCATCGGGCTGCCGGTAAGCCTTCAGACCCTCGAAGATGCTCTGACCGTAGTGCAGCGAGTTCGTAGAGGGATCCATCGTCAATGGGCCGTAGGGCACCACGCCGGCGTCGTGCCATTGCCCGTCGTGGTACTTCGCGACGACCATCAGGTCGCACGGATAACGGCAGAAGCCCGGATCCCGGAGGATCTCGGCAAGCCGGGCAGGATCGGTCGGAGAGGCGCTCGCCTGCATGGTCAAGTCCATCGCCGTCACCGTCCGACCGCCGTGGCGAGCGCGTCGCCGATCTCCGCGGTAGTGCGTTCCTCTGCCCCCCGAGCGGCCAGATCCGCGGACACCGCCCTCTCGACCTCGGCAGCTGCCTCCGTCTGTCCGAGATGGTCGAGCATCATGGCGACCGACAGCACAGTCGCAGTGGGGTCGGCGATCCCCTTCCCCGCGATATCGGGAGCCGAGCCGTGAACCGGCTCGAACATCGACGGATGCCTGCGCGAGGCGTCGATGTTGCCACTGGCGGCGCGCCCGATTCCTCCCGCGATCGCAGCACCGATGTCGGTGATGATGTCGCCGAACAGGTTGTCGGTAACGACGACGTCGAAGCGCTCCGGGTTGGTGATGAAGAACATCGATGCCGCATCGACATGGCAATAGTCCGTCGTGACGCCGGGGAACTCCGAGGCCACCTCGTCGAACACCCGCTGCCACAGGGCACCCGCGTTTGTCAGCACGTTGGTTTTGTGCACCAACGTGACGTGCCCTCGACGACGGGTGGCTCGCTCGAATGCGTCTCGCACGATGCGCTCGACCCCGAAGGCGGTATTCAGGCTGTCCTCGACCGCCACTTCCTGGGGTGTCCCGACCCGAAGCCGACCGCCGGCCCCGACATAGGGACCCTCCGTCCCCTCTCTGCAGACGACCATGTCGATGTCGGCCGGTTCCTTACCCGCGAGCGGTGTCGTGACGCCCGGGTAGAGCTTCACCGGACGCAGATTGACGTGATGGTCGAGCTCGAACCGCAGTCGTAGCAGTAGTCCCCGCTCCAGCACCCCCGGCGGCACCGACGGGTCACCGACGGCGCCGAGCAGGATCGCATCGTGTTCGGCGATCTCGCTGAGAACACTGTCCGGCAGTACTTCCCCGGTGTCGTGGTAGCGGCGTGCGCCGAGATCGTAGGTGTCGGTGTCGATGGTCACGGTTCCCGCCGTCGCGGCCTGCAGCACCTTCACACCCTCGGCCACGACTTCGGCACCTATGCCGTCGCCGGGGATGACGGCGATACGCAGGGATTCCATGTGGTCAGCCTAGTGTGCCGACCGGTGTGCCTACGCGGGCAGGTGCTAGCCTTGCTCCCGTGTGGACACTGCTCCTTCGGCGCCGCGGCGAGGCCTGACCACACCGGCCCCTCGTCGCGGAGTGTTGTGATGCACCGGTGACCCGAAGACCAGCCCCAGGAGCCGATGTGAGTCCACACCCCTCCGACGCACCCAACGCGGCCGCGGCCGCCCGTGTGTCGAATGCCTACGACCTGCGCAATGCCCAGCAGCCGACCGAGATGGCGTACGCCCGCTACCGGCCATTCACCCCGATAGACCTGCCTGACCGACGCTGGCCCTCACGGGTTATCGAGACCCCACCTCGGTGGTGCGCTGTCGATCTGCGAGACGGCAACCAGGCCCTGATCGATCCGATGTCCCCGGCCCGCAAACGGCGGATGTTCGAACTGCTGGTCTCCATGGGCTACAAGGAGATCGAGGTCGGATTCCCTTCCGCCTCGCAGACCGACTTCGACTTCGTCCGGGAACTCATCGAGGAGGACCTGATCCCCGATGATGTCGTCATCCAGGTGCTGACCCAGGCCCGTGACCACCTGATCGAGCGGACCTACGAGTCCATCCGTGGCGCCGATCAGGCAATCGTGCACCTCTATAACTCGACCTCCACGTTGCAGCGGCGAGTCGTGTTCGGACTGGACCGAGACGGCATCCGCGAGATAGCGGTGCACGGGGCCCAGCTATGCCTGAAGTACGCGGACAGCGTCCCCGGCACAGAGGTCTACTTCGAGTACTCCCCCGAGTCGTACACCGGCACCGAATTGGAGTTCGCCGTCGACGTCTGCGACGCGGTGAACGAGGTCTTCCAACCAACGCCGGACCGCAAGGTCGTCATCAACCTGCCCGCCACGGTCGAAATGGCAACGCCCAACGTCTATGCCGACTCGATCGAGTGGATGAGCCGCAACCTTGCTCATCGGGACGGCATCGTGCTGTCCCTGCACCCGCACAACGACCGTGGCACGGCCGTGGCGGCGGCCGAACTCGGCTATCTGGCCGGGGCGGACCGGATCGAGGGATGCCTGTTCGGCAACGGTGAGCGCACCGGGAACGTCTGCCTGGTAACGCTCGGCATGAATCTGTTCAGCCAGGGGATCGATCCGCAGATCGATTTCCGCAACATCGACGAGATCCGTCGGACGGTCGAGTACTGCAACCAACTGCCCGTCAATGAACGCCACCCGTACGGTGGCGACCTGGTCTACACGGCCTTCTCCGGATCGCACCAGGACGCGATCAACAAGGGTCTGAAGGCGATGGCCGAGGATGCGTCCGCTGCCGGCTGCGAGGTCGACGACTTCCGCTGGGAGGTGCCCTGCCCATCGACCCGAAGGACGTGGGTCGCACCTATGAGGCCGTCATCCGGGTGAACTCCCAGTCCGGCAAGGGCGGCGTCGCCTACATCATGAGGACCGAGCACAAACTGGAGTTGCCGCGTCGGCTTCAGATCGAATTCTCAGGTGTGATCCAGTCGGTGACCGACGACGACGGCGGCGAAGTGACCGCGGACCGGATGTTCGAGATCTTCGCCGACGAGTACCTACCCTCTGGGGCAGATCATTGGGGTCGGTTCGAACTTCTGGACTACGACCTGACCAGCAGGTCCGACGGCATGAGCGGGGTTGCGGTGCGACTTCGCGACTCCGGGGTCCCCATCGAGTTGACGGGCGAGGGCAACGGCCCCATCGCGGCGTTCTGCAACGCACTGGCCACCATCGACGTCGATGTCCGCGTGCTCGACTACAACGAGCACGCGCTGTCCGCGGGCGGTGACGCCCTGGCCGCTAGCTACCTAGAGTGCGCAGTAGGCGCTCGGGTGCTGTGGGGGGTCGGAATCGACTCATCCATCGTCACCTCCAGCCTGCGAGCTGTGGTGAGTGCGGTCAACCGCGCCAGCCGCGAGTAACTCCTGGGCGGTTCGGGATCGCGAGACGACCCGAGTCTCCTCTGCCGGTGCGCTCAGCGCAGCGACAACAGACCGATGATGAGCATGGCCGCCAAGACGATCAGGATGAGTGCGAGCGTCTGTTTGCGCATCCCCGAGGCGACGGGATCGGACCCGAGGGTCTTGGCCGCTCGCTCCTGCTGTTCCTTGCGCGTGGGCGTCGGTTCGGGCTCCTCGGCGGTGCCATCGGCGGTGTCGGCCATTCCGGGCGTCTCCTTCACTGGCTCGGTCTGCGGGATCGCCTCATGTCCGGTGCCGTCTGGCCCGTCTGCGTGCAAGAGCGACTTCAGAAGCGACAGATCTTTCCGGCACTCCGGGCAGGAGGCTACATGTTCCTTCACGCCAGCGGCGGTCGGCGCCTCCAGCGCCAGATTCGCCAACTGCTCGGAGTCGGGATGGCCGCCGTCAAAGGCGGACCCCATCGGCTGCTGTGGCGTCTCGGGCATGGACCTAGTGCCGGCTAGGCAGGCAGGTCGACGGCGCGGCCGCTGCTGGCACCGATGGAATCGGCGATCGCTGCGACAGTCAGATCGTCCACGGTGGAGTCGACGCTGAGCACCATCGTGACGTCCTCGTCGGCGATGGCCCTGCTGACCTGCATGTTGGCGATGTTGACGCCCGCGTCGCCCAGGATGCCGCCGACCGCGCCGACCACACCGGGCCGGTCGGAGTAGCGGAAGACCAACAGATGCTCGCTCACCGGAACGTCCAATTCGGCCCCGGCCACGAGGACCAGTTTCTCGTCGTCGTGAAGTCCGGTGACGGTGCCGGCGACACGCAATGCGGAGCCGTCTGAACACGACATGCACACGCGCACCATCGAGCGGTAGTCCTCGAAGTCGCCCTCAGTAGCCAACTCCGACTGGACGCCCCGGTCGGCGGCCAACACGGGCGCGTTCACGTAGGACACCGGCTCGTCGACGAGCAGGCTGAACATCCCCTTGACGGCAGCGAGCTCGAGGACGCTGACATCGTGTTCGGAGAGTTCGCCGACGACATCCACGCTGACCTTGGCGATGGGCGCTGGAGCGAGGGCGGTCGCGAGTCGACCCAACTTCTCGACCAGCGACAGGTACGGACGCACGGGTTCGGCGATGGCACCTCCGCGGACATTGACAGCGTCCGGCACGAGTTCACCGGCGAGCGCTTGCCGCACGGACTTGGCGACCGCGATCCCGGCCTTCTCCTGGGCCTCGTCGGTGGACGCCCCGAGGTGCGGCGTGGCAACGACGTTGTCGAGGCTGAACAGCGGTGAGTCTGTGCACGGCTCCTTGACGTAGACGTCCAACCCCGCGCCCGCGACCCGGCCGTCGACCAACGCCTCGTAGAGGGCTGTCTCGTCCACGATGCCACCGCGAGCTGCGTTCACGATATGCACCGTCGGCTTGACCTTGTGCAGCGCTTCGTCGCCGATGAGACCGAGCGTCTCCTTGGTCTTGGGAAGGTGCACGGTGATGAAGTCGCTCTCGGCCAGCAACTCGTCCAAGGTGACCATTCGGACGCCCAACTGGGCCGCCCGCGTCGGACGTACGAAGGGGTCGTATGCGATGAGGTTGACCCCGAAGGCGCTGAGCCTCTGCGCGACCAGCAGTCCGATCCGGCCAAGTCCGACCACCCCGACCGTCTTGTCCGCGAGTTCGACGCCGGAGTACTTGGACCTCTTCCACTCCCCGTTGCGGAGCGCCTGGTGCGCGGGGCTCACGTTGCGCGCGCTCGCGAGCAGCAGGGCCACGGCGAGTTCGGCAGCGCTGACGATGTTCGAGGTGGGTGCGTTGACAACCATCACACCCCGTTGGGTGGCGGCGGGAACGTCGACGTTGTCCAGCCCAACTCCTGCCCTGGCCACCACCTTGAGATTGTTGGCAGCCGCGAGGGCCTCGGCGTCGACCTTTGTCGCCGACCGGATCAGGATCGCGTCGACATCGGCGATGGCGGGCAGCAATTCATCGCGGTTGGCTCCGTCGCAGTGACGGACCTCGAAGTCCGGGCCCAGGGCCTCGATGGTTGCTGGGGACAATTCCTCGGCGATGAGTACGACGGGCTTAGACACGAATGTGCTCCGGTATCCAGGGATTGGGTGTCCTTCAAGTCTACCCGCGCGTTGGCGGCCGCGTTGGGGAGGAGCGGCGTGAGATCCGCCACGGTGCAGTTGCTCTCCCCCGACGTACGTCGGTTGCGCGCGGCAACCACTGGGCATGCGGTACAACTCAGGTGTGGCCGACGATGCGCACGAGGAAGGCATGGTCTGGTGGCGCCGACAGCGTCACCGGATCAGGACACGGTTCGACCGGGCCCGGGCGCGATGGGGTTCCCTCGACCACGTGGCGCGGGCCGTGGAACGCTACCGCGGACGACAGGTGGAGTACTCCGCGCTGATCGTCGTGTACCGAGCTTTGTTCCTGGCGATCTGCGTGATGCTGGGAGTGCTGTTCGCGCTGGAGGGCGTGACGCACGTGATGCCCGGTGTGAACGAGGTGATCATCCCGACCGCCCAAGCACCGTCGGACCTGGATCTCGGCGCAGCTGTAGAGGTGGCACTCCTGCGCTCCCGCGGTGCCGTCCTCGACGTCCTCGGCTGGCTCACCTTTCTGCTCTCCGCCACCTACACGGCCAAAGCGCTGCGTGAAGGTTCGTGGAAGGTCCTTCGCCCGGGCGAACCGCGCAGGTTCCACACCTGGCGACCACGGAACCTGATTGCCGGACTCCTGTTGGCCCTGGTGGTACTGGCGGGGTGGCTGCTTGCGCTCGGCACAGCCATCCGAACGGCCGCCATCTCCGAGTTGCTCAACACTCCTGTCCCCCGGCCCCTCGTCAGCATCGGGAAGGTCGGCCTGGTGGTCCTTGCCGAGGTCCTGCTGACCCTGGCTGTCTTCTTGCCGATCCGTCGAGTCAGCAGGCGTTATCGGGCGGCCCCCTCGCTGTTGGCCTCGGCCCTGTTCGCCGCATTCGTGGTAGCTGCCAACTTCGTGCTCATCTACACCTACCTGGGCGCACTGTATGACCCCGACACTTCGGGTGGGGTCGTACTGGTACTGACCATCCTGGCGTGGGTGAACATCGTTGCGCGGGCACTGTTCTACGTCGAGTGCTGGATCGTCGAGACGAATCCGCCCGACGATCACCTCGCTGCCCCGGGTTCGGATCCCGTGGACGGTGCAGTTCAGCGTGCCGCGGTGCCTTCGACATAGTCGTCGTCACCGGAATCGACCCAGGCCATCAGCCCACGCAACTCGCGCCCAGTCGCCTCGATCGGATGGGCCTCGGCCTGGGCACGCAACGCCTTGAACTCCGGGGCGCCCGCGTCCTGGTCGGCGATGAACCGCTCGGCGAAGGCTCCGGACCTGATGTCGGCCAGCACGGCCGCCATGTTCTCCTTCACCTGCGCGTCGATGACCCGCGGACCGGACACGTAGTCGCCGTATTCGGCGGTGTCGGACACCGACCAGCGCTGTTTGGCGATTCCGCCCTCGTACATCAAGTCAACGATGAGTTTGAGTTCGTGCAGGCACTCGAAGTAGGCCACCTCGGGCTGGTAGCCCGCCTCGACCAGGGTCTCGAAGCCCGCCATGACCAGCGCTGAGGCTCCGCCGCAGAGGACCGCCTGTTCCCCGAAGAGATCGGTCTCGGTCTCCTCGGTGAAGGTCGTTTTGATGCCGCCCGCCCGCAGCCCGCCGATGGCGCGCGCATAGGACAGGGCGAGCGCGAGGGCCTCACCGGAAGCGTCCTGCTCGACGGCGACGAGCACCGGGACCCCGCGTCCGGCCTCGTACTCGCGCCTGACGAGGTGCCCCGGACCCTTCGGTGCCACCATGGCGACGTCGACCTCGGCAGGCGGTGCGATGTAGCCGAACCGGATGTTGAAGCCGTGGGCGAAGAACAACGCTTTGCCAGCGCTCAGGTTCGGCGCGATCGCTTCGGCATACAGACCTCGCTGAACGGGGTCGGGGACGAGCACCATGATCACGTCGGCCTCTGCACTCGCGGTCGCCGGATCGACGACCCGAAGCCCTTCGGCCTCGGCCTTGGCTCGGCTCTTGGAACCTTCGGCCAGCCCGACTCGGACGTCAACACCGGAGTCCCGCAAGTTCAGCGCGTGGGCGTGGCCCTGCGAACCGAATCCCAGCACCGCGACCTTCTTGGACTGGATGAGTGCGAGATCGGCGTCGTCGTCGTAGAACATTTCAGCCACGGTGAACTCCTGGTTGGATTGCGATTGGTGGACGTGAGGTAAGAGGTGACGGCCGGCACGACACCGGACCGAACAGTTCTGTTGCTCCGAGGGTACCCAGCCCCGTCACGAGGCAGCGAGGCGGTCGCCGACGGCCCCGCAGGCGAGCACCCGGGGTGGTCTCAGGCACCGGCCTTCGCCCGGTCGGTGATGCTTCTGCTTCCGCGGCCGAGGGCGACGACGCCCGACTGCACGAGTTCCTTGATGCCATATGGCGCCAACACCGTCAGTAGTGCCTCGAGTTTGCCGCGATCCCCGGTCGCCTCGATCGTCAATGACTCCGTCGCCACATCGACGAGTCGGGCCCGGAACATGTTCGCCGTCTCGAGCACACCGGAACGAGCACCGGCGGTGGCCGACACCTTGATCAGAACGATTTCGCGCTGAACCGCTGATTCGGGGTCCAACTCGACGATCTTGATCACGTTGATCAGCTTGTTCAGCTGCTTGGTCACCTGCTCCAGCGGCGCCCGCTCGCAGTTGACCACGATCGTCATGCGCGAGATGAGCGGATCCTCGGTGGGACCCACCGCCAGCGACTCGATGTTGAAGCCACGGCGACTGAACAGCGCGGCGATCCGCGCGAGCACGCCGGGTTTGTTCTCCACGAGCACGCTCAGGGTGCTGGTGTTCATTCCGTGTCCCCTCGGTCCCAGGCGGGCGCCAGATCCCGCGCGTTGGTGATTTCGCTGTTGGAGGTCCCCGCGGGCACCATCGGCCACACCATCGAGTCTCGATGAACCCGGAAGTCGATCACCACCGGAGCATCGTTCATGTCCATGGCCTTCTCGATCGCCGCGTCCACACCTTCGGGACTGTTGACCCGCAAGCCGTGGCAGCCGTAGGCCTCGGCCAGCTTCACGAAGTCGGGGAACTCGTGGGACTTCAGGTCGGTATGCGAGTACCTCTCGTTGTAGAAGAGGGTCTGCCACTGCCTGACCATGCCCAGCGACGAGTTGTTGATCAGGGCAACCTTGATCGGGATGTCGTTGATGGTGCAGGTGGCAAGTTCCTGGTTGGTCATCTGGAAACAGCCATCGCCGTCGATAGCCCAGACGGTGGCGTCCGGACGACCGACCTTCGCGCCCATGGCCGCCGGAACTGCGTAACCCATGGTGCCCAGGCCGCCGGAATTGAGCCACGTGCGGGGGTTCTCGTAGCCGATGAACTGCGAGGCCCACATCTGGTGCTGACCCACCCCCGCGACGTAGAGCGCCTCCGGACCAGCGATCTCGCCCAGCCGGGAGATGACGTACTGCGGCGCCAGCTCGTCGTTATCGGGATCGTCGTAGCCCAGCGGGAAACGCCTTTTGAGGTCGTTGAGGGTCACCCACCACCCCTCGTAGTCCCCTGTCCGACCGGCCGCATGTTCCGCCCCCAACGCATCGATGAGTTCGGCCATCACCAGCTTCGCGTCCCCGACGATCGGAATGTCCGCGCGCCGATTCTTGCCGATCTCAGCCGGATCGATATCGGCGTGGATGACGGCGGCATCGGGCGCGAAGGAGTCCAGGCGCCCGGTGACCCGGTCGTCGAACCGGGCCCCGATCGTAATCAGCAGATCCGAACTCTGCAGAGCCGCGACCGCCGGGACGGTTCCATGCATCCCGGGCATGCCCAAGTGCTGGGGATGGCTGTCGGGGAAAGCTCCGCGCGCCATCAGGGTGGTGACGACCGGGATGCCCGTCAATTCGGCGAGCCGTCGGAGTTCAGGTGAGGCGTCGGCGCGAATCACGCCGCCTCCGATGTACAGCACGGGGCGGCGAGCTGACAGGATCATCTTGGCCGCCTCCCTGATCTGCTTCGAATGCGGCCGGGTATTCGGCCGGTAGCCGGGCAGCTCCATCTCTTCGGACCAGTGGAAAGTGGTCTGTGCGGCCAAAGCGTCCTTGCTGATGTCGACCAGAACGGGACCGGGCCGGCCCGTGCCAGCGATGTGGAACGCCTCACGGATGGCACGCGGAATCTCCGCGGGGTCGGTGATCAGGAAGTTGTGCTTGGTGATCGGCATGGTGATGCCACGGATATCCGCCTCTTGGAAGGCGTCGGTTCCGATCGCCGGCGAAGGCACCTGTCCGGTGATCGCCACGATGGGGACCGAGTCCATGTAGGCGTCCGCCAGCGGGGTGACCAGGTTCGTCGCGCCCGGACCGGAGGTCGCCATGCACACGCCGACCCGACCGCTCGCTGCCGCGTAGCCCTCCGCTGCGTGACCCGCGCCTTGCTCGTGCCTGACCAGGATGTGCCGCAACTTGGTCGAGTCCATCAGCGGGTCGTAGGCCGGCAGGATGGCGCCACCGGGAATCCCGAAGACGGTGTCCGCGCCGACCTCCTCCAACGATCTGATCAGACTCGAGGCGCCGGTGGTGACGTCATCTGAGTGGTTCGCTGTCATCTCGTCCTCACTGCTGGGTCGGTGCTGGTTGGGTCCTGCTTCACAAGAAAACCCCCCGTTCCACTGTGGGAAGGAGGGGTCCGCGCGGCGGCTGTGGTGCTAGCCGACGCGCGGGGTGCGTACGAGGTTCGACTTCATGCGGTAAATGTATCTTTCATCTCCGGTCGACGCATCACCGCCCCCGCTGGCAGCACATCCAGTATGGCCCTCGGCCGGGCGGACATCACACAACCTCTCGGCTGCGACCTGTCTTCCCGGCCCCGATCCGTCCTCGCGCTGCGAGCGGGACAGTCCTGTTCGTCGCGGTCCGCGCGCGATCCCCGGCTGGCTATGCTGAGCGCAGGGAGGCAGAGGGCAAGATGGTGCGTGCGG
>CAYMPK010000038.1:6771-15487 GCA_964392145.1 uncultured Actinomycetes bacterium | reverse complement strand
GCGCCGGATCCGCGACCTCTCCCCCGGTCGTCACCCGGGCCGGCAACGATCTCACCGGAGATGATCACCGGGCCCTGCGAAGCACCCGGTGCAGTATCCGAGGAGCGCTGCTCCGGCCGCGATCCGGACGGGCCGGTCACTGTTTCGCCCTCGATGATCGTGACGCGCTTGTACCCCTGCTGGCTGGCCATCGCCGAGACCCTGCCACCGAAGGATCGACCGATCAGGCGCCGGGTGGGCGGAAACACGAACACCAGGCCCACCGCCCCGGTGATGTACCCGGGCAGGATCAGCAGCAGTCCTCCTAGGAACAGCAGACTGGCATCGCCCACATCGCCGGGCAATGTCGTCTGCATGATGCCCGGATCGACCTGAGCATCGCGGGCAAGGCGCGACCACTTCTGACTGGCCCGGCGAACCATGGCGATCCCGAATCCGAACAACAGGGCCCCTGAGATCAGCACCGGTCCCCAGCCGAAGTGATGCACCAACCAGACGACCAGCGCGATCTCGGCGAACGGCAGCGCGATCACCGCAACAAGGATCAGCAGTGCGCGCATGCGATGAACCCGCTTCCTACCAACCTTGCCCCGTGGAGTGCTTCTGCTTCGAGTTGCGGTAGCGGCCCACCCGCCGCGTGCGGTCCCTCATCCCCCACACCGTGACCCGCCAGAGTGCCTCCGAGACGATCTTCTGGTTCATCTTGGAGTCGCCCACCTCCCGTTCGACGAATTCGATCGGTACCTCGGTGACGACATGCCCGCGCTGGATAGCCCGGTACGCCAGATCTACCTGGAAGATGTACCCGGCGCTTCCGACGCCGTGCAGATCAAGCGAGCGCAACGTGCTCGCGCGGAACGCGCGGTAGCCGCCCGTGACATCGCGCAGTGGCAGTTTCAACGCCCGGCGGGTGTACCAGTTGCCGCCACGGGACAGGACCTCCCGCGACTTCGGCCAGTTCACGACACTGCCGCCCGGAACGTACCGGGATCCGAGCACGAGGTCGGCACCCCGCAAGGCGTCGAGCAGCAGCGGCAGTTCCTCTGGCTGGTGGGAGCCGTCGGCGTCCATCTCCACCAAAACGTCGAAATCGTTCTCCAGACCCCAGGAGAACCCGGCCAGATATGCCGCGCCCAAGCCCTCCTTGCCCATCCGGTGCATCACGTGGACGTGGTCATCTTCAGCAGCAATGCGGTCGGCGATGACACCGGTCCCATCGGGGCTATTGTCGTCGGCCACGAGGACGTGGACCTCCGGAGTGGCGGCACGAACCCGCGACACGATCGAGGACACGTTGTCCTTTTCGTTGTAGGTCGGGATGATGACCAGGATCCGACCGAGATCGGCGAATTCGGAATCGGTCGAGCCCGGGGCATCGTCGTGGCTGCTCACAGGGCAAACCTTAGCCTGACCTGCGTCGGCGGCGGTCCCCCGCGAGGCGGCGCGCCGCCAGCACCAAGGCAGCGAGAGCAACGCCGCAACCGAGCAACTCAGGCCAGAAGCCGAGTCTGTCGGCGATCGTGAGGGTGTCGCGCAGTGGCACCTGCTGCACGATGCTGCCTGGAACGTTCTCCGGCAACCGCGCCACGACGCGGCCGTCTGCGGACATGACCGCGGAGATTCCGCTGGTGGCCGCGACCATCACCCCTCGACCATGCTCGACGGCGCGCAACTGGGACATCGCGACCTGCTGAGCGGGCTGGGCGGTGCCGCCATAGGTCGCATTGTTGGTCTGCACCACGAGAACCCTGCCGCCCGCGCGCACGGCATCGCGCACGATGGAGTCGTAGGCGATCTCGAAGCAGATGACGTCCGCGATCCGCACCGGACCCAATTGGAGCACCCCGGGATCGTCTGAACCTTGGAAGTCGCGCGGGATGCGCTGGAACCGGTCCACCAGGCCGCCCAACACGTCACGGCCGGGCAGGTACTCGCCGAACGGCACCGGATGTCGCTTGATGTACACGTCCCCGGGTCCGGTCTTGGGATCCCAGACGACTCCGATGTTCCACAGTTTGCTGACGTCGGTCGGTACCGTCACCACAGCCCCAACAAGGATCGGCACGCCGATGGCATCGGCGGCTGCGGCAATCCGCGTGGCCGCTGCCACGTCCGC
The DNA here is from genome assembly GCA_964392145.1 of uncultured Actinomycetes bacterium. GTDB lineage: Bacteria > Actinomycetota > Actinomycetes > S36-B12 > UBA10799 > JACJWR01. The sequence continues at coordinate 13,371 of CAYMPK010000038.1, read as the reverse complement.
GTAGGGATCCACGTCGGACGAGTTCTCCGGCCAGATCACGGCTTCCGGCTGCGGCACCTCTCCCCGGCGGACCCTGTCGGCCAGCAGCAGCGTCTCCGAGACGTGATTCTCCAACACCGCGCGTCGACGACTGTTGAAGTCGAGCCCCGGTCGCGGGACGCTTCCCTGCACAACGGCGAGACGGCCCTCCGGAGGGGAAGGCTGTCCGGCCACCGGGAGTGGAACGGCCAGGCCCATCACCATCACCAGTACGGCGACCGCGGCGGCAACCGCGCCGGTGGTCCAGCGTCGCACTCGAAGGGACAACACAGCTGACGCCATCAAGGCGCCGACAAGAGCCACTGCGAAGGTCACCAGGGGTGCGCCTCCCAGCGCCGCCAATGGAGTGACGGAGGTTTCGGGCTGGGAGAAGGCCAACCGACCCCACGGGAATCCACCCCAGGGAACCCGGTCACGGATGGCCTCCTGCAGCACCCATAGTGCCGCCACCGCGATCGGCCACCAGCGCAGCCTGCCTGCCACGAGCGCGACCGCGAGCCCCAGCAGCGCCAGCCAAAGACTCCAGAGCACCGAGAGCAACAGCCATGCATCGACCCCGATGACCCTCAACCAGGACAACAGCAGCAGGTAGAAGACCACCCCCGAGAGGAGTCCACAGCCGAAGCCGACCCGGAGTCTGGCGCGCCAACAGGCCAACGTGAACAGGGCGACCGAGACGGGAGCCAGGTAGCTCCATCCGGGCTCGGGGAAGGCTGCCGCCATCGACAACCCCGCCGCCAGCGCCAGCACCGGCCGACGCAGGCGGTACCACCAGGTGGCCCGGGCAGCGCCCACAGCCGGCTCCACCCCCGTGACCGGGCCGGAACTCATAGGTCGCCTGAGTCGAACACCGTCCGACCACGCACAACCGTGCGCAGACAAGTCGGAAGCGCCCGATCCGGAGCGAGATCCGGTAGCCCAGGAGTTGCCGATCGAGGGTCGGTGGACCACGCGGACACCCGGTCGTCGGGAGATGCGACCACCAACTCTTCGAAATCCCATGCGGCGAGGAACGCGGGCTCGCCCGGCGCCAACACACCGCCCCGGTTGGCAGCTGCACGCCAGCCGCCGCGGGTGTGTGCGGCGAAGGCCGCGCGTACGCTCATTCGCTGCTCCGCGGTTCGATGCTCCGCGGCGGCGCGAACCGCCGCCCAGGGACCCAGCGCGGTGACCGGACTGTCTGAGCCGAAGGCCAGGACCACTCCCCCGGCCTGCATCGAAGCGAAGGGGTTCATCGACCGCCAGCGATCCCCCAGCCGCTCGGCGTACATCGCCGTGGGACCCCCCCATTCGGCATCGAACATCGGTTGGACGCTCGCGATGAGCCCCATCCCAGCCATCACCGGAATGTGCTCGGGGTGCACGAACTCGACGTGTTCCAGGCGGTGGGAACCGGTGCGGATGGTGTCGGCACCGATGCGCTGGGCGGCTTCCGTGAAGCCGGCCAACACCAGGTCCAGCGCACCATCACCGATGACGTGGAATCCCGCCTGCACCCGGTTCGCGGCACAGTCGATCACGTGATCGCGCACCTGCGCCGCGGTCAGGTAGGGATGCCCACGACCCGGTCGGTCGGCATAGTCCTCCCGAAGGGCGGCGGTGTGGGAACCGACCGTCCCATCCACGAAGAGATCGCCCGCCACCCCCGAGCAGCGCAAGTCGATGGCGCGGCGCACCCCGTCGAGTTCGCCCCAGTAGCCAACCACCTCGGGTCCGTGACCCAAGTCGGCCAGGTCCAGCAGCCCAGCCATGTCGGCAGCGCTGGAGATAGTCGGACCACCGATCTCGTGCACGACTCCGATGCCGACTCTGGCGGCTTCGGCCAGCACGGCCTGCTGGGCCGCCCGGCGCTGGGCCGCGGGAAGGTCCGCATACACCGCCGCCCGGGCCTGCTCATGGGCATGCTCGCGCAACCAACCATCGGGATCGTAGCCCGCCAATTCGGGCAGTCCGGGGATCGCGGCCAACAGGGCACTTGAGACGACCGAGCTGTGCACGTCGATCCGGTCGAGCAGGATGGCTGCCCCGTACCCGGCACGGTCGAGTTCCGTCCGGGTAGGAGCCCGCTGCTCCGGCCAGACCTGCTCATCCCATCCGTAGCCGATGATCGTGCCACCCGGTCCGCTGCGCACCGCCTCGGTGACCATGTCCAGGACCTGCGCCAGCGAAGTCGTCGCGGTGAGGTCCAGTCCGATGCCGGCGATACCGGAAGCGGTGGCATGGATGTGGGCATCCACGAACGCCGGAGCCAGCAGGGCGCCGTCGAGGTCGACGACCTCGGTCTGCGTATCCCGGTGGACCTCGGCTGCGGCATCGGAACCGAGCCAGGCGATGATGTCGCCCTCGACCAGCAAAGCCGTTGCGAACGGGTCTGTCTGGCTGTAGACAACGCCGTTGCGGTAGAGGGTCCGACGCGGGGTCTGCCCTGCCGGGGTGTCCCGGTGTGGGATCTGGATGCTCATCGGTCGAACTTCGTGGAGAGCGCCACCGTCGTGCGCGTGGACATCCCGGTACGCCGTTGAATCTCGTTCAGCAACTCCTCCAACGCGTTCGGGGTGGCCACCCGAACGATCACGATGAACGACTCCCGACCGGCGACGGAGTAGCAGGCGCTGATCTCCGGCAACTCCGCCAAGGCCTCGACTGCGCCATCGGGCTGGATCCCGCCAGTGGGGGTCAGCGACAGGAACGCCGTCAGCGACCGATCCACCGCAACCGGGTCCACGATCGCCCGATAGCCCTGGATAACCCCGCGATCCTCCAGTCTGCGGACCCGCTGGTGCACTGCGGAGGTCGACAGACCCGTGGCCTTGGCGAGGTCGGTGAACGACATCCGGCCATCTGTCAGCAACAAGTCGACGATCCGACGGTCCGTGTCCTCCACGGGTGCGAGCCTATCTCCCTGCGCCCCTAGCCCTTCGCCAAGGCGCGGCCGATGACCAGCCGCTGGATCTGGTTCGTACCCTCCACGATCTGAAGTACCTTGGCCTCGCGCATGAAGCGCTCCACCGGGAAATCCTCCACATATCCAGCCCCACCGAGAACCTGCACGGCATCGGTGGTGACCTGCATACAGGTATCGGTGGCGAACAGTTTCGCCATCGCCGCCTGGGTGGCATACGGGCGTCCGGCTTCGCGGGAACGGGCCGCGTCCAGGTACAGCGCGCGTGCCGCCGCGATGCCGGTGGCCATGTCAGCCAGCAGGAACGACACCCCTTGGAAGTCCCCGATGGGTTGACCGAAGGCCTCACGCTGCCGCGAGTACGCGACAGCCTCGTCAAGCGCCGCCTGGGCCAGACCCACAGCACACGCCGCGATGCCCAGTCGCCCAGCGTCCAGAGCCGCCATTGCGATGGCGAATCCCTGCCCTTCTTCGCCGATCAGCCTGTCCGCACCCACCCGCACGCCGTCGAGTCGCACCTGTGCGGTGGGAGACCCTCGCATTCCCATCTTCCGCTCAGGCGATCCGAACGAGATGCCGGCCGCATCGGCGGGCACCAGGAAGCAACTGACGCCGCCGGGGCCTGCCGCTCCTGTGCGGGCCATGACCACGTAGTAGTCCGCCTGTCCGGCGTGGGTGATCCACGCCTTCACCCCGTCGAGGATGTAACCGTCGCCGTCGCGCCGTGCGGTGGTTGTCAACGCCGCGGCATCCGAGCCGGAGTTCGGTTCCGAGAGACAGTACGCACCGAGAAGGTCGCCGGCCAGCATGTCCGGCAACCAGGTCTGTTGCTGTTCGGGGGTACCTGCCGTTGCGAGTGGGAAGCAGGACAGCGAGTGCACGCTGACTCCGAGCCCGACACTGAGCCAGCCATGGGCCAGTTCCTCCAGGACCTGCAGGTAGACGTCGAAGGGGACGCCTCCGCCGCCGAGGTCCGATGGGTACGGCAGTCCCAGCAGACCGGCGTTGCCCAGCACACGGAGGGTCTCGCGCGGGAATTCACCGACGGCCTCCGCGTCGGCCACCCTTGGGCGGAGTTCCCGCTCGGCGAGGTCCGAGGTCAGTGCCAGCAGATCCCGGGCCTCGTCATTGGGTAGGTCCCGCTGGACTGCCATGGCGGTTCTCCAAGTCACACGTCGACAACTACAAGTTCCCTGGGCCGATTGTTGCAGTTGACCACACCGTCGCTGTCGCAGACCACGATGTCCTCGATCCGCGCCCCGAATCGACCCGCCAAGTAGAACCCCGGCTCGATGCTGAATGCGAAGCCAGGTTCCAGCGCGAGCACGTTGCCGGAGACGATGTAGGGCTCCTCGTGTGTCTCCAGCCCGATTCCGTGCCCGGTTCGGTGGATGAACGCATCGCCCAAACCGGCCGCACTCAGAATGTCCCTGGCGGCCGCGTCGACGGATTCGCAGGTGACCCCCGGCCGGACGTGCGCCACCGCGGCCGCCTGTGCGGTCACCAACACGTCGAAAGCCTGCCGGAAAGCCGCCGGGGGCTCGCCCAACGAGTAGGTGCGGGTGCTGTCCGAACAATAGCCCGAGGGCATGGTTCCGCCGATGTCCACGACCACCGGGTCGCCGACCTCGAGAATCCGGTCGGAGACCTCGTGGTGGGGGCTGGCGCCGTTCGGGCCGGAGGCCACGATGACGAAGTCGACCGTGGCATGGCCGGAGTCGAGGATCAGATCCGCGATCCGAGTGGCGACCTCGCGTTCGGTGACTCCGGGGCGGAGAAGCTCAGCGACATGGGCGTGCACCCAGTCGATCGCAGCGCCCGCCTCCTGCAGGGCGGCAACCTCGGCGGCTGTCTTGCGCATCCGAAGTTCGCCGATCACCGGACCGGCCAGTTCCAGGCTCGCCAGGGGCATCGCATCCCTGAGCCCGAAGGCGGCGCGGGCGAGCATGGCATCGTTGACCGCGATCCGATGAGCGCCCGGTATCAGATCGGCGACCAGGCTGTAGGGGTCCTCGGTCTCCTCCCACGCGGCGACCACGATGCCGAGGTCCTCGACTCCCGCAGCCACAGCGGCCGGCTGCTCAAGCAACGGGACCACCATCTTGGGTGACTCACCCGGGGTGATGATCAGTGCCGTCAGGCGCTCCAACGGCAGAGCCACGTAGCCGCACAGGTAGGTCATGTCGGTGCCAGGGGTCACGACGACCGCGTCGAGACCCAGTGCGGCTGCGTCGGCCGCAGCAAGGGCTAGGCGTGCGGTCAGTTCGGCTGGGTCGGAGGTTGCCAACGGGTCAATCGCCATGGCCTCAAACTAGCGTGGCCGATCGAGGCATGACGGTCTCACACCACGGAGCTGTAGGCGACCACTCCGCGTTTGATGGCCCGGGCTGCCTGAATCGCCGAGTCGTGGACCTGGCCGGCATCCGGATCGGGGTCGCCGTCCGGAACTGAGGCATCAGCGACCTGCCCCAGGAAGTCGGCGAGCATCTTGCACCACCGGACGAAGTCACCGGGAGCGAGATCCGCCTCGCGGAGGACACTCTGCAGGGAACGTCCGTTGACCCAGCGGTACGCGGCCCAGGCGAACCTCGGGTCGAGTTCGCCCAGGAAGGACACCCGATGCTCACGCTCGACGGATTTCAGATCCGCGAGCAGCGCGGACTGGTCGCGGATCACCGAGGCGACCTTGGAGTTCGGCATCTTCGGCGCCGCGGGTTCCTCGGCCGGTCGCCCTTCGAAGACCAGAGTTGAGCAGACTGCCGCCAACTCCGCCGGATCGAGATCGCGCCACAGGCCTGTGCGCAAAGCCTCGGCGGCCAGTAGGTCGTTGTCGTTGTAGATCCTGGCCAGCCGATGTCCGGCAGCGGTCACCTCGGCGCCGTCACCGGCAGAGGTGAGATAACCCAATTCGGCCAGCACTGCGCACACCCGGTCGAATTGTCGAGCGATGGAATTCGTGCGCTGCTCCACCCTGGCAGTCAGCGTGGTGATCTCGCGCTGCAACCGGTGGTAGCGCTGAGCCCAGCGCGCATGGTCCTCTCGTTCATTGCAGCCGTGGCAGGGGTGTTTGCGCAGGCGGTTGCGAAGCTGCTGGAGTTCCACGTCGGAGGCACCCGGGCCACCTCTGTCCTTGCGGGGACGTTTGATGTCTATGCCATTGGTCTTCTCCCGCAAGGTGAGCGCCAGATCGCGCCGGGCACTTGCGCTTCGGGCGCTGAAGTTCTTGGGGATCCGGATGCGCTCGATCGGCTCCACGGGACTGGTGAAGTCGACCACCGACAGCCGTCGCACCTGCCGATCCACGGTCAGGACCTGCGGGCGCGGATCCTCACCCTCGATGAGTCCCGGGTCTATCACCACCGCCGGCCCCGCGCGTCGACCCGCGGGAACCACGATCACGTCCCCTACCCGTAACAGCGCCAGACTCCGGGCGGCGCTGTTACGGCGCGCAGCCTGCCCCCTCCTCGACAGGGCCTTCTCCCGCTGGTTGATTTCCTCCCGCAGTTGCGCGTACTCGCTGAAGTCCCCCAGATGACACTCCATTGAGTGCCGGTACCCCTCTGCCGCCTCCTCCTGCCTGCGCAATTGGGTGGCCAGCCCCACTACCGCCCGGTCGGCCTGGAACTGGGCGAAGGACGTCTCAAGCACTTCCCGAGCTG